>JBKJQX010000103.1:0-3247 GCA_046594875.1 Vicinamibacterales bacterium
GTCCTCAGATTCGCGCTCACGCCGCCGGAGGCCGAGGTGATCGAGGATTTCGTAACTTTTGATCCCTGGTTATCCGGTACAATTGACTACCTTATCGCCCACCGTCGGCTTATTTCAGTAGGCGGCGGCGCATGGTGCCAGTCTGGCAAGAGTCGTGCAAGATGGGTGACATTACCGGTGGACCCAGTATGAATGCCCGTATTGCCCTCGTGGATGACGATCCCGCGTTCGCGGAGTATCTGCAGGTTTTTTTGCAGACCCGCGGGTACACCGTTGATGTCCACCACACCGGGGCCACTCTGCTCGAACACCTGCAGACCGGTGCGGCCCCCCATGTCGTCCTGCTCGACGTCGAAATGCCTGATCTGGACGGCCTTGAGACGTTGCGCGAGATCCGGCGTCTGCAACCGACGGCCGAGGTCATTATGCTGTCGGGCCGCCAGGCGCCTGCGACCATTGTCGAGGCCGTCCGCTTGGGCGCCACCGACTATGTGCTGAAGGGCGGGAGTCCCGGCGGGCTTGGCGAGGCGGCACTGGATGCCGCCATTCGCAACGCCCTTGAGCGTCAGTCCATGACCGCCGAGATCGCCCGCCTCGGAGCGCAGTTGGCCGAGGACCCGCAGGGCCTGCAGCCGTACTGGAGCGACTCCCATTCCATGCACGTGGTGATGGACATGGTCGACCGTGTCGCCGACAGCGCCGTAGGTGTGCTGATGCGTGGTGAAAGCGGTGTGGGCAAGGAAGTGATCGCACGCGAGCTGCACCGGCGCTCGTCGCGGCGAACTCAACAATTCGTGAAAGTGAACTGTGCGGCGCTGCCCGCAGAGCTGCTGGAAAGTGAACTGTTCGGTCACGAGAGAGGCGCATTTACCGGCGCCGGCACGTCGCGGGTGGGCAAATTCGAGTTTGCGCATCGCGGCACCTTGATGCTCGATGAGATCGGGGAAATGCCGGCGGCGCTCCAGGCGAAGCTGCTGCACGTGCTCCAGGACGGTGCGCTCACGCGTCTGGGAAGCAATCAATCCATTGATGTGGACGTCCGGATCATCGCCGCAACGAACCGCGACCTCGAAGCGATGATGGTGTCCGGCACATTCCGTGAAGATCTGTACTATCGCCTGCAGGTCATCGAGATCCGGGTGCCACCCTTGCGTGAGCGCCGCGATGAAATCCCCGCGCTGATCGAGTACTTCCTGGCCAAGTACTCCGCGGTCTATCGCCGGCCGCTCCGGCGACCCAGTCAGCGGCTGCAGGAAGCACTGATGGCGCACACCTGGCCGGGCAACATCCGTGAACTCGAGAACATGATGAAGCGGTTTGTGGTGTTGCAGGATGAGACGTTCATCTTCAGCGAACTCCAGCGGCCGCGTGAGGGCGTCCGGGCGCTACAGAAAGTGGCTCTCCCTCCACCAGACCCACAAGATGAGGAAGTCCCATCGGAACCGTCGGTGGACCTGCCCACCCTGGCGCGTGCCGCGGCGCAGCGTGCTGAACACAAAGCCATCAATGAGGCCCTGGATCGCTTTCGGTGGAATCGTCGCAAGGCCGCGACGTATCTCGGCGTGAGCTACAAGACGCTGCTTAACAAGATGAAGGAGTGCGGGATCTCCGATCGGGAGCAGGCGTAATCGCTTCAGAAAGAGATTACCAACGTTAGGTAACCGCTTGCCGCGTGATACGCGAGGCTGGCTCGTCATCCCTGTTTTCTCGCTATTTGCACCGCAAAAGCGCCAGAGTGCATTCCGGCACAGGAGTTGCAGTGTAAGGGTGCATGACAACCCGAACAAGCAACCCCACTCTGTCGCTACGAGGTCTGCTGGACACCGGGGCCGCGTCCTACACGGTCGTGCGCCATTGGCCAGGAGAGGTCATCTTCTATCAGGGCGACGACGCCGACACCGTCATGCATATCGAGGAGGGCCGCGTGCGGCTCTCGGTGTCGGGCGCGTCTGGTAAGGGCGCGATCTTCGGGTTGATGGGACCCGGCTCGTTCCTCGGCGAGGACGTCATCGCCGGCCGCAACCGGCGACGGCAGACGGCCACAGCGCTTGTCGAAACGGAACTCCTCGTGTTGAAGAAGGTCGAGATGACCCGCCTCATTCGATCCGACGAGGCCATCTCCGAGCGATTCATCACGCACACGCTGGCGCGCAAAGCCTCCCTTGAAATGGACCTGACCGTTCAGCTGCTCTGCTCGGGCGAGGACCGGCTCATTCACACACTCCTCACCCTGGCCGGATGCGACAGCAAGTGCAACGGCCGCTATGCGCTGCCGAAGGTGTCGCAGGAAGTCATCGCGGAGATGGTCGGCACCACACGCTCGCGGGTGAACTTCTTCATGGGCAAATTCAAGAAGCACGGCTTCCTTGAAAAGCAGGGCGACCTGCTGCAGGTGATTCCGTCCAACCTTGCGTTCCTGCGAGCCGATTCCCGTGCCCTTTAACGCCATGACATTCGAGCTGCCGCGCGATCCGGAGAAGGCCCCGGTGGTGCCTCCTGATGATCCGCAGGCGCCTGACGTAGAGCGTGAGCCGAGCATCGATCCACCACCACTCGATTCACCAGTGACAGATCCTGGCCCGCCCCCGGCGCCCATGGCCTGATTCACCGACGACGCACACACACGAAGGAGTTCCGATGTTGAACAAGAACGAACGTGAAGGAAAAGTGGACAAGGTCAAGGGCAAGGTCAAGGAGACCGTCGGCCGCATCACGAATGACCCGGTGCTCGAAGACGAGGGCGTGCGGGATCAGGCCTCAGGCGAAGTCCAAGACACCGTTGGCAAGGTCCAGCGGAAAGTGGGAGAGACGGTCGAAAACGTCGGCAAGGCCCTGAAGCACTGACGGCCTACAACTACCAGAGCGCACCGGCCCTGCCGAACAGCGCGACGTTCTCGGAGAGAATCATCTGCGGCAGGAACAGCGTCGGCGCAACGCTCCCGGTGATGAGAAGCGCGAGTGTGGCAAGATCTTCTCCGACAACACGCCGGACGATGTCGCGCAGGCCGACGAGGGTCAGCACCATCAGCAGATGCTGAACCACAACGGCGAGCGCGCCTGGATACGACGACGTGAGCCCCCACTAGTGTCCCGAGTCAGAAATTCGCCACCATGTTCCGAGGCGCGGCGCCCGGATGGCCAGGCGCGACGACTGAGAATACTGGGCGTATTTGAAGGAGGAGCAACGCCGCCAGGCGGGATGCCCCGCCCGGAAGATGGTGAGCGAATTTCTGACTCGGGACACTAG
>JBKJQX010000167.1:0-3618 GCA_046594875.1 Vicinamibacterales bacterium
CTTTGACTCGTTCGACCAGATCTCGGTGACCAACGGCGGCGGCGACGTGTCGGTGCAGTCGTCGGGCCTGTCGATCAACCTGGTGACCAAGAGCGGCAGCAACGTGTTCAAGGGCTCCGCGCTCGGCACGTTCCAGAACGCCGATTCGCAGGCGAACAACGTGACCGAGGAGCAGTTCGCGCGTGGGTCGGGCGGCTTCCTGTCGGGCGCGCCGATCAAGAAAATCTACAACATCTCGGGTGAGTACGGCGGTCCGATCATCAAGAACCGTTTGTGGTGGTGGGCGGCAGCCGACAAACAGTACATCAACGCGGGCGTCGTGAACTTCTTCGACCGCTCGCGGGCGGGGTGCGTGCCGTATGCCGATGCGCAGCGCGCCGGCACGCTGCTGACCGGTGGCACCTTGACCTATGACAATCTCAAAGAGGTCCAGGATTGTCTCTCGCCCGACACGACGATCATCAAGAACAAGCAGGCGAAGTTCAACTTCCAGTTGAACGCGTCGCACAAGTTCCAGTATCAGTTCTCGAGCGACAACAAGTTCCGCAACGCCCGCGGGGCGAGTGCCGTCACGGAGAAGGAAGCGACCACCATCCAGACGAGCGAAATTTACTGGAAGTATTTTCCGCTGCCGCTGCACCAGTTGACCCACACGTTCATCGCCAGTGATCGGTTGGTGTTCAACACGGCCTTCACGAAGGTGTTCGGCGGCTTCTTCCTGGATTATCAGGATACGCAGGGGGACTGCGGCGGCACGCGGTGGACGAACAGCATCGACCGGTCATCCTACCCGCAGGCCGCGAAGCCCCAGTGCATGTTCAACATCCAGCAGCAGCAGATTCGGACGACGGGCAACCTGAGCCGCTCGCTGTTCAGCAACTACCAGACCATCCGCCCGTCGCTCGACCTCAAGACGGACGGCACGTACTTCCTGACGAATGTGCTCGGCGGCGACCACAGTCTGAAGTTCGGTGCGGGCTATCGCAAGAACCCGATCACGTCGTTCACGCACCCCAGCGGCGGTGGCCGGGCGGGCGTGCAGTGTGTGAACAACCTGCTCGCGAACTGTGGCGACGGCAAGGCCTACACGGCCGTGGGTGGGGCCATCGGGTTGGTGCCCTACCAGGCGCAGCTGGCCCGCGACTACGTGCTGAACAATGATTGGTGGTCGTACAACGGCTACATCCAGGATTCCTACAGCTACAAGCGGCTGCGCGTGAACGCGGGCCTGCGGTACGACTGGCAGCAGTCGAAGTGGCTGGGCGGGTGCGTGATTGCGAACGAACTCGTGCCGGACCTGCTGCCGGGCTACTGTGAAGGGGAGCTCACGGGCGGTGTGAGCCCCATCACCGGCCAGGACGAAAAACTGCGCGCGTTCTCGCAGTTCTCGCCGCGGATGTCGCTGACCTATGACCTGTTCGGCAACGGCAAGACGGCGCTCAAGGCCACCGGGTCCTACTACTACCAGACGAAGATCACGCTGGCGAATGCGCTGTCGGGCCTCGACAACTTCTTCGTGACCTGGGGGCCCAACCAGAGCAGCGGTGCGTGCAGCACCGCGGCGAACTCGAGCTGCTGGACCGACGCGAATCGCGATGGATTCATCCAGCGGCCGGAACTCACGGGCACGCCGGCCTTTCCGTCCACCTTCGTGAACGGCGTGCTGCAGGCCACCGGCAACCGCGTGGCTGACGATGCGAAGCTCAGCCGCACCCGGGAACTGACCATCGGCATGTCACACGAGCTGATTGCGAACCTGGCCGTGGGCGCCGACTACATCTACCGCAAATACGACAACGGCACGGCCGCGTACATCATCGGCTTCGAGCCGGGCGCGGCGGGCTTCCCGCAGTCGAACATCTACAACACGACTGGCATTCTGCATACCGATCCGGTGACCGGCCAGACCGCCACCTACTACACGGTGCAGCAGGGACTGACGCGGCCGGCCGGGGCGACGATCACCAAGACGAACCTGGACTATGAGGTGTATCAGGGTGTGGACCTGACGCTGAACAAGCGGTACAGCGACAAGTGGCAGCTGAACATCGCGGTCACGCTCCAGAAGCGCAATGACTACGACGTCTTCTTCACGAACCCGACGGGCGTCGATCTGTTCGACGGCCGCAACACCGGCGCGCGGTACCTGTTCAAGGTGAACGGCAGCTATGACCTGCCCTGGGGCATCATGGCGTCCACCAACTTCAACATGAATGACGGCGCCAACCGCACCATGTCGATCAACGGGCCCGGCCAGGTCTACGGTGGCACCTCGGGTACGATTACCTACAGCACGCTGAACTACGAGCCCGGTGGGACGACCCGCCTGGAGCGGACGATCCTGTGGGACATGGGCCTCAACAAGACGGTCACGTTCCGTGGCGGTCAGAACCGCGTGAAGGTGACGGTCGACGGGTTCAACATCCTGAACTCGGCGCCGGTGCTCGGCTTCTCGAGCAACAACATCAGCCTGGTGGGCACGGCGGCGAACCCGGTTCTTCCGAAGGACCGCATTAACTCGATCCTCCCGCCGCGAGTCTTCCGCGCGGGCGTGACGTTCTGGTTCTAACTGGGGCGCCGCCCCGCCGTAACCCCGCCGCAGCCCTCTTGGCGTAGGCGGGCGAAGGCGGGTAGCACTCAACATACCGGCCCCGGGCATTCGTGCCCGGGGCCGTTTTTTTTCATTTGATGATTGGCTACCCTAACCCGGCCATAATACTCATACTGGGTATATCCTCAACAATTCTCATTCGACGTCCTTGACCACGTTCCTCCGCCCGGCGTAGGATGCCTCACCGTCGCAATAGTTCACACGGCTGTCAAAGGGCGTCGCCTTTGCCGTCATGTGATCTTTTTGTGACTGATGGAGGAGAACAGGATGATGCGAGTCTTTCGAGTAATGGCGTTAGCCACCGTGGCTACCGTGATGATGACCGGAGCGGCCCTGGCCCAGGGTTCGATCTTCGGCAAGGCCACTGATACGTCCGGCGGCGTGCTGCCCGGCGTGACGGTGACCGTAGCAGGTCCGGCGCTGCAGGCGCCGTTGGTCGTGGTCACTGCCAGCAGTGGCGCGTACCAGTTTCCGACGGTGCCGAACGGGACGTTCTCCGTTTCGTTCGAACTGAGCGGCTTCAAGAAAGTTGTCCGCAACGGCATTGTGATTACCAGCGGCTTCAACGCGCCCATCGACATGAAGATGGAAGTCGGCGCGATGTCGGAAGAACTCACCGTCTCGGCGGCGGCCCCCGTCGTTGACACGAAGAAGACGACGTCGGGCGCGACGTTCACGTCGGAAATCCTCGAGAAGATTCCGACCGCGCGCGACCCGTGGCAGATCATCAACATGACCCCCGGCGTGCAGGCCGGCCTCAACGTCGGTGGCTCGTCGTCGGGCCAGCAGGTGGGTCTCACGTCGCGCGGCACGGGCGCGAACGTGCAGTGGAACCTGGAAGGCGGGTCGATCACCGACTTGTCGTCCAACTCGTCGCCCGCGTACTTCAACTTTGACTCGTTCGACCAGATCTCGGTGACCAACGGCGGCGGCGACGTGTCGGTGCAGTCGTCGGGCCTGTCGATCAACCTGGTGACCAAGAGCGGCAGCAACGTGTTCAAGGGCTC
>JBKJQX010000202.1:0-41146 GCA_046594875.1 Vicinamibacterales bacterium
ATTTTTTTTCTTTCCTGTCACAGAGAGAGCGTTCTCTTGGGCGCGCGTGATTCTATAGCTAATGTTACTCATTGACCAGCCCCCGCCACCCATCGGATTTTTCAGGTATCAGAGCCGGCCGCAGGTTCCGTTCGGCGCCGTCGTCCCCGTCGTCGGTGTCACGATCAAGGCCCAAGGCCTTACGCATCGCCGCCTGGCACTGCGTCAACGCCTGAGCCGCAGACCGCAGACCTGCTAAACGATCCATCGGACCAAGGCGGATATCCATCGGCCCAATTTTCGTGGCCACTTCTTTGGTCTTTGCCAGCCGCAGGTTATGGGCCTCGATCATGATCGCCGACCAGACCGACTCCAGATCCCGGACCTGCCGGAGCGCCATCCCCGTCGCCGCCGTCACCAGGCCAGCGGCGGCGACCTCGAAGGCGCGGCCATTCTCAGAAGCCACAGCCCCGGCGGCGTCTAGCTCGCGGGCGGCCTTCTCACGCGTGATGGCTTCGGCCAGGTCCGCAGCGATCTTAGGGGCAAGCCGGCGCCGCTGATCCTCCCACGATCCATCACCATCCAGCATTGACCAGCGGACAAGCGTGCGCTCGCCCCGTCCGTGGCGCTTGGCAACCACGGCCATGGTATCGCCGCTGGAAAGGTAATCGGCCTTGACGACCTCCAACGAGCGTTTATTAACCACAGCGATCGCCCCTCTGATCCAGTCATAATGCCGACTTACAAAATAAATGGCCCCACCTATTGCCATTTGAATAGATGGGGCCGCATAATGCTAGAGCGAACCAACGAAGCGCCGACCACCGGCAAGGAGTTACCCCATGACCAACGCCAACGATAACGGGATGCAGCACGCCAAGACCGACGCCGCCCGCGAGCTTGCCCTATGGGCCATCAACGACGGCAAGTTCTACGCCGCCACCATTCAACCGATCATCGCCGACCATGGCGCCAAGATGGCAGACTGCACTTACGACAAGCAGGCCGCCCGGTATGTCTGGCTCACCGCCGCCAACAGCGCCGCCGCCGCCTACTGCCAAGAGTTTTCAAAGCGGTCCGACTGGCCACAGATCTTTGACCTCGAAGACCGCCGCCAAGTCGCCGCCGAGTTCGCCGACCGGTATAGCGAGGAGATCCAGGAGGCCACCGCCGCCGCCCTGACCCCCCGGACCCCCAAGGGATGGGACAAGGTTTAACCCGGACCCCGCCACCAGGCCCCCCACACGGGGCTTGGCAACGGTGCCCGACGAGAGGACCGACCAAGACAGGAGAGACCCCATGATCGCCGACACGTTCAAACTTAAAATCGACACGAGCAACGCCGCCAAGAAGGAGACCACCTAATGCCAGCCACCAGCCCACAGCCCCTATTCCGCGGCCGAGGCCGCCCGTCCAAAGGCGTCAAACGAAACGTGATCCTGCCCCCCGACATATGGGCATGGATCGATGCCAACCGGGTCGCAGGGTTCGGCGGCAAGTCTGGTAACGATGTGATCCTTGAAGCGATCACCGCCGCCATGCAGACCGGCGAGCCCTAGCAGTCGAGCCACCCAACAGCCCCCCGCCGCGGGGGCTTTTCCGCGTCTGGATCCCGGAAGCGCACCGGATCGGCGATGCCAACGGCAACCCCTCCGAGGTAGACGGCCGGCACACTGGACCGCATGATTTCCGTTTGCGGCCCAGGTTGCGGCGCCCACCCCGGAGCCGGCACCCGGACGAACCCGTCAGACGAGCCCAGCTGATACCGGATCCGGTCACACTGGACCGCTGAAATCTCCGATGCGTCCCGGATGATCCCCAGCAACGGCGCCCCGTAATCGGCCGCCCACAAATCGCTCATCATGCCCGCATCCGATCAAGCAACGTCTCGCCCCGGCCCAGCTTCACGAGCGGCAACGGGGCCAGCCCGGCACCGCTGGCGATGGGATGCCGCAGCGAATAGCCGGAGAGATCCATCCCGACCACCTCGACCCACGTATCCTCACCGTTGACGCCGGCCCACTCGCCGCGGCCATCGGCCCCGCACAGCCAAGGATCCTTGATCGCCGACGGGCCCTGGTCAGCCATGCCCACACTGGACCCCGTGAAAGTCTGCGACGTGCTGACGCTGTGTGCCCGCTTGTGTCCGGCGCGTCCGGCTGATCCTCGTTTGTGCGGCATTGTGGCATCCCCCTGACAGCAACGAAAAAGCCCCCCGTTAGGGAGGCAATCAAGGCATAGCGGGGCCACGGGCCAGCAAGCCGCCGCTTTCGCAGGTCTACGCCAGTCTGTCTGGCCTAGCCATTGACAGGATTATAGCAGGCGCCGGAATCCCCTTGCTGTGTCATCCGTCCCCCGCCCGGTGGGAACGATCCCCAGGACTGCACGAACACCGCACAGCGATGGGTCCAGGTTATGACCGAATCCTCACGGCCCATCGTATCGACCCGGCCGGAAGCCTTGACCCTGGCCCCGATCGGACATTGGCACAGCCGGCAGCGAAGCAGACTCATTCGTCATCGCCCTCTTTCACATGGCCACAGGAACCACACTTGACCGGCCCGCCCTGATAGGCCCAAGGCGTATCGTCCGGGCAGTCGATGCAGATCGCCATGCTGTAGCCGTTATCAGCGACGACGACCGACACCGGCCACGGGCAAGGAATGTCATCGTCAAGCGGTTGGACAGAGAGCAACCAGCCCCATTCACCCGTATGCCCGGCAAAGACACGGATCCCGCCGATTACTTCGTTGCCGAACGTGATCCATCGGGGCCCCTTGTAGGTATCGATCTCGTCGCCGTGCTTGCCCTCGATCTCGATCAGATCGTCACTCGCACCATAAATCTTGTACATGGTTAATGCTCCTATTCATCAATAATGCCGATTATTCGGGGTTGGCTTATCGGGAAGGCGGCGTTATGCCGCCTTCCCGTACCCGGACCCGTCCCCGTCCCCGGACCCGTACCCGTACCCGTACCCGTCCCCGGACCCGGACCCGGACCCGTACCCGTACCCGTCCCCGGACCCGGACCCGTACCCGGACCCGTACCCGGACCCGTACCCGTACCCGGACCCGTACCCGTACCCGTCCCCGGACCCGGACCCGGACCCGGACCCGGACCCGGACCCGTCCCCGGACCAGATTGCCCATGCCGGCACATCGCCGGTCACGGCCAAACCAAGCTCTTTGACGTAGTCGTTGGGGATCACCTCCCGGATGAGGCGGACACGGCGGACGGCGAACTTGTCGCCGTCCTGTTTGGTCCTCTCGCCTTCGAACTCGGCCAAGTAGACCTTGCGGCCATCCTTCCACCACTTGCTGACGTCCGTCGTGAGGTGGAAGCCGACGCTGCACAGGCGAAGTGGCTGTGCAGCAGGGATCTCCTGCCATTCGCCGGGACCGCCCGCCGTCGGCAGGGACCAGCGGTGATCGCCGTTGTTACAGGATTGCCCCTGTGGGCTAAGCACCTTGTAGAAGGGCGGATTTAGCGTGACCACGGTGCATCCTCCCAAGCTTTGATGGCGGCGGGGGTGCATTCGACGACGGAGGTGATCCCCCGCAGATCGATGTCAGCCGCTGGCCCGATGCGGCAGGAGTTGGTTGGTCCCGTAGCCGCCAATCCGAGGAATCCCTTAACATCCGACGACCAATACAGGCAGTTACGTGCCTGCGTCAACTTGATCGTGGCGCCCAAGGTGTCCTCGGCATATCCGAAGAACACGCCCCGATGCTCGGTCGTGACAAGGACGGCCCGTCCTGCGACTGCCGGCTTCTTGGTCTTGGCTGATGATTTCTTGGTTTCCATGGTGTTTACTCGCTTTCGTTCGCTATACATGACTAATTGGGGTTATCTTGGGGGCTTCATTCGGGTTTACGGCGTTATGCCGAGGCGTCGAACAGGCCCATTTGGGTCGACCCGTCCGCCGATTGGTAGTTTTCTCCGGAGGCGTCCGCAAGCCGGCGCCGTGAGGTTTCGACGTGCCCATCGTTGAGTTCGACGCCGATGTATCGCCGGCCGAGCCTCAGCGCTGCGACGCCGGTCGACCCGCTGCCGTTGAACGGGTCCATCACCAGATCGTCCGGCTGACTGAAAAGGGTCACGAGGTCCGCCATCAGGGCAATGGGCTTCTGCGTTGGGTGAACCCGGTCTTGGCGCACCGATCCGTGTTCCCAGTAGGCGGCCGCCCCGCCTCCGTTCCAGCGCTTGCGCCCTGGGCGGTGCATGATTGCAACGGCGTCACCCGCCACACCAGTCCCTTTGTTCACTTGCTTGGTTCATGTCGTCGCCGATATCGGCATAAGGGATATTATTCATTGTTTCCGTCTTTCGCTGCCCGCTTGGCTTCCCGATCCCGCTTTTCACGGTCCTTTTGATACTGTTTCCTCTTATCCCGTCGGCGCTTGGCTGCCTCGGCAATCTCTGTTGGCGACCGTGCCGCCGCCCGGATCTTAGCGAGATCGGCCCCAGCCGGGAACGTTTCGCTCCGCTCGAAGTAGCGAAGCCCGTCGTCCCAGAAACAGGACGTGCAGGCCCCCCGGTAATCGATCATAGCCACGAGACGGGTAGCGCCGCACCGCCAGCAGACCGGGAACGCCCAGGGCACATCGGTCACATAAAACTCACCCATCGGCCTTTCCCTTGGCAAGCTTGACCCGTGCCCGGTGTGCTGCGACGGTCTTGCAGTTACAGGACCGGCACCGGCGATGGAAGGCAAACTTGGCAGCCTCAGGCCGTGGCATGAAGAACTCGTCGGTTTGCGGGAACGTCCCCAGGCAACGCGGACACTGGACCATCGGCGGCCCGGGCGGTGCGACGACGACGGGCGCTCCCTCCCGGACCTGGCACCAATCGTCGTGACCGTTGCCGTAAAGCCGCTTGCAGCCCCGGCAGGCGATGCTAGTCAAAGGCCACCTCCCGCCGGCCCTCGGTGATGGTCTCGGCCAGGTTCAGGTATCGCTTGCGGGATCCGAACATCGGAATCGGTTTGCAGCTCTGGATCAGCACCACTAGCTTGATCGACTGAGCGCCACCGCCCTCGGCCTCTTTCCAGAACGGCTCAAGGATCGGCCATGTCAGCCGCAGGTAGACCGGCGGCCCGAGCGCCGTCAATTCGACCAGGAAGAAAGCGACGACGCCCCGAGCGTGGGCGTTTTTCAGGATCACCACCTGATGCCGCTTCAGGAGATTGAGCGGAAACGATGCCTTGCCCGCACAGGACTTGGTATCGAACTTGGCCGCCACCCCGTTAAAGTCGCCCGTCCAGTCGAGATCCCCCTTGGAAACGACCCGGCCCTTGATGCTGCCGTCACTCTGGATCCGGCCCATGACCGGCGGCGATGTTTTCCGGATGCTCAACCCAAGGCTTTCCTGCTTTTTGGCGCTGTCCCTTGTGAAATTTTCCAGGCGTGTCCCGCTGTCCATTTTCGTCCCTTTCGTCGTCTGGATCCCGGAAGCGCCTCGGCACCACGGAACCCCATGAGTATTTGATCCAGAAATTGCCCGGTAGCCGTTTGCTGATCTTGGCTTGAAGGACCCACCACTGGTTACAGCAGGCCCAGGCCCACGAACACCCCCAGGGCGTACCGATCCCCGATCCACCGTGGGGCCACACGACAGTCAGGCAGCGCGAGCAGATCACCGCATCCGTGTCTGGTTGAAACGTCCAGTCCCACCATAGGTCAGCGGTAGACACAAACCCACTCGGCCTCGGCCAGCCTGGCCATATGCCGACCGATGAACAGGACTGGCGCCCCGATGCGCCCCTGTGCTTCGGCCGCCTCCCGGAACATGACGGCCAGCGCCGGGCACATGATCGTGAAGCACCGTTGCCCCTTGTACCCTGCCTGCGGAATGGTCCCAACAAACTTGGTATGCGCTTCGAGGACCCGCAGTTCCCAGCGCATCGCCTCGGCCTTGTACCACCACTTGAACCGTTTGTCCTGATCGGCCGGTGACGGGGCAAGATCGGCCCAGTCAGGGATATTCCCCTCCCAGAAGGCCTCAGCCTTGGCGATCCCTGCCCCCAACTCGACAAGCCTGGAACCCAGCCATGATGCGGACTTGTCGAAATACTGAGGTTGTATCAGGCTTAGAGTGCCATCAACTCGGCTTGCGCCTCTCAGGTAGCGGCTTTCAGCGTTCGCAGACCACGGATTAGAAAGGGTGAGCGTGACCCTTTGTGCTAAAACAGGCAGCTGAGGAGGCGACGACCCCTGAAAAGTGCCAGCTGAGGAGTCCAAACCCCCTACTGAGGAGGCAGCCGACCCCGAAAAATGGGTGCTGAGAAGGCCCTCTACCCCGGTAAGCAGCCTTCTCAGGTCGCTGTTTTCGCTAGTCGCCGCCTCCTCAGTAGCCACTTTTATCACCTCACCGCCGCCCCAGGTGCCTGTTTTGGGCCCCTCGTCCTTCCCCAGCTGCCCGTTTTGGGCCCTTTGCAACTCCTCAGCATAGGTCGCTTGGATCGCTTTCAACTGTTTGCGCATCGCACCCCCCTTACCTACCCCTACGAAAATCGGTCTTGCTGTGACAGGCTGAAACCCGCATGGTTACTAGCGGCCTATCACGATTTGCCTGTTTGGCCCCCATTGGCCACGATCGTTTCGCCCGTAGGCTTCCAGCCCGGCTGTCACGGATATGTCACAGCAAAAAACAGCCTTGTAACGGATATGTCACAGCAAGATCGATCTTGCCGTGACAGGTCAGTCCGGCGGCGCCACCCCGGCACGCTCCATTGCGCTCAGGAATCGGCCCTTGGCGATTTGCGTTACCCGCTTGGCCGCCCCGCCATCGACCCGTAGCTGGTCCTTTTCCAACTCGACGACGGCGCCCAGCTGACGCAGAAACGTCTTGACCATTCGGGCCGTAACCGTCTTGTCAGGCCCGATTACGCCCGCTTCCCGTGCGTGCTTTGTCACCAGATCGGCAATGTCCTTCGTCGCAAAGAAGTCGCCATCGACCGAATAGGAGATCTTGACCGGCTTGAGTTCCCCGGTCTCGATCGTTTCGTAGACAACCTGCAACAGGAACAGATCCAGCCGAGCGTTGTTTTCGACCGCCTTGGCCGTCGCCGACTTGTCCCGTTGCAGATCGAGCAACCGATCCTGCACCCGGTCATCGTCCGGCCCGACCACCTCGCCGAACCGCTCGAAATCCAGGTGAGCGGCGATCGAAATCAGCGGCAACCACATCTCCCTTTGACGGCCCCGTAAATGGGCCATGTCCGGATCCTCAAGGAAGATTTGCGTATGCGCCTGATGGACCTCGGCGAAGAACGACAGCGCCCAGCATTGCAGCCGGTCCCGGAGATCGGCGAACACCGGCTGCAACCGATGCAGGTTTTGCGCCACGTCCCGCAGGCCCGCAACGTCCTCGGCGCTGGCCATCTCGGACGAGACTTGGATGCAGCGTGAAGCCAGGACGAAATTCAGTTCCCGGATCGAGGCGAACACCTTCGGCGAATAGGCATCATAAGAGACGGTCACTTGCCGGCCGTCCGGTTGTGATTCGCACCGCTCGGCAGACGCCCCGAACTTGTACCCGTCATTGCACAGCAGCCCCAGTTGGTAATAGCTCGACTTGGGATCCGGCGACTCCAGCTTTTCGGCCTCGTCGATCATCATCGTGCAGCAATTGGCCTCGATCATCCGGAACAGCACGGCCTCGGTCGCCGACGTGACCTTCCGGCCGTTGAAGCAAAGATCGGCCAGGAACTGCCCGATCGTCGATTTGCCGGATTCCCGCTGCCCGTGCAGCCACAGATACCCGATCGCCGGGAACGCCCGGTAGAGATAGGACTGCATGATCCAGCAGGCCAGCATGTCCAGGTCGCGGGGATCCCGCAGATGCACGTACGACTTGATCAGCGCCCGGAGATCCTCGAACAGCTTCGGCGCATCGACCCGTGGTGCCCGGCCGTTGACAAACGCCTCGACGCCGTATTCGTTGGCCGCCGCCAGCTGCCACCGGCCGCGACTGACGTGCTTGGCAGGCACCCGCCCCCACTCCTCTTTCGACAGGTTCAGATCCGACAGCGGCAGGCACTCGATCACCGGCCCGTCCGGCGTGATCGTCGAGCGGATCAGGTAAGGCGCATCGGCCAGCGTGTTGACCACCTCGCCGCCGACGAACGTTGGCGTGCGGACCTGGACGTAGACCGTCGTCGATGCGACGGGATGCTCGCCGTCGAAATCGAAATCCATCGCCGGGCACAGCAAGCGCCGGTCCTCGAATACCAGTTCCACCCGGCCCGGATCCGCCGCCGCTTCGGCCTCGACCGCATCGGCCTGGCGACGAGCCGCCGCTGCGACGGCATCCCGGCAAACCTTGGCGGTGATGCCGGCGTGCTTGGCCAGCGTCTTAATGTAGGCGTCCCGCTCGACCGCCGGCCGCCGGGCCAACAGATCCCATATCGGAATCAGGTGCGACCCTTTGACCTCCGGCGACGCGTGCGGGTCGATGGCCATGATCAGCGATGTAATGTAGTTGGGCGCCGCCGCCTTGAGTTCCCTGAACGCATCGGCCGTACCATCGGCCGCCGCCCAGTCTGACCAATCCTTGTGCGGATCCGGCGGAAACAGGACGTAGACCGCACGGGCCCCGGCCTCATCGAGCGCCCGAGCCGCAGGGCCCACGGCTTCCCGCCCGGCCTTGTCGTTGTCGAACGCCAGCCAGACGGCTTTACCCTTGAACTTCTTGGCGTGCGGCCGGATCGAGCCGACCCCGAGCAGCCCGCAGACCGGATGCCCCCACTGGTCCACGATCACAGCGTCCGCCGGGCCCTCGACGACGCACACTTCCGGCGAGCGCCGGAGGGTGTCTTCCAGATAGAGCCAGTCGAGCCCGGCCCCGAGCCGCAGCGGCTTGTCGGCCTTGTCCTTGCCGGCAAGGTGCTTCCACTTGGCTTTCGATTCCCCGGTGAGATCCCGGCCCGTCATCGTCCGCACCCGGCCGCCGACCATGACCGGGAACACGACCCGTTTGGCGAGGGTGTCGCCGAACTTGCCGCCGTCGCCCGGCCAGCACAGCCCGCAGTCGATCAGATCCTGAGGGATCAGGCCACCTGGCAGCTTTTCCGGGTACGTCCGAGCGAACCAGCCAAGTTTTCCGTCATCGACCCCCAGGCCCAACCGCTCGATGGTTTCCAGGGTGAAGCCCCGGCCGGTCAGGTAATCGGTTGCCTCTGGCGTCAGCCGCTCCCGGAAGTACGTTGCCGCAAAGGCCAGGGCCCGTTCACGGATCTGTGTACGCTCCATGACTTCGACCTGTTGCGGTGTCGGCTGCTTGTATTCGACGCCCGCTAGCTCATGCAGGCGTTGGATCCCGTCGCCGACACTCAGGCCCTCGACGAGGATGAGGTAATCGAGCGACGAGCCGCCAACACCGCAGCCGAAACAGTGCCAGCGGTTGGCCCGGTCGTCGATGTGGCAGGAGGGTGTCTTTTCGGTGTGCAGAGGGCAATGCTGCATTTTGTCATCGGACCCGAACAGCGTCACGACGCGGACGAGATCCTTGAGGGTTGCTAAATCCAAGTGATGGCCTCGTTTAGGGTGCGATGAAAGATGCAAACTCGCTGTCAGTGGGGAACCGGCGAATGACCTTTACCGGCGGCAGGGCTCTGATTATCGTCGCCCCGTAGCCCTTGCTCACCATCCGGGGATCCAGGATGGCCACGATCCCCCTGTCGGTCGTCGTGCGGATCAGCCGGCCCAGACCCTGTTTGAGTCGCAGAATGGCCTGAGGCATCATCGACTGTTTGAACGGGTCGCCGCCGCCGGCCGTGATCAGGGCTTCCTTGGCCTTGAGGACGGGATCCGACGGATTCGGGAACGGTATCTTGTCGATGCAGACGAGCGACAGTTGGGAGCCCTCGACCGACACACCCTCCCAGAACGATTGCAGCCCGAACAGCACGGCCCCCGGCGTTTCCTTGAACCAGGACAGTAGATCCCGGTTGCTCATGCCGCCTTCCTGCCCCTGGCGTGCGCACGGGTAGCCGTATTCCACAAACGTGAATGACAGCGCATCCCACGCAGCAGTCAGGGCCTTGCGACTGGTGAACAGCAGGAACGCCCGACCGCCTGTCTTGGTAACCAATCGCTCCATCACGTCCAGGGCCTCAACCGAGATCGGCACGGCCATCGTAGGCAGCGGCAGCCCACCGAACAGGCAGAGCAGCGCCTGCTTGTTCCAGACGAACGGCGACGGATGCGTGCCGGTGATCACGTCATCGGCCAGCCCGAGCGCCGCCTTGGCGTAGGACATATCGCCGTGGTTTGTCGCCAGCGTCGCCGACGTGTAGACGACCGCTGAATTAGCGTAGAGCAGATCTTGGCAGATCGGGCCCACGTCGATCGGGCCCTGGTTCAGCGAGACCGGGTGGACGGGATCTGTTTCGGCCCAGATCACGGTGCCTGGTGGTTCACCGAGTTGCGCCACGCTGCCCTGTACGTTGGTCAACCGGTCCCGGATTGCCTCCATACGCTTTTCCTGCGGTATGTCGTTGAGGATCCGCCCGAGCGCCCCCATGTAATCAAGCAGGAGCCCGGCCGGCACCTGATTGATCCCCACCGATTGCTCATCGCCCAATTGCCCCATGACCCAATCCATCAAAGCCACCTCGGCGAGGATCAGGCCAGACGCCAGCGGGTGCGTCTTGTAATAGGCACCGACTTGATCGGCCACGTCGCCGATCAGCTTTTCGGCCTGGCCCCGCCGGAGAGTCGTCGTGAATGCTCCGAACACCGACTCCGGGAAATGGTGGCCTTCGTCGATGATGATGTTCGGCGCCGCCGGCAGGATCCGCCCGCCAGAGCGCATGTCGGCCGCCAGCAGGGCATGGTTGGCGACGATGATGTTCAGCCCGGCCAGCGCCCGGCGGTTTTCAAAGTAGTGGCAGAAGGAATGGGCCGCACACAGCTCGCCCAGGCAATTTTCCCGATCCGACTTGACCCGGCCCCAAGTAGCCGCCGACGGCTCGAACCCCATCATCGACCGGTCACCGGCGCCGCCGGCCTCGGCATCGGCGATCCGCAACAGTTCGGCGACAGCCGCTTCGTTCTTTTCGCTCATCCCGGCTAAAGTCAATTGCTTTACTTTGGCCGTGGCGATCATCAACCGCCGGATCGAGAGGAAATTGGCCCGGCCCTTGGCGATGCCAAACGAGAACGTGATTCCGTGCGGCGCCAGCGCTTCCTGTAGGAACGGCAGATCCTTCGTGACGAGCTGTTCCTGCAAGGCGATCGTCGCCGTTGCCACGATCGTTTGATTGCCGCTAAGGATGGCCGGCAGCAGGTAGCCCACTGACTTGCCGGTGCCGGTGCCTGCCTCGATTACGGCGTTGATCCGGTCGGTAATCGCTTCGGCGACCTGTTCGGCCATGGCGATTTGTGGCAGCCGGGCCTCGCTCATGATCCCGCCCGGCCCCAAGAACCGCCGCACGTCCAATAGTTGACCCTGGTTCATCGGTACACTCCTGACTGACAGGGCCGGCGCTGCAACGCCGGCCCCTGGCTAATGACGTGGGATGGCGTTACGTCCCGCCGTATATCTCCCAGCCCTCGGTCAACAGGCCCTTGAACTCGTCGATCTTGTCGGCCATCGCCTCCCGGAGGATCGTCGGCAGATCGTGACACAGCAACTCGAAGGTGAACGCATCCCCCGGCGCTTTCGGGGTGCGCATCTTCACGTCAATCAGGAAGCGATAGGTTTCTTTATCCCCTTCATAAAGGGGGATCCTCACGACGATTTGCTTGGGCAACTTGACGGTTTCCGGTTTTCCTTCGGTTCCTTCCTTGTATGTGATGGAATAGTTGTTATCGTCGTCAAACTTCGACTTGTGTTCGATGGTCACTGTCATGTCGAGGTTTTCGACCGCATTAAGCAGCCGAACGCCGTCAATAATGTCAGGGACGCGGCGTTCAACGAACTCCTTGAGTTTGACCTGCCCAACCCGATGGCCGAAAAACTGCGACCACTCCTGATACGCCAGCGAATATGAGGGGATGAAATCCCCGGTCTGCAAGGCGTCCGTTTCGTCGAGATTGAAGTTGATCCCGCTCAACGACGTGTAGACCGTGGTAACCGTCTTGTCGCCCCACTTTTCGAGGTAGGCAGCGATCGATGCCACGTCGCCGAACGACCGGTGCCGCCTCTTTTCAGCTCGTAGCGTGGTCCGAACCCGGTCGAAGTCAGCCGGCGCCCCGACGCAGAGATCCTTGCCGGCAAAGCCTTCGCCGAGAACGATTTTCATGTTGTCCATGTATGTGCTTCCTTGTTACTGCAATGGGGTCTGTATTGGCTACTGGGCCTTGCGGTTCAGTTCGACGACGTTGTTGACCTCGGCCATCTCCGTCTGCTCGCCCTTGACCGGCACCACGGGATCCGCCACGAGGTAATGCTCGCCACGGGCATACAACGACGCCTTTTTGACCTTGGGCGCCGTCAGGCCCACCTCATGCGAAACGCCCATGAACTGATCGCCCTCACGACTGACGACGACCTTGATAGTCAGGACCGCCTTGCCGCCGGCGACGATCACGGCGTCCTGCGCCTCGCGCAATTTGGCCTCGAACTCGGCATCCAAAAGGCCGTCATTGATGTTTTTGAAGCTCAGGGCTTCCTTGGTCTGCTTTGCCACGATGTTTGTCTCCTTGTCATGAAAATACCGGCAAACCCGGCCGGCACGGGACGATGGGGGTAAGGTTTTAATACGGTGCGTCGCCGCCGGCAGCCGATGCCGCTGTGGCTGCCGGCGGCGACGGCGCCGCAGTCGTCACGACCGCCGCTGCCTGCTCAGCGAGGGCTTTACGGGCAGACGCTTCCGCACCGGCACGCTTGGCCGCCTGCGCTTCGTCGAACGCCTTCTGATCGGCTGCCATCTCAGCATCAATCTTGGCCTGAGCCGCAGCGTTAAATGGTGACTCGACGACGGCCTGTTCAGAGGTGGCAGCGGTTGGTGCTTGGGTCGTTGCAGCCGGTGCCGTCGTCGGAGTAGGGACCGCCGCAGCCGGGGCAGGAGCGGCGGTCGGCTCGTTTGGGACTGACGGTTGCACCGGTGCGGCCGGCACATCGTCGCCAGGCCGGTTAGGATCCCGGAGCCGGGCCCGGAACGCTGGCAGTTGTTTGGCGATATCGATTTGCAGCGCCAGGGGCACCGGTTGATCGTGCAGCTGCTTAAAGACCGGGTTGTACCATTGCGTTTGGTCCTTGGTCTGAACCACGGTAGTCACCCTGGTGAGGGTCTCGAAGAAGTGCTTTTTGCGCCATGCGAACGTGCGCTCGTATTCCTTGATCGCCGTCATGGCGGTTTTCTGCCCGTAGAACACCCAGGGCACGCCATCGAACGTCAGCCCGTAAATCTTGTGCTGCTCCGGGCACAGGGGCGGCAGGTCGGCATTTTTGTCCCATAGCCGGTTCGGACAATCGGCGCACTTCAGCGTCGGAGCGACCCCGGATTCGTGATACTCCGGGTCAGCTGTGATACCGTCGCTCGAATGACAGATCGGCTTGGCGTCCGTCACCTTGGGATCAAACGCCGGCATGTACGACTGGCCGGTAGCAACGCCCATGACAATCACATCGAACGACGCCGCATGTTCGCCGGTGGCCATGAGGATCAGATGGCCCAGTGGAGCTCCGGTGTCGGTGTGCTGTTTCGGCGTCTGGCAGATTTTCAACTGCGGGATCCCGAAATCACTGTCGGACAGATCCTCGTGCCCGATCACGGTTCCGTCCTCGTTGCGGAGCAGGGATTTGAGATGTTCGGCCATCTCGCTATCGTAGACCGCTGCGTCGGTGGACGCCTTGACGGTCAAGCCGGTTTCTTCTGTTGCCATGATTACAGCCCTCCCAGGACCAATAGCTGAGTGCAGACCAGTTCAGACAGGGCGACCAGGCTATCCAGTTCCTTGCGCTTGGCGTAGAACGCTGAATTGGCCATGTCCCGTTCGGTTTTCTTGTCCTCGACCTGAGCCCGCAGGCCCACGAGGATCGTATCGGTACGTTTGGCTTCGGTCAGCTTGCCCTTGCGGACCTCGACCGTGTACTTCTCGCCAACCGTCGCCCCGTTGAACTCGACCTCGACGGCGCCCTCCCGGTCACTGACGGCGCCGCCCAATTGGCGGATCTCCCCGTCGATCTCGGCGATCCGGTTGCCCAGATCTTCAAGGATGCTGCGACCGCCGGCTACGGCTTGGAACTCCCGTAGCCCGGCCTCGATCTCCTTGACCGGATACCGCTTGTGGATCCGCTTCGCCCGCTCAAGATGCAGGTTGAACGCTTCGTCGGTGGCGATCACGTTGAGGGTGGACGCCGGGGCCTGTTCCTGCGTCTGTGCGTCAGGGATCCCCGAGGGCACCCCGTTTCCGGCTGTTGACATAGTGGGTAAAACTCCTTCATTCTGGTTTCTGGCTGAGTCGTGGGTTTGTTCTGGGGTCGGCGCTGCAATGCCGGCCTCTTTTTGTTGCGCTGGCCCGCTGATCGCTGGCAACGGGCCCATGCTGGTCATCATCGCCATCGCTTCATCCTCGATCGTGGACGGCCCGAGCAGCGCCCCGGCTTCATCCTCCTTGGCTTGCAGCCATTCCCGGCACATCTTGGCCATGATCGGCAACCGCTCGATCGGCTTGCAGGCTTCGGCGACGCGGTTGACCTCATCGATCCGCACCAGATCGGCCCGATAGGCGGTGATGATCGTTTCGAGATCCGTCGTCAGCCCTTCCGGCTTGCTGGCGTAGGAAGCGTCGGTCTTGATCCAGGCCATGAGATGCTGGAAGAACGGCAGCAAGGGCTTTTTGACCATGAGGAACCCGCCGCAGACGACGGCTGCATTGACCAACCGCTGGGCATGGCCGCCCAGCTTCGGCAGCGCCGAGTGTTCGCCGCAGGCCCATTCGCCCAGCGCCTGAAGCGCCAGCCACGATGGGGCATCGAGCGCCCCACGGTATTGTTCAAGATTGACCGGCATCGTCCCTCCGTTGCTTGGCATCGAGCCATCCCTGTACGGCACGAGCCCGTTTGATCCAGGTATCAGGCTTTCCTCGCTTCTCGATCCGCACCGTGCCCCCTTTGAACTCGACGATGTACCAGCGTTCGTCCTGGAACCAGCAGCCCTCAAAGAGCATGTCGGTATTGGTCGGCCCGTTCGGCTTACCGGCCATTGATGATCACCGGGGCGAGATACCGCATGAACGCCAGGAACCCGAGCGAACAAATGGCGAACCCGACGACCTCCCGGGCCCAGTTGTAGCGCCAGTGACCGGCATGGGCGACTTTGACCTGTGCGTCCTTGGCGATGCGTTGCCGCACGTTAGGGCGCGTGGGTGTTTGGTGGTGCATGTCTGACTCCTTGATGTGAGGCGGGCCCGAAGGCCCGCCCTGTGTTAAATGCGACGGAGGAGAATGGCCCGGAGCAGCGCACGCTTGCTGCGAGGCAGGAACTTGGGCGTTTTGGGCCTCTCCGGCAGGTTCAGGTAATCCCGCTCCGACTTGGCCCTAGGGAGACGGGGCGTCGAACCCCGGCCCCCATACGTCGACTCTTGCGCCCAGTGGAACGGGATCTTACGCACGCCCATTACAGGCTTTCCCCGTTCTTGGGGCCCTGCCGGTATTCGCCGAGCTGCGTGGGCTGCCAGGGATGAACGCCCGTCCGGTCGGCTGGCACGTTGCAATGTTCATAAGTCACGCTGAGTGAGGGCTTGGGCGACATACGATCATCGCAGCCTTGCGCCTCCTCGGTCATCTTTTCGGCGACCGTTTCAGCCTTTGCGATGGCTTCGGCCTTATCCCGTTCGCTGAGCGGGTTGTACGACAGGCAATCGGCCAGGATCCGCACCGCTTCGGTCCCCGGATCCCGCCAGTTTTGGTAGGCTTTGCGCTCCAACCGCTCGAACATCTTGAGCGGCACCTCGATCGTGAAAAACACGGTGCCAGAGCTATCGCCGCCACGGGATGCGTTCACTTCAGTGATGAACGCCTGCGCATCCTGCATCGCCTCAAGGGTGCGGTCGCCCCTGAAGGAAGCGCCGATCCCGGCCGGTTCAGGGACAGGGAAAACGCCAAACGCTTTCGCCCCATATTCCGTAGCCGTGTCAGCTACCCGATTACGGTAATGGGTATCGAACGCCTCCTGGAACAGGGCTGTCTGCTTGTCGGCCAATTCGGCGGCAGTCCGCCGAACGACTTCGGCGCTGGGCCCGCCAAAGACCTGAACGCCGATGACGTTATTGCCGCCTTGGGCCTGAACGCTGGCGAGTTGGTTGCGCAGCCCCCGGAACCAATCGCGAGTTTCCGGGCGCATCCCGGCGTGGTTAACCAGTTGATCAATGGCGTCAATGTGGTCCTGCATGGTTACTGCCTGCTTTCGATGTTGGTTGCCGCCTAGAAGTGGCGTGCTTTACGGCTTGTGGGCGGCAATGATGGGATGATCAGTGTGCTTGGGTGGCGTCCGGGTAGAACTCGGCCCAGGGCACCCCGAGGGCAGCCCCAAGCTTTCGCGCCGTCTTGACGGTGGCCGGCTCGGCGCCGTCCTCGATGGCCTGAATGGTCGTACCGCCGACCTTGGCCTTTTCGCTAAGCTGCTCGACGGTGTAACCCGCTTCACGCCTCAGTTTCTCGCACTTCGTCATACCGGTCCCCTCCTGATTTGCCTACCAACTATCCGGTAGTAAGTATCGTAAAGTCAATAGCAAAAGAGCAAAAGAAAAGCCCACTTTCGGGGGCCTCTCTCATGGTGCGGGTTTGCGGCTTGGCCGTTCCCAGTCTGGGATTTACCCTGTCGGCAATTCTACCACTCGACACCGGGCACATGGTTGATCGCGTCGCGGGGATCCAGGAACGCCACGTCGGCATGGACCAGACCGAACCCGTACCCTTTCCAGCCGATCCGCGGCTGCCTGCTGAACAGCATCACGCCCGCCCGGCGGAGCAAATCCCGGTCGTGCAGCTTGGCAGCGTGCGACCCGTCGTTGCGCACGTCGAACGCCACGCACGCTTTGGTGATCGTCCCGCCTTCGAGGATCGCCACATGGGTCGCCGCCTTGATGTTGCTGGCCACCGGCGACCTACCTTTGTACAGCCGGACCAGATCACTTTGATGCGCCGGGCAACGGGTCGATGAGACGACCTGCCGGGGTTTGCCGTCGAGCCGACGGAAGGTGCGAAACAATGCCGCCGCCGGCTCGGCGATGGCGATGAATGGCTTGTCGTGCCGGGGGCATGTACAGGCCAGCACATCGGACGGGCCCAGGTGATACGGGGCCAGCTCGGCAAGCGTCGTCAGGATCTTGAACGGATGGGTCATTGGCTCGCACCGTTCGATGACGGCGGTAGGCAGTCGGCCATCTTGTTCGCCACCTCGGACGGTACGCTATCGGCCATGGCCTGTGCGGCCTTTGCCGGCACGTCGTTGCGTTGTAGCCACGCTTTGAACATGATCGGAATCGCCGCGATGATGGCGAGGATGATCATGTTGGCGTCGATGTTGAGCGTTTGCATGGTGCCTACTT
The DNA here is from genome assembly GCA_046594875.1 of Vicinamibacterales bacterium. GTDB lineage: Bacteria > Acidobacteriota > Vicinamibacteria > Vicinamibacterales > SCN-69-37 > SYFT01. The sequence goes on from JBKJQX010000202.1 coordinate 17,484, forward strand.
TCTGTTTAACAGGATGGTCCGCAGCTCCCGCACGTCGGTACGGGTCAATGCGTTGCCGTCGTCGATTTTCTTCGTGAGATCGGTTTTAAGGTCTGTGATTTGACCGGCGATCTTGGGCAGTTCGCCTTTTATGCCGTGAATGGCGGCAGTGTTTGCCTTGACTTGATCCGACTGCCGCCAAGCCATGCCAGCGGCGGCAAATGTGGGGCCAAGCATCCCGAGGCATACGGCGAGTATCTGATCGCGGGTGAACATCACGACGCACCCCCGAGCCATGGCAAGAACAGCGTCGAGCCCGGAGCGGTGTAGGCGGGGCTGCCGTTATACGGATAGGCGTAGGCCCAGGAGAACGCGTTGGCTTGCTGCTCCCAGGTGCCCTCGTTATGGGCGTGACCGGTCTCATGTCCCAGCAGGCCCAGGCTATAGACCTGGCCATTGAGCCAAATCTCGCCGGTGGCCCCGCCGTACCACAGCCCCGACTTGGGGTTGATCCCCTTGAACGCCTGCGGAGCGCTGTCGTGGCTCGGTGCAATGACGATGATCCGCTTGACGATCCGCAGGACGTTGGCCTGTCGGGACCGGCCGATGATCAGTTCAAAGTCTTGGGCGACGGTCGTTGGATCCGGGACTTCATAGTCGAACGTCCGGTAAATGCAATCCACCCGTGTGTTTGTCGAGTAGGCCGTTGCTGGCACTTTGTAGGGCATGGCTTAAGCTCCGTTGCTGCAATAGGGTTTCCTTGATTCTAGCAGCCGCCTGCTAGTGGCTGACTGCAAGCTTCTTGGTCAGGGCCTCACGGTGCTTTGACTTGACCTTCGAGATCCTGCTTTCGATCAATTGCCGCTGTCGATCCTCGTCCATCCCATCCCAGCCCGGCCGGCTGACGACGTTGGTGATCGATTCGTGGATCTCCTTGCCCATCGCCTGAGCGTGTTCTGTCCAGTCCTCCGGATCGAGCAGGGCCCCCCGGTGAGATTTGCCGGGCGCCGACAACTCGATCCCGAGCCGCACCAATTCGTTGGCCGCCGGATCGTTTTTGTCCCGTGAAATCATCATCGGCGACACGGCCCGGAAGATGGCAGCCCCCGGCCCGTAGGCTTCCCGCTCCGGGGTTTCCCCGAAGGCATCCACTTTGGGGTTCATCTTGTTCCGGCCGCCGACGGTCTTGCCCCGCACAGCGTCGAGAACTTCCTCGATCCGCCGCAATTCGGGGTCGATCATGTCGTTGATATTCGTCGCCAAGCCGCCGGCCGGCACGAACCCCGACCCGACGTTCATCAACACCTTGGCCCCGTAGCGGTCGGGATCCTGCGCAGCGTTGACCAGATCGGTGACGCCTTGCAGGTAGGTCGCCGACGACAGGTTCTTAAAGAAGGACCAGGCCACCGCCGATGCGCTGTCGGCGACCGTCCGCTGATGGGCCTTGCCGCCGATCTCAGCAATGTCCGCGGCGATGGCAGCGATTTGTCCGTAAGGCGCCAACCGGTTGTAACTGACATACGTGTCGCCCATCTTCAGGCTATACGGCTGCCAGCCCGTGCGATACAGGGCCTCCCGCTCCGTGCGATCCGTCGGCCCGCCCCCGGTGATCGTCCCGGCCGCCACACCGGCCCCGACCGCCAGCATCACGCCCGAGCCGAACGCCATCTTGCCCAGCGCCACGGCCCGCCGCTCGCCGCCGGCAGCGACTTCGGTGCGCACGGCCTTGCTCAGCATGGCAAACGGCGACCGCTCGCCCGCATACTTAGTGATGTTCACAGGCGTGCGCACAAACGGGATTAAGAGCGTCAATCCGGGGTAATTCGACCGTGCTTTCATGATCCACTTGCCAGCGGACGAAAGCGGATCGGTATCCTCCAGTTTCTTATTAAAGGTGCGATAAAGCGCCTCGGCAGTCGATTTATCGTGTATCTCGGTGTCTGCCGCCAACTCCGTGATGCGTTTTTTCATGGCGGTGCCCGTCAGCCCCTCAGCCCGTGCTTGCTGGTAGGACAGACGGTTAACCTCCATCCGGTAATGGATCGACTTGAAGAAATCGTCCTCGGCCTGCAACGCCCGGCCCGACGACGTGACGGCCCGGCCCGCAGCGGTCGCCACGTCGGAGCGGGCGCCCTTGCCGGCGAGGTATTCGCCCGTAGCGGATCCGTGGGTAGTCGACTCCAGCGGGTTGCCGAATCGGCTTTCCCCGGTTTTCCAGGTTTGTTTTGCCGCAACGATCCCCTCCCGGACCCCCTGCACCATGCCGAACAGTTCCGCCTTGACCTCGCCTGCGTTCCGGTGCCGGCCGCCCGAGATGAGCGCCGTCATGGCGTTTTCGCCGAACTTGCCGACCAGCACCAATGAGTTTCCGGTGATGTTCGCCATATGCGTGCGGGGCCCGGACAGGACGTTGTTGATCCAGGCTTCGATGAGCGGGTTGCCGCGGCGAATGTCGGCGACGAACTTGTTCATGTCCGGCACCTCGCCGAGCATCTTGGCCATTTTCCGCAGATCGCCGCCGCCCATCTCGTCCAGGATTTTCTTAATCTCGGCATGGTTGGCCTTACGCGACTTGGCCATCATGTTCATCGACTGCAAGGCCCGGCCGGCTTCGGCGATGGCCCCGGAGACCTGCGCTTGTAACGCCTTGTGCAGTTCCAGGGCTTGCCCCAGTTCCAGCAGATCGGCATCGGAGTTGGCCCCGCCGTTGACCTTCTTCGCCTGAGTCGTCAGAGCATCCCCGCTCGCCATCAACAGATCGCGGGCGGCCTTGAGTTGAGCGGCGTTGTACGCCTGCCCGACCTTGCGTTTGCCCAGTTCTTTGACCGACATGCCGAGTAAATCGGCCATCTCCTGTGTTTGCTCGTTGGTGATCGTCCCCCGCCTTGCATCGTCAATCTCATGCGCATAGGTTTTCCCGACTTCATCGATCGCTCGCCGCACGTCATCGGTCGTTTCGAGCCTGGCCTGATTGATGTTCTTGGCGAGGTACTTCTCGATCGGCACCGGCGCCTGTGTCTCGATGGCCTCCCGCACATTGGTCGCCGTCGCTTCGGCCTTCGGCGATGGCACCCGCTGCACCCCCCGTTCGACGATGTTCCTGGCCATCTTTCTGGGATCGTTGGCATCAGCGCCATAGATCGTTTCGTTTGCCTTTTTGCCAAGGCTATCGTTCATGCCCTGATGCAGCCGTGCGGCCTTTTCCCATAGGTCGTTGGCGTGGGCCTTCATATGCCGGCCCCACTTGACCGTGATGCCCTCGACGAACGCTTTTTTGTCCGGCGAGCCGCGCTTGATCATCGCCGCCCCGAACAGGACGGCGCCTGTCGCCTCGTCGGTCGTCGGGGCCTTGGCCGTCGTCCCCATCGAGCCGCGTTGGTTTTCCTTCTTGCCGGGCTTGGAAAACTTCGGATCGTCAAACGCCGGAATATCGTCACCGTCAAAGTCGAGCTTGCCATCCTCGACGTTCTTGGCTGCCTCGGCTTTTTTCGTCGCCTCAGCCTTTTGCGCCTCCGTATCGGCGTGGTTCCGGTCGCGAATGTCCTGGGCAGCGGTCGGCCCGTCGAGATAGTCGATCTCTTTGCGTGCGGCGATCAGTTGCTCGGCCGCCGTATGGAACCTATCCTGCACATCGCCAGGCGCCATGTCGCCGGCCCACTCGCGCAGTTTTGCCGCCCCCGATATGCGCAGATGCTCAAAGCTCATCGTCTCGATCGACCGTCCGCTACGCGTCTCAGCGCCTTCCTCGTGGGCCTCGCTCAGCATCCGTTCGGCAATGTCACGTCGCTCGACAGCTTCCTTGCGCAGTTCGGCGAGTTCAATTTTTGGGTCCAGATGTGGCGTTCCGGCCGTCGGATCCGGCTTGCCGTAATCGGAGCGGGTCATCCGGCCCAGAAACGTGATTTGCTCCTGCGTCTTGGCAAGCTCCCGCCGCAGCGCCAGGATCCGGTCACGACCAGTCGATTTGCCGATGCCGCCTTCGTCGGCCGGTTTTTTCATCGCCGACCGAACGGATTCGATCTCGGCCAGTTTGGCCTTTTCCGTGACGACAAGCGCGTCGATCCGTGCCCGGTGAGCCCGAGCGGCTTCCCGCTGGCTGATTGGGGCCCGTGTCGGCCGCACCTTGTCGGCCGGTGGCTCGCCGTAAATGGTCTTGCCGGCCGCCAGTTGCTTAGGCTCGGCAGGCTTAGCCGGTGGCGCTTCAGTCTCGACGGGGCGCTTGCCGTAATCGGCGCGGGTCATCCGGCCCAGGAACGCAATCTGCTCGTCCTCGTGCCGGATCTTCTTTTCAAGCTCGGCGATCGTCGCCTCGCGCTCGGCATCGCCAGCTTTGCGGGTTTTCTTGCCCTTCCCGAGCCCGGTCTTAGCCTGCTCGACCGACTCCAGCAATTGCCGCCGGTTCTCGACGTGCCCGGCGATCCGCTCGCGATGTTCCCGGATCAAGTCCCGTTGCGTCGTCGGCGCCTCGCTGTAGACCGTCTTGCCCTCGGTGAGCTGCTTGGGCCCTTCCGGCTTGGCCGGTGGCGCTTCCGGCTCAAACAGTTTTGGCGTTTCCTTGGGCGGTTCGGGCCGAGACAAGGGCCGATTCACGTCGAGATCCCCGGAGCGCGCCATGCGCTGCAAGGTTTTTGCATCGACGGTGGAGTCGCCAATGCTCTCGTCCCGCAGCTTGATCCGGTGATCGCCTGTGAAGCCGGTCACGTCTATGTGTGCGCCTGTCTTAGAGACCCGCAGTTGGTCACCTCCGGCAAAGCCCCGGACAGAGTTTGGCGACTCCTGAAGATCGCTCACCGTTTCATCGGAAACGACAGGAGGGCGGGTCGGCGCCGGCCGCCCTGCGGCAGCAATCTCGGCCTCGGTCGGTTCGAAAACAGGCGGTTTCTTGGGGCCTGGCAGCCGGCCCAGGTCCGTCAGATCGGTCTCGGTGATCCGGGAAACATCGACCGGGCCCTGACCCGTCTTGTCGATCAGCCGGCCGCCGGTCACATCGCCAAGCCCTCCTTCGTCTGTGACGATTGGCTTGGCCCCCGGTGCAATGACGGCCTGATCCTGTACCGGCTCTCCCGCCCCCGGCCGTTGGGCATAGATGCTTTCCGGGTATTCCCCCGCATCCGGCCGCAGGTTGGCGTCATAGGTCGTCGTGCCCCGTCGGCCCAGCGGCCGTGCAGCGGCATCGGCCTGTGCGGCATCGGCAGGGATCGGATCCCGCTGTGCCCGTACCTGTTCAGGTGTGGCGCCGTTGGCGATCCGGTCGTCGATGATCTTTTGTTGGGCAGCACGCCTGGCCTCAGCTGCGGCCCGTTCGGCCCGGATGGCCGCCCGCCGCCCGCCCGCCGCCGCCGCCGCCTGCTCGGTGCCCGGATGGATCGACGGGGCAAGCAGATCGTTGACGTGCTGTGAAAGGGTTTCGCCATCGGCCTCACGCGCCGCAACCACGTCGGGATCCATCGACCGAATGTCCGCATCGACCTTTTGCTTGATTTGCGCCTTGGCCCGGCCGCGGCCGGCAAGCTCCTGCGCCAGGTTCATTGCCAAGTCCATGCCGCCGGACTCCAGCGTCATGCCGTTGCCCTTGGCCAGTTCACCGGCCTGACTGACCGCCGACTGTGCCCCGGTGCGCAGAATGGTCTCAGGCGCCCCGAGCCCAGGGAATCGGCCGGCGATGGGCCCGAACGCCTGACCGGTGCCAAGATCGATGCCCGCCATCCATGCCGCTTGCTTGGCGCTGATCTCGCCGCGGGCCAGCTGGCCGGCGATCGTCGGGAACGATGCCGCCAGCGTCGTCGCCAGCGCCGAGACGGCATTGACGCCGCCCACCCCAATCGCCGTTGTCGCCGCAGCAGGAAGCACGGCAGGCGCCGCCATCGCTGCACCGTAGCCCAGGCCCAGCGTCGAGCCGATCGTACCGAGGCCCGTCCGCAGGAAGCCCTCGTAGTTGGAGCGGGTTTCCATGTTCGGCATCATGCGCTTGCCGCCGGTCGCCACTGAATAGGCGCCGCCAACCGGGCCTTGGTCAATCCCGGAAGCGATCAGGTTCATCGACCGACCGAACCCGCCAGGCTGTGTGTATTCCGGCTCAGGGAACAGGTTCTGCTCTTCCCGGATTTCGCCGACAGGCCGTTGCTGGATATGTGATTCCCGAGCTGCTTGCACGTCCTCGTCGCCGCTCTCGAACCACGTTTGGTTTCGGGTCACCTTGTCGTGGTAAAGCCGGATGAACGCCTTCTGATCCTCAGGCGATGCGTCGAGCCAGTCTTGATCATCCTGCAAGCCAGCCATGACCTCATCCATTGGCGGCAGTTTGTCATATTGCTTTTGGACCGAGATCCGGTTCTTTTCCTGCGGTGTCGCCCGCTTGGGATAGGCGGCAGGCTTCTTGGGGTTGGCCGTGATCGGCACGGATCCCCGCATCGCCAGCGGCGCCGGCTCCGGGCGCGGGGTGGGCACCCGTGGCACCACAGGGACAGGGACGGCCGCCGGTCGCTGACGGGGCCCCGCTACGGGCCCGATTGGCGTCAACGGCCGGGGAGGCCCGTAGATCGGGGCAGCCGACCCGTCATCGAAGTAACCAGGATCGTAGGTCTGTCTGTTGGCCATGGGGGGCACCTCTGCTTAGATTTTGTTAGGCATTTTCTTGAGCTGGCCAACGAGGCCCTTCAGGTAGCCGGTTGACTTCTTCTTCGGCGCTGGCGGTGCCGCTGGCTTGGCGGGCACCTTGGGTGCGTGTTCTGCCTGATACCTGCGCCGTGCCCGTCCTTCCGCTGCCATCTTGTCCTCGATGTTGTTGAACTTGACGCCCTTGAGCAGGTTATTCACGGCAGCATCCTCATCGTTCCCCGATGCCGCCCCGGCCCGTGCCGGCGCCTTGACCCCGGTGTCCTCCATATCGCCTGTCGCCGGGTTGTAGTTCCACCAGTTGCCGTTGCCGCCGACCTTCGCCTGCATCTTCGTCGAGCCGCCCCGGCCGCCTCCCCCACCACCCCGCCCGGCACCTTTGGGAGCGAACGTTTTGGCGTTGCCCTCGGCGACGGTCTCGTGAGTCGTGGGATCAACGAGGATTTGCCCCTCGTTCAGTTTCACCGGCGCAGCCGAACGATCCGGCATCTCCGGGCCGTTCATCGCATCGCCGAACGGCACGCCGTCAACGGTGGGCTGCACTGCACTCCCCCGTTGCAGGTTCTGAAAGTCGGCCTTGCCGCCGATGGCCAGGTGGGATCCGACCAACGCCGGATCGGTCCCCTGATTGACCTGCTGCTGCTTCCAGTCGATGGGCATGAACTCCTTGCCCGCCGACCCCTTCGTCCCGTCGCCGACCGTCCGCTGCACCGTGCCGCCCGGCACCGGCGCCGCCCGCTCGATCATCGCCGTCCGCTCGTATTGTGGCGCTGCAATGCCTTGAAGCTCGTCGAGCTGCATCGCCGCCGCCCGCGCCTCGTCATAGGCCGACTTGGCGCCGGCTTCGTCGCCGGCCGCTTTCCGGGCCCGGCCCAGCTGGAGCGCCTGCAAGCCACGGGACCTGGCGACCTCGATGCTTTGCTTGCGCTGCGTCTCAGCCTGTTTTTGGTGGGTCGCCTGGTTGTCGCTGTAGCCCTTGATCGCCGTCCCGACCTGATCGGCGACTCCGGCATACGGATCCGGCATGGCCATCGCCTGCCCGATTTGCTGCTTGTAATAGTCCTGCGGATCGATGCCCATTACGCGAACCCTCCTGAACTGGGCAGTGTCCCACCGCTCATCGTCGATCCGGCCATGCTACCGCCGCCGACTCCCGCCATGCCACTCATGCCCGGAATGAACTTCATCCCAATATCGAACAGCGCCCTGCCGTTCGGCGTTTGCAACAGCCGCAGCGGTGGCACCATGTTCCCAAGCAGATCATTGAGGAAGACATTGATCACCCCGTCGTTGAACCCCTTTTGCCGCATTTGGTCGATCATCTCTTTGTTTTTGTTGTAGAACGCCTGGTCGTTGGCCAGGTTCTGAGCCTGCCCACGCGCCACGGCCTCGGCATAGCCGCTCTGTTGGGCGACGGCGTTCGAGGTAGCGTTGGCCGCCGTCACCCGTGGGGCAGAGGTTTGCTGCGCTTCCGAGAGGCCCAGGGCCGCCTTTTCGTTCGCCGTCTGATCGCCAGCCATCCGTACCCGCGATTGTTCGTTGGCCAGGAAATCCCGCTGCAACCCTTGCTGCAACGTCTGCGGTTGCCAGCGGTTGGTTTCTGCCTGGTTCTCATTGAGCAAGCGCCGGCTTTCCAATTCGCCCGGTTGGCGGTTCATCGCCGAGCCCATGTCGTGCAGGGACTTGGCGAGCCGGTCGCCAAGCTCAATGTCGTCAGCATCGTAGGCGTTCATCGCCTGCGCCTTGTCCCAATCGAAACCCCGTTCAGCCTGCGTTTCCGCCTGGTTGAAGGCGGCCGACTTCGAGGCGAAATCCTGACTGATGTTCGAGGCCGCCAGCGAATTGGCCTTGGCCGCTTCGAGCCGCAGATCGCCATGAAGCTGTTGCGCCAGGCCGCTGTCAGCGTTAATGCCGTTACGGGCCAGGCTGCCGACCTGCTCGCCCATCGCCTTGCCGAAATTGCGTTGACCCGCCGCATAGGCCCCGGTCTGTGCCGTCTGCGACGCCACCCCGTTCTGGCCGTACGGATCTTCCTGTCGCGTGAAGGCAACGCCGTTCAGGGCGTTCTTGCGGTTCTGCCGTGCCGTGTTGAGCGCATCGACGTTATCGATCGCCCTGGCCTGATACTGCTCATATTTGAACGGGCTGGCCGTGGCCTGTGGCGCCGCCGCCGGCTTTGGCTTGAACCAGTTGGCCACGCCGCTGGTCAGATGCTCGGCAGCGCCGGTCATCGCCTTGCCGAACGCCTGACCGGCTTGAGCCACCGGCAACGGCGCATCGAACTGGTTCGCCGGCTTGGAAAAGTCAAACTGCTTCGGGGGTGGCGCCGGAGGCCCGTAGATCTCGCCCATCCTAAAGCCCCCCCGCCCGCAGCCGTGACTCGACCCCTTCGAGGTACTTCTGCACCTCGATCCGGGCTTGCTGCTCCGACATATTCGCCAGGTTCGGCACCGATTGTCCGGCCATGGGGATCCCCCTTTTCGTCTCTAACCCTGTCGTCGCCAGACAAACCACTGTCTAGGCAAATTATGTCAACATGACATTTTTTAGTTAAGTCGTCTTAACCTTGGCCTTAATCTTCTTAACCATCCGTCCGCCCCGCTCGCTGCAATATCGGCCCCTGCTTTCATTGGGCGATTTGCGGCGATAGGCCGCCTGGAGGTATCAATACCGCTAAAAATCGCTACCGCCACGTGTAGGCGATCCTGGCCGCTCTCAGGCCCATGCTAGGCAGCGTTGATCTCGACGGTCTCGATCTCGACCGCCGCCGTCAATTGCAGCGCCCCGAAGTTGCGCAGGCCAGGCGCCGGTCTGAACAGGATCCGGCCCGCCGTGTCCTCTCTGGTCCGGGCGCTGCCCCACGCCGAGCCGTCCTTATAGAATTGCGCCGTCACCTCGCCGTTGGCTGTGAGATGGGCGCTGCGAATGTGGTACGGCTGATACGTTTCGGCGTGGGCAAACTCCCGCGTCCGGACGGTCATCGTCAGGTTGGCGCCGGCCGCCCAGACCTTCACGTCGTTGCCGACCGAGACGTAGAGCGTCCCGTCGTTGGCGCTGAACTTGCCGCCGATGGTTTGCGTCCCCGTGGTGAACACAGCCCCACCCATACGCATGTCGCACCGCAGCGAGCCCCCGGAATGGAACAGCACATACTCGCCGTCCGTGAACGCCCCGACCATCCCCGTTACGCTGATGGCGTCAGCGTCCTCCTGATCGAGCGCCGCCACCGAAAGCAGGCTGAACTCGCCGCCGCCCTTGAACATGACAAGGCCCTCGTTGGCCCACCAGACCCAACCGCCATGAACCTTCGTCAGGCTGAACTGGGCGCCCGCCGGGCAGCCGTAAACGTTGTCGGAATCGTCGAGCCGGGTATACCCTGCCTCACCCGAGATCCAATAAGGCGCCGATGCCGTCAGGACCAGCCAACCGGTTTTCGTGCCGGCCGCTGCGATAATGTCGTCCGGCAAGTCGATCGCCCCCGTGCGCCAGGCCCAGGGCGTACCGCTGTTCGACTGGTAAAAATGGTTACCGGAGAAGCCGCCGACCTTGGCGAGGTAAGTGCCCTGAGCGAGCCCTGCCATTGTTGGCGCCGGTCCCGTCCCCTCGGTCAGGATCGGATCGCCCAGGTTCAAGTTATTGGTCGTGTCGTTTACCGGGGTCAGGCCCGCCGTGGTTCCGGTCTGCTGCAATAGGAAAACCCCGGAGACCAACCGGTAAAGCCGCCAGCCCGTGGCACCGGTTGGCGGCGTCCCCAGCGCCGAGAAGGAAACCGACCGGGCCACCAGCGCCAATGAGTTGCTGACCGGGCTCGGACCCGACTCCTGCCCCAGGGCACTCGTCCAGGTATAGACGTAGGCTGCCGTTGGATCCGTGATCCCGCCGGCCGCTGCATTGGTCGCCACCAGCGCCACCGTCGGCACCGCCAGGCCAAGATCCTCAGTCGATGTGCCGTTTGTCCACTTGGCGACAGCTGAACCCGTCTGCACATAGGCAGCTTTCGTGTTCTGCCATGGCACGATGTAGCGGGTCGCCGTCGATGCGATCCAGGTTGACCCAACTTTATGGATGCTCGCCCACGTCCCAGCGCCGAGACCCGTAGCGACCGCCGTACCAAGACCCTTGAGCGGCGTCAGCCGGCCGTTGCGGACGACGACGTTTTGCGCCACTTGCAGCTGATTGGCCGGCAGCAAAAACGGCAACAAACGGGTATTGAGCCCGCCTGAAAAGTCGCTCGGGACTGGCGCCGCCATTAGCGTTTGCCCAGCAATTCAGCGATGGCCGCCTCAAGGCCGACGATCCGCTCCTTGTCGGTCATGCCTGCGACCTGAACAGCACGCTCGGCCTCGGCCCGCTCCTGTTCTGCCGCCGCCGCCTCCCGTTGCTCGGCCATCGCCTTCTTATGCGCCTTCAGGGCTTTGCGGTAATTGGCGACCTGATCATAGGTCGTGGCGATGAATACGACTTCATCGCCCTCGATCTCGACCAGGCATGGTTTGGTCTGAACCCCCCATGCGTTGATGTGGTCGCCTGACGCTCCGAACTCAGCATCGACCGTCAGACCCGCCTCTGATATGGCGCTCAAAAAGAACGCATCGAATCGGTCGTCATTCAGAACAAGATTCATGGTCATGCTGCTAGCCCCCACATTTTCGGTGCATAATCACCCACCAATTTGATAGTCTGTCCGGCCGACGGTGTGCCGCCGTTCGCCGCACCGTTGCCGGCGCTGGCGCCACCGCCACCACCGATGCCATGGTCCTGTGACGAACTGGCAACGTTGGCCGCACTGGTCCCGGCAGCTGCGCTGATCGTCGCCCCGGCACTATCGACGCCGTTTGGTGCGGCGAACCCGACGAAACCGCCGCCGCCGCCGCCAGCCCCGACAATAGCGAAACCGCCACCACCGTCCGATACGCCCGTGCCGCCGTTGCCGCCGTTACAGGTGTGGGTCGCTGTGGTTTTGAACGAGTTTGCCGATACGAACCATTGAACGCCGCCGCCGCCGCCGCCGCCGCCTTGGGCGCCGGTCCCTCCGTTTAGTACGGCATTTGTCCCATTGTCCCCTGATAGCGTGTAGGTTCCAGTCAGGACGCCCGCTGCTATCTGGTTCCCGCTGATCAGCAAAGACCCGCCAGCGTACCCGCCGTCACCTTTGGTCGAAACGCCGACCGACCGCCCCTCAGAGCCGAACCCTTGCCACATCTTTAGCGAGTTATGCCAAGCTGCGCCAAAGCCAGCGATGACGGTGGATGTAGTGACGTAATTGCCCAATGTGCCGTTAAACGTGCCGGCATCCCTGCTAGTCGCTGTCGTGCCGGCGATTGTGCTGCCAATCTGGCCCATCACATGGCGGTTGAACAAGATACGATGCGCACCCGTGCCAATGATCGTGCCGCCAGGCGTAAACGTGCCAGTGTGGTAGATGTGCAGAAGTCCGGCCCAATTCCCGCTATTGGCAATCGTGATCGTTTGCCCAGCGGTCAAAGTGAAGTCGGTAAAGTGGTAAATCCCTGAAATCGTTGCCGTTGCGCCAGTCGTATCAGCCGCAGGTGCAACCGTCGTATTTGGCGTATCGTTGTTATCGACAAACGTCGTGCTTCCAACCGTTTTGCCAACCTGATACCAGGTGATCCCATCACCCGATCGAAAGACCAGATGCCCCATGCTGCCGGATAGCAAGGCGTTGAGACCGACGCTGACCTGCTTGGCGGTGATGGCCCCGGTCGAAACGCTCGCCGACGTGGCGACGATGGACCCGGATAGGTTGTACTGAGCCGACTTGTAAGTGAAGCTGCCAGTCAGTCTGCCGGTCGTCGCCACGCTGATGATCGTTGGCGCCGTCGCACTGGCCACGATCGCCCCAAGCTGCCCGTGTCCGTCGCAGCCAGAGCCCTGATTGATCATGGCAGCGTTCCGGGCATCGAGCAGCGTCCAGGCAGGGTTTGTCGCCGTCATGGCGTTGGCCGCCGCACGCACGCCATCGGCCTGAGCGATCGTCAGGTTCCGGGTGTCGTTGTCGCCGACAAAGATCGGCAGCGTCGGCAGGACCGGCGCCACACTCACGGCGCCGATGCCCTTGATCAGAGTCGTGGCAATCGGGATCGCCCCGCCGGCAGCGATCAGGGAAACGGCACCGTCCAACATTGTGATCCCGGCAAATGCCGTGATGGCCTGTAGATCCGCCGATAGCGGGATATGACCGGTGTTCACCCGTTCGTAAGCGGTCGCTACGACGGTCCCGTTCCGCCGACGCGACTGGGCAATGGTGCCCGTCCCAAATGCCATGTCGGAAGCGGTAATCAGACCCTTCCGAACGACCATGCTTGTTGCCATGCCCTACCCCCTTTAATACGCGTGCGAAACCGGAGACCGATCTTCCGAACCCTGGTTGTCATGCCCGACCTGCTCGGCCAGCTGATCCATCTCGACGTGGAACAGCGCCTTGTAGCGCAAGCTCTCCTTGGGCGACTGGACCGCCCCGTTCTTTTCGTAGGCCCGGCTCAACACGCCGCAACGCAACGCCAGGTCACAGCCGCTTGGAATGTCCGGTGTGCCGGCCGCACTGGCCAGCGTGGCGCCCTTCGATGCTTTGTACGTCCCGGTGATCCCGCCGACCGTCACCGACGCATCGAGCAAGGCCCCGAACTCGGAATCGAAGTCGGTTTCGTCCAAGCCCTCAATGTCGAGAACAATGCCCAGATCATCGTCGAAGGTGTAGCCCTCGCCGGCAGCGAGGCCCACACTTGCAGCGGTTGGCGTCGGCCAGAGGGTGATCCCCGCCGTGCCGTTGAGATTCAGCAGGTAATGCGTCGGAGTGCCGGTGTCCTCCTGCCAGTTGTCGGTCATGTCGGCGACGACGGCATATTCCAGGTGAACCCCGTCGAGCATCACCGTGCCCGTCAGCAGCTCGATCAGATCGGTAATCGACAGATCGCCGACCCACTCGTACGTCGCCTGGCCAGCAACCACATCGAACGCCAGCGGCTTGCGCTTGTGTTGGCTCAGCCGGGCGATCTCGTCGATCGTCTCCTGGCCCCAGATCAGTAGCTCGGGATCCTCCCAGTAATCGCCGGGCGCTTCTTCCTGAAGCACGATGCGTACCTTGTCGATGCAGGTTTGAAACGTTGCCATTGGTCGGAGCCCTCCAAGAAAAAAGGGCCCCCGCTGGGGCCCCTTGCTGATGCCTTATTCGGCGTCCGGATCCTCGACCGGCTCTACCGGTGTGCCGGTGTTGATCGTCCGTTTCGCCTTGCCGGACTGATCCCCTGCCGGCTCCTTCGCCTTACTGGCCGCAGCCTTTTTGGCTTTTTCCTTGGCTGACAGAACGGGCTCAGGGTTTGCCGCAAGCAGGTCATCAAGCTCCGCTTGAAACCCGGCGATCTTTTTGTCTGCGTACCCCATCTCACGCTGGCAGGCGGCGATCGTGATGTCTGCCCGTTCCTTGTCCTTTTCCCGCTTCGCAAACGTCAGGTCATCCCGATACTGCTCGCGGTAGTCGTTAAGGAACTGGATCTCGGCCCGCAGCAACCGGATCCGGCTCGGCGCCTGATCCGGCACTTTCGCCGGGTTGCTCGTGAAGATGGTTTTATAAGGCAGCACCTTACGCGCCGTCTCGTTGTCCACCTCGACGGGTTCCCCGAACGGAAAGTCGTAGCCATCGAAATGCTTTACTTTCAACGGGCCGATGTAATAGATGATTTTATCTGCCACTTTATTTGCTCCTTTGTCTACACTGATCACTTTTGCCGTTTTTAACTAACTTCCGACGCTGATCCCCTGCATCATGAGATCCAGCGTCGCCGCCGCACTGGCCCCGCCCGTCACCGCCTTGTAACGGACCCAGGGCGGCAGGGGCCCGGCAACGACCATATGCCCGTTGACAGCTGCCGTCGTCTGGGCGAACGCTGCGGCGGTACCGGACGGCCCCAGCGTCGAGCGCAGGGCGAAGGCGTCGGCACTGACATTATCGAACGCCCCTTCGAGGCTAATGTCGATCGTCGCCACTGTCACCGCCGAGAGTTTCAGGCCGAAGCAGGCACCGGCCCCGAAGGTTTCACCCGATGCCCGTGCCGAGTCCCGATAGTCCGTGGTCGGCACCCAGGCCCCGAACGTCGTTGATGCGCCGGCAATGGCGACGCCATTGGCCAGCACAAGCGTTTTGGTTTTTGCCATAGCCCCTCCTAGTTCGATGGATCAGTGGATTGATAGCTGAAGAACGTGCCCGACACGCGGGCGATCCCCTGTGTCGGCGTGCCGCTGGTCTTGAACAGCCGGACCTCGATCCCGGCCGCCACCGTCGCCGGGACCGCGCCGGAAACCACGTCGGCATAGATGCCCGCCGTGCCCTCGGTAATGTCGCCGCCGTCCTGGTAGGCGTCCGGGTTGGCCGTGGTCCCGGTCGTCAGCACCGTTGACCCGTCGAACGTCTCGGCGAGGATCTCGGTATTCAATGTCACCAACCGGCCCGCCGGCAGCGTGGCGATCAGAACGCCCCGCGTATCGTCCAGCAGTGGGTTTGACCAATCGACTTCCCGGCTGAACACCTGCATCGCCGGCATTTTGAGATCTTGAGCGACTGAAGCTCCCATAGTTGAACACTCCTAGAGCCGACGACACTTGCCGCCGGCCCGCTATGAATACACTTGGAACTAGGCAGCCGCTGCCGTCTTGATGCCGTAAACCCCGTGGTCCCGGCCGTCGAACCGGCATTTTTTCGTGCCCCACAGAGTCGTGACGGCGACTTGCGGCTTGTCGCCGAAATCCTCGTCCTCCTCGACCTTGAGCATGGCGGTATCGCCCGCCCCGCCGTTGCCGTTCGCCCAGACCGCAGCCTGCCGGCCCAGGAAGATGGCGTTTGCGCACTCAACGTCGGAAGCGTTCTCGAACAGAGGCACCCGATCGTGAGCGTGGATGATCACGCCGTTGTAAATAAACTCCCCGCCCTTGAAAATGGGGCTATCCTTGCCGTCGCAGGTCGCCAGCGCCGTCATGAGCTTGTTGTATTCGCCTTCGCTCATGTTCCGCCGCAGGTCAAAGAGCTGCCGCGTGTGGATCACGCCTACGTAATACTCCTTGCCCTTGATGATGGCGGCCGGCATCTTGACGGCCCGTTCGGCGACGACCTTCTTGAACCGGTCGATGATTTCCAAGCTGAACTTGCAGGCCGCATCGAGCGTGGCCTCCGACGTGGCATCGCCACCGTAAAGCACGCTCGTCGCATCCGGCGCCGTCAACGTGTTGGCAGCGTGGCCCGTGTAGTCCTGAGCCAGGTACACCGCCTGCGTGCCGACCCGGCCGGCAAGCTGGCTGAACAGCTCCTCCTCGGTGATGGCCGCCAACCATTCCATCAACGCCTCTTTGTTCTCGGCGATCAGATCCAGTTCCGACCGTTGCTGCGTGATCCGGCCGTCCAGCTCGACACCATGCCGAAGCACGTCGATGCTCACCGAATCGTTGTGCAGGATGACCGACTCAAGATGGCCTTTGAGAACCGCCTTGCCCCGCTTACCCGCACCCCGCAGCGCCATGCGCATTTGGTAGTTGATCGTGTCGCCCGATTCGTTCAGATCGGTCAGGCGCTGAATGATCGACGTGTTTTCCTTGCCCATGAACCGGGACAGGTAGACCTGCGCCAGGGTCTCAGCGGCGAAACGCCGCTGCGCCCAACGCTTGACCGTTTTGGCGTCTCCCGTCGTTTGTGCGTAACCAGCCATTTATGGCCCCCTTACAATGTTTTAGGTCGATGTGCGGAGCTTGCGCTCGTATTCCTTGATCTGTGCCGGCGTCATGCTGGCGATCTCGTCCTCGGACGGCAATTCGTCCAGCTGATCAGCCGCATCGCCACCGGCAGCCGGGATCTTCCCGAGCGATGGCGTGCGATCCCCGCCCCGTGCCACGCCCTTGATCGTCTCGATCTTGGTCTTGCGTGCTTCATCGGCGCGGATCTCGGCCTCGGTGAGCGTCGCACCCCCCTTGGCCTGTTTCGTTTTGCCCCCCAGCGTCTCGCCGGTGCGGGCGGAATAGTAGTCATAGGCTGCGAGGTAGAAGTTATCTTCCTCACCGAACGCCGCCTTAAGCGCCGGCCTGGCCTCGATCCAGGGCCCGAGCTTGGTTTGCCAGAATGATTGGAACCCAGGAAACTCAGCGATAGCCTCGATCGCTTGCTTGTGATCCTCCGACGCCGCCTGCCGTTGAATGTCGGCGATCTCACGCTTGGCTGCCGCCGCCTCGATCTTGGTCATCCGGGCCTCGACCTTGCGGTCCATCTCCCGATCCTGCCAAGCCTTGAAGGCTTCCAGTTCTTCGACCGGATCCGGCATCGGATCGTCGTCCACCTTTTTGGCCGTCACCGCAGGCGTTACAGGCGTCACCGCCGTACGGCCTTCGATGTTGCCTTTCAGGCGCTCGACTTCCAGCTCCAATGCCTGCCGCTTCTTGCGCTCGCCGGCCAACTCCTCGACAGGGACATAGCGCGCCGGGCGCTCGTCATCGGTCGTCGTCGTCGTGGTCACCGTCTCGGTGTCCCCGTCGTCGGCCTCACCTGTCTCGTCAGCGGCCCCCTCGACAACCTCGTCGGCCTCGGCTTCTACGCCGTTCATCTTGGCTTCCATGGCGTCAAGTTCGGCCGGGGTCATCCCGTCGAGCGCATCCTCGGTCGGCATCTCAAACTCGGTCGTTTCGTCGGTCCCTGTTTCCAATTGGGTTCTCCTTCTGGCATCACGCCGTTGCGTCGGGCCTCGCGCCCATGAAAAAAGCCCCCCTTTCGGGGGGCAGATAGCGATCACCTCCTTTACGGAAGCCAGTCGGCGAACAACGCTTCGTAATGAGCCAGGAACGCCCGTTCCCAGTGTTTCAGGATGGCGCCCCTCATTCGATCGCCCGCATCAACGTGACGCCCTCCGGCAACGTGTCGAGATCCGGTTGCGTCGCATGACACCAGATCACGATGGGCCCCTCATGGCCGCCGGATCGGGCCCGCTCGTGCAGCCGCTCAACGTCCTCGACGGTCACCTTGTCCGACTTGTCGAGTTGGGCGATGGAGACGGCATCACCGGCGAACAGGACCAGGGTTGCCCCGGTCATTCGTCGGCCGGCTTATCGTCGGCATTGTCATCGGTCTTATCGTCATCATCGGCCTGCGGGCCCTGCGGCGTTTCCGGCTCGTCATGTTTCGCCTTTTTCTTGTCCTTTGCAGGCGCCTTATCCTTGGCCGGCGCCGAGTGCTTTGCAGGCGCCTTATCCTTGGCCAGATCGCTGGCTTGCATGGCCTTCTGGTACGG
Source organism: Vicinamibacterales bacterium (assembly GCA_046594875.1). GTDB lineage: Bacteria > Acidobacteriota > Vicinamibacteria > Vicinamibacterales > SCN-69-37 > SYFT01. The sequence continues at coordinate 35,357 of JBKJQX010000202.1, forward strand.
CATCCATGACCAATGGCCAGGCGTTGGCTCATCGGCGAACGGCACGAACAGCTCGAAATCGACGGCTCGTTCCAAGAAGATCGCCAGACCGACGGTGCCATCATCGTCCCGGACGGCTTGGATGATGGCGGGCACAGTGACTGACGGGGCGCTGTCGGTCTCATGCGTCTGAAAATAAACCGAACGGCCGATGCTGGGGGCTTGTGACATGGTGGTACTCCTTCAAAGATGATCCTGAATCAGCAACGCCCGCCGGTGGGAAGTCGGCGGGCGTTGTAACGCAGATCGTGTCAGATGGTGGTTTCCGGTTAATTGCCCATGATGGAGCCCCTTTCGTACGTCGATTGTCCCGTCAGGTCGTTTTCGCTTGGCCCCCATCATGGCACCATGGCCATCGACAGGCAAGCGATCACTTGTCCTTTTTCGGACGGGCGTTGATGTAGCCCTTGGCCCCCGTGGCCCCCTTCAAACTGACCGTGAACCCGACCGTCACCCCGAGGAGGAAATCGTCGAGATCGAACGGCGCCGGACCGGGCGACGTGATCGGCATCGCCCAGAGTGTCACCCCCGCCAGGTTCTTAATGGCCAGCAGGCCGTCAGCCGACGCCAGCACGTCATAGCCGACCTCGATCTTGAGCGCCCCCCATGACTCGCCGGCAGGCAGGGTTGCAAAGGTCAGCGTGCAGGCAGCGGCAGCAGCCGACGATACAGTGTAATTCCCGGACCCCGCCGTCAGCAGCGCCAGCGGACCAGGGAACAGAGATGACTGGAATATCCCGAGGGCTGTCTTGAAAATGGACACGATGAAAACCTCCTGTTAGGGCTGATAGGTCAAGCCGAGACGGGGCTCGACAAGCGTTGTGTGGGAGTAGTCGGCGAACTCGACGTTATTCTCACCGGACGCTGCCCCGCCGGTGATGTGCAGCCTTATCCCGATCTCGCCAGTGGTTGGGAAACCGGCGACGTTCAGGGCCAGCACGTTGTCAACGCCAGCCGTCAGGCTTGCAATGGTCCACGTACCCGCCGTCCCCGCTGCCGTCGGCGTGTAGTCCGCCGTCGAGATCGTTCCCGGTGTTGCCAGCGTGTACCACTCGGCCTGCAAGCTCCGGGCATCGGCGCTGGCCTTGAGGGACACCGCCAGCGTCAGCGTCCCCGCCGTCACCCTACCGCTACCGGTGGGGATCACGCCCCGATCCCACCGCAGGATGCCCGTACGGACAATAAAAAGAGTGCTGTGCTTCATGATCGATATCACGAAGGTGTTATCCGTCAATCCCGTTGCGTTTTCCGGCGGATAGGCCGTCCCCGTCCGTTGCAGATACGCATCATCGGCCGTCGCCAGGATCGGCATGGACACCGTGACCGGCAGCGGCACCACCGTGATTGTCTGCACCGACGATGCCGAACCGCTCGTGTTCGAGACGGCCAACGTGTAAGCCGTCGTGGTTGTCGGCGAAACGCTCATGCTCCCGCTAGCTGCCTTCGCCACGCCGTTGATCGTGATCGTCGTAGCGTTGGCACTCGTCCAGGTCAGGAGAATGTCCTCGCCCTCGTCGATCGTCGGGTTATTCCCCTCATCGGTCGTCAGGGAGCAGGTCGGGACAGGGATCACCACCGCCCCAAAGATCCCCGACAGGCCCGAGAGCCCGGACAATCCAGAGTGAGCCATTACCCCATCCCCCCATCGACCCACATATCGGCCGGCACCGCTGCCGTGTCCTTCACGACCCGCCGCATCTTGGCCATGAACCCGTCGATCACTTCGAGGCTGAACACGTCCGACGACGGCACCTCAGCGGCGAACGTCGTCTGGTAGATGATCCGGGCTGGCGATGGCTCGACCAGTTCCAGGCCCCGCAGCGTCGCCGGGTACGGACCCCCGCTCGTGTCGATCGGCACCTGTGCCCGGAATAGATGACCGCCCCGACGTGCTTTGAGCCAGTACCGGTGCCAAGCCGTTACTTCACGGCCATGAGCGTCATAATCAACCTGCATCATCACGCCACCCCCGCCATTTCACTACCGGCCGCTGCTACTTCTGGCGGTTGACCATCCGGACCGACCGCCATCGCCTCAGCGTGATAGAACTGGGCCTCGGCCATGCTGGCCGCATCCTTCGATTGCTCGCTCGACATGTTCGCCGTGCCAGGCCCGCCGGGCGCCTCGATCCCGATGTTTGCCAGGCCCTGTTCCTGCACCCATCCGGGCATCTTGTCGAGTGGGACACTGATATTGACCTTGGGCCCTTCCTTCTCCGGCACCGGTGCCGGCGTGTTGATCCGCTCCTTGTAGCTGTCGGCGACCGCTTTGAACTCCGCCTTGAGGTAGTCGGGCAGCTTCATCAACATGACCGGCAGGTGAGCGACCTGTGCGGCCATGTCCGGCGGCAGGGCCGAGATGGCCGTGTTCAGCAGGTCAACGATAACCTCGCGCTGCGTGTCGCTCATCGGCGCATCGACGACCTTGACCTTTGCCCGGCCCTCGCTTACGTCGTTTTCGAGGATCACGTTCCCGGTTTCGTCGATCACCCGCTTGTTGGCCTGCACCCATGTCTTGGTCCGGTCGTCGTTGGTTACCCGGAAGCTAAACGCCGCCGAGCAGTACCGGGGGGCATACGACAGCAGCGTCTCGCCCAGGATCACCCACGACCAGTTCCGATGATCGAACAGCACGCCCTGCATCCCGTAGGACTGCTCGCGCTTGGCGTCGATCGCCACCCGTGACTCGGCCCGGCTGTTCTCGCCTCGCATCTCCTCATTGATGCCGCTGATCCGCCGCAGACGGTTGATGGCAAAGTTCAGCACCTCGATCTCAGCGGCGATGGCCTCCGACCCGCGATCGACCTTGAACTTTTCGAGCATCCCCGGCTTGACCTCGATCACGCCGTCTGGCTTGTTGATCTCGTCGCGGACACGGTTGATCCCGGCCGGGAAAATGCCGGTCTCGGCAAACAGCAGGTTGGCCATGCGATGCCAGGTTGACTTGGAAAACGACTTATTGATTACGTCCTGAGGGTCAAGCAGGGCATGGACAATGCCTTGCTGGTCACCGTCCTCGGTGATGTAGCCGGCCCACCGGATGATTGGGTACTTGTCCGAGTCATGCGGTGATGGCTTGTCCTCTATCAGCATGTCGCAGGTCCACACGGCCTTACGGATGCGTTTCGTGATCCGCCGGTAGACCTCGGCCTCGCCCTCGGTGATCGCCGCCAAGTGCGCGTCCGTGTAATCGAAATCCTCGGTTAGCTCGGTTTCCTCGCCGGCCCAGTTCATGAACCCCGCCATCTCATCGACGCGGTACCAGTGTTCGACGACCCGGATCCACAGCCGGTCATGATCTACGAACTCCCCGAACCAGGGCAGCCAGTCCGCAGACGGCCCGAACGGATCCTTAAGTACCGTGCGCGCCTCGTCGCTGTCGGCATCGTCATCCCGCCCCAGGTCGCGCCGTGAGACGTAATCGTCGGCCTGTTTGGCAAACTTGGGGTAAGCGTCCTTGAACTGCTTCAGGGTAAGCCACTTACTGATGTCGATGTAACGGGCGTCCTTGTTCATGTCGTACTCAGTCGCATACGGGTCAACGTACACGTCAGACGCCTTAAGCCGGGTAAAATCCATGCCGTATCCGCTGGGCTTGGCGTCAATCAGCAGGAAACCCTTGCCACCGATGGCCATATCGTCCGCTAACTGCGGTTCGATGTACTCTAACTGGCCGTCATCGACAAGGTACTTGAGCAAATGCTGCTTAAACTCGGCAGACTGCTCGTCATCCTTGCCGACTGGATCACAGGCAAAGTCGAGCTTTTGCGCCCGAAACAGACCGGTCAAGGCGTTAACCGTCGGCTGGATCTCGTTCAGGACGATCGGCGGTTGCCCGCGCTTCTTGAGCGTGTCCAACATCTTGCCGTCGAGTTGCTTGGAGTGGAAGTAATCGACGCACAGCCGACGCTTCTTTTCGTGCGGGATACGCGCCGATTTGGCCTCAAGGAAGCTCCGCCGAAACTCAGCCAATTTTGGATCGGAGTCGCCAATCTCCGCCGTCATCCGATCCAACATTATGAAGCCCTCCAATCGGTGCTTGCGTCTCGTGCCTTCAGGAACTCGCTACGAGGATCCGGCAGGCGTGGTTCATACGGCCGGCTCATGACGGCATAGCGCGTCTCGTCATAAGCGTGGTCCTCAGAAGTGGAATCAACATCCTCCCCGCCGCGGTTCGGGTCGTACTGAAGTGCCGGTATCGTCCGGATCGATCCAGGGCATTCCTCGGCGATCAGGATTAGGCCAGGGAAACCGTCCTCTTCAATCGCCAGGCGCTTATGTACCTGCATCTTGCCGGCCAGGCGGTCATTTAACCCCAGCGTCCAGTCAATGCCGGCATCGTTGAACTGCTCTTGAATCGTCGGCCCGACAACCAACTGGTCCCCCCGCCATTTTTGCTTGATGGACGGATCGGCAATCCGACTCTCGATTGTCTCGCCCGCGTCCCGCTCCCATTCGAGCATCCGCTCAGCAACGTCGCGCGGCAGGAGTTGCAGCCCCACATCGGGACGCACCGCACCCTTGTCATCGACAGCACACCCGTACCACTCCCGGTACTTGTACAGCCGGCCCTCGTAATCCATCGCATACCATCCGATGCTGAACGGCTTAGAATAGCCCCAATCCAGCGCCGTGAAGCGCGTCCATTCCTGGGGGATCTCCGGAAGGCCGGTGTACTCCCGGAACTCGGCCCAGGTCAGAATGTGCGTACCCTTGACCAGTTTGAACACCTCGCCCTCGTACGCGTCCCAGTCGCCGAGCAGGAGCGCACGCTGGTCAGCTTCTGAGAGCTGCAACAGATTCAGAGCGTAATCGGTCGCCGCCAGGTACGGGTTATCGGCCAGCCTCGAAGGAATGAACGTCCGCTCAACCGTCCGCGCCTCGCCGCTGATCGGATGGATACGCGTCTCGCTGATGATCGCCATTGGTAGCGCCGCGTCAATGAAGCGGGCGCGCACCCAACCGTGACCCGGCCCGCCCGGATTGCAGGATGCCCGAACGTACAGCTTGACCCGCGGATCCGAGCAGCGGTTCCGGGAAAACATATAGGTGTACTGAAACAGGGTGAAGTGAGTCAGCTCATCCCAGCCGATCCAGCCGTAGGAGTGGCCCTGATACCGCAGCACGTCGGCATCCCGCGAGACGTAGCGGAACTTGATCGTCGCCCCACCCGGAAAGCGCCAGGTCTTGGACTTGTCCTTCCACACCCCACCATGCGCCGGGTACAGCTCATGCGCCCGGCTGAGCAGTTCCTCCAATTCGGGATACGATCGGCGAAACAGGATCGCCCGGTATGTCGGCAGGTGAATCTGCCCTAACGCGTCCATCAGCAGCGCGTCCGACTTGCCGCCACCCGCCGAACCTCCAAACAGGACCTCGGCCAATGGGCAGGCGATGAAGGCCGCTTGTGGTCCTTTGTTCGGAGTCCATACCCGCGGGATCACCGGAGCGAGGCACGCCGCCGCCGTATCCTGATCCAGCCCGGCCCGTGCGGCCTGAAGGATCGCCGACCTCATCCGAACGCCCCACGGCCAGCGGCCAGCTCGGAAACGATCATCGCCACCCAGACAGGCACCCGGACCAGCCGTTGTAACGGCAAGCCGGAATCCCCGGAATGTGTCACACCCACCCGACGATTTTTTTTCTTTCCTGTCACAGAGAGAGCGTTCTCTTGGGCGCGCGTGATTCTATAGCTAATGTTACTCATTGACCAGCCCCCGCCACCCATCGGATTTTTCAGGTATCAGAGCCG
>JBKJQX010000233.1:0-34221 GCA_046594875.1 Vicinamibacterales bacterium
TTTCGAGACCAGACCGAAAATGGCGGGTCTGGGCGGGATGGTTCCGCCGGCGGGCCCGCCGCAGCGGCTGAGGTTCTTCGCCAGGGATCGACTCGTGCGGCTCGATGGTCTCGCAAAGGGTACTGCAGCGGGCGAATTCGTCCGGGGCGTTGATGGCAAGGTCGCCTGGCTGCGAATGGGGCGCCTCCTGCGACGCGTCAACCCTCCCTCGTGATGTCGGGTTTCCCCAAGGAAACCGACAGCATGAGGCCCAGACCCACCGCGATGATCGCGGCAATGGCAATCGACACGCCTGAAATGCGGCCGAGGACGCTGAGGCAGATGTGGAGCTGTTGCCGTCAGTGCTGATGGTCGGGAGGTACGAACAGGATCAGTTCGACACGGTCCGCGCCGTCGACGAAGCCGTCATGCCCTGGCGGAATCTCGAAGAAGTCGCCCGTGCTGATGCGCGTCTCGACGCCGGTCTCGATCATGCGAACCACGAGCGTGCCCGAGATGCAGTAGCCGGTGTGCCGCATGGGGCACGAGTCGGGCGAACCAAGCAGCGGCTTCTCGTCGGCCTCCCAGGTCCAGCCGGGCTCGAAGATCGCATGCATTCCTGCGCTGCCATCCGCCATCTTCACAATGGAGATGCCCCCACGCGCCTTCATGTCGAGCTGCTGGTCGGGCGACTCGAACCTTCTCGTCTCTATCGCATTTCCCCGCATCGTTCCCCTCTTTCTCTTTATGGATTTGCTGAACCACGCGCTTTCGTCCCTGGCGCTCGAGGCAGACCAGGGCTTTGTTTGGAAATCATTTACCTGCGACCACCGTGTTGCGCAGCAGGGTCACGCCCGGAATCTCCACTTCGAACGTATCGCCCGGCTTCATTGCCTGCGTCGTCCCTGGAGTGCCGGTGAAGATCACGTCACCCGGCTCCAGCGTGATGTAGCGGCTGGTGTAGCTCACGATGTTGTCGATCGAGAAAATCAGCAGATCGGTGGTGGTCTCCTGTACGATTTTGCCGTTGAGGCGGCCGATGAGTTTCAGTTTGTTGTAGTCCACGTTGGTGACCAGCGCAGGTCCCATCGGGCCGAACGTGTCAGCGGCCTTGGCGCGAAGCCACTGCAAATCCGCTTTCTGCCAGCCGCGCTCGCTGACGTCGTTACAGGCGGTGACGCCGAAGATGTGGTCCTTTACCTGCGCCTCGGTGATGTTCTGCGCCTTCTTGCCCATGACGATGCAGATTTCCGCCTCGTAGTGGACCGTGGTGGCATCGGCCGGGTAGATGATGTCCGCACCGTGTCCCGTCAGCGTTGACGGAAACTTCGCGAAGAGGCCCACGTACTTGGCGGGCGATGCCTCACCGATGTGACTGCGGTAGTTGAGGCCGGCGGCAATCACCTTCGTCGGCTCCGCGGGCGCCAGGAACCGCACATCGGCGACGTTGACGCGCCTGGCTGTGGGTGTGGCCTTCGTGGAAAGGGGCGAACCCGTGAGCTCGCGGATCGTCGTGTCGTTCTCCAGAATGCCCCAGGCCGTGCGGCCCGCGGAGTCGTACTTCACATACTTCACGCTCGCCTGGGCAGACAGGTCGGTGGTCCCGCCGGACGCCGCCCACAGTGCAGTGGCGACCATCAACATTCGAGTCTTCATCACCCCTCCTCAAAGACGCGAGTCTACACCTACCCCTGGTGTGACGGGAATGCGGTCGTCGCCCTCGCTGTCGCGGAGCTGCAACCCTTGACGTTGCTGTTCCGTGGCGCCGGACGGCGCTGATCGCACCAATCCACGGCTGCCGCGATAGAACCGCATGCCGCCGCTGGTGGTGCCCACCAGCAGGTCCTGAACGCCATCGCCATCAATGTCGGCGAACGCGGGCGCTGAGATCGGCGGAAACGGCATTGGTAGCGGCTCTGCCATCACGAACTTCGGCGAGGTGCGCGTGCCGGCGTTGCGCGCCACCATGAGCGGGCCGCGGTCTTCGTGGCCGATCACCAGGTCGAGTAACCCGTCGCCGTCCACATCGATGAGTGTGGGCGTACTGCGGCGGCCAACCTTGAGGTCGTCGAGCTTATCGGTGACCAGCGTGAATTTCGGCGCTCGCCGTGAGCCCGTGTTCCGGTAGTACAACAGCATGCCATTCGCCTGGCCGGCAATGAGATCGAGATCGCCGTCGTTATCGAGGTCACCCAGCGCCGGCGCAAGGTGGCTCGCGCGCGGAGGCTTGATCGCACCCGCCGGGTCGGGCACCCACCTAGGCACCTGGGGCGTGCCCTCGTTTCTCACAAACACCAGATCCTGGTTCCACGTGCCGACGATCAGGTCGATGTCGCCGTCGGCATCAAGATCACCTGCCGCAGGCGTGAAATTGTAGGCGTCGACCAGTCGCACCGGGTCCATCGCGCGAAACCGCGGCGCGGTCCGCGTTCCGTCATTCCGGTAGACCTGCAGCGACGGGTACGAACCTGTCTGCGCATCAATCTTGCTGCCGACGATGAGGTCGAGATCGCCGTCAGCATCGATATCGGCAAATGCCGGTGCGGCGTCCGACCCATGATCGATCCCGTCCAGAAAGCGTCGTGTACGCAGCGTGAATGCCTTGGCGGCCGTCCGTTCCCAGAAGTAGAAATTGTCCTCACCGGTCCGAATGGGATTAAACGCCCCGCCGATGACCCCGAGAAAGAAGTCGAGGTCGCCGTCGCCGTCCATGTCAACGGGCGCGGGAGCGTTGTAACCGCTGGTGCGTGTGCCTGCGGCAAACGGCAGTGTCACCGGCTCCGATTGGAACGACGGGTTGGAACACGTGCTGCCGACGTTTTCGATCAGCAGGATCGCCGGCTCGAAGAAATCGCCCCAGAACAGATCCTGATCGCCATCAGCATCGAAGTCTCCCAAGGCCAGCGCATTGGCGCCGTGGCGGGTTGTCGGCATGCCGATGCCGCCGATGATTTCGATACCCTCGTACCGTTCGGCGATGAGCGAAAATTGTGCGACGCCTGGTGCGGTGGCTTCGTACCGGTCCACCACACCCTCCACACGGCCCACCAGCATGTCGAGTCGGCCGTCGCAATCGATGTCGGCCAGTGCGGGAATGTTCTGGCGATCCATGAACATCGGCGCGCCGGTGCCGTCGCGCAACTCACCCACAAGCGTGAACGCCGGGGCCTTCTTTGTCCCTGTGTTGCGATAATGGCGAATGCGACTGACTGGCGATTCGGACAGCAGATCAAACAAGCCATCGTTGTCGAGGTCAATGAAGCGGAACCACTCCGCCGTGTCAATTTCCAGGAAGCGATCCGTGCGCCACTCAAATCGGGGCGCGCCACCAGAACCGGTGTTCTCGAAAAACCACAGGCTGTTTGAGTACTCCTGGAGGAAGAGGTCCATGTCGCCATCGCCATCGATGTCGGTGAACTGCGGCCGCGGCACATCGAGACCGCCCAGAAAAGGCAACGCATACGGGGAACCGTCGGCGCGTGTCACCACGAATGGGGACACGACGCGCTCAAACCTGACGCCGGCGATCGACGACACCGCAGACGCGGGCTGCGACCAGACATCGGGTGGCGTCAGCACCACGGCCGCGACCAGGGCCGCCGCCACCACACGCCGGCGCCCCAGCATCAGGCCCTACCGCCCCATGCCCGTGAGGTTCTTGCCGAGCGGAAGAGTCTTCGTAACCTTCCGTGTCGCCACGTCCATCACCACGAGCGCGGCGGTGCCATCGGCGCCAGGCATGACATGGCCCGCGTGGGCTGGATCGGCCATGTGGTCCATCTTGTTGTTGTTGGTCACAAAGGCGGTGCGCCCGTCGGCGGAAAACAGCACCTGATGCGGCTGCATAAACGCCGGATCGGTCACCCGCGCCACCACCGCCCAGCTACTGGTATCAACGATGGCGATCTCGTTCGCCATTTTGATCGGCACCCAGACAAACCGGCCGTCGGGGGTGAAGACGGGATCGAACACCATCTTGCCGAGAGGCACAGACGCCTTGAGCACCGGCATCGCGGGCGCCGCCAGGTCAAACACCAGCAACTGGCCTGACACTTCGGTGGATGCCACCAGCGTCCGCCGGTCGGGCGAGACGGCAAACTGCACAAAGCCGTGCGTCGGCCCGGCCACATCCACGATGCCGACCTTCTCGTCGGCCAGCGAGATCGCGGCCAACTGATTCACGCCCAGGCTCGCCGAATAGGCATATCCGCCGGCCACCGCCACCGGATGCGGCCGGGGAAAGAGGATGTCGATCTCCGAACCCGTCATCGTGGTGCGGTCGATCACGGCCACGCGTTTGGGTGGATTCACGGCGCTCATCGACCGGCTGACCACCAGTTGGTTGGCGCCGGCCAGCGACAACATGCCTGGCGTCTCCATCTCGAAGTGCGCCACCGGCGTCCCTGCGCGATTGAACTTGACCACGCGATTCGCGCCGATGAGCGACACGTACCAATGCGCGCCATCGGGTTCCACCACGATGTAGTGAGGCTTAGCCGTGGCCGGGTACCCAAGCGCCTGCAGGTCGATCATGCGAACGACCTTGCCCGCCACCGTATCCACAATCGCAATCTTCGCGTCGTCCTGCACACACACATACAGTGGCGATGACGACTGCGGAGCACCGGCGAGTGTACCGGCACCGATGCCGATGGCCACGACGGCGGCGAGGGCACGTCGAGTGAGGGGCGACATCTTCATCGACGAACCGGCCGGTCGGTGGGCCGGACCAGGAACAGACCCTGTTCGATGCTGTTCACGATGATGACGCCGCTCTTGAAGAACGGGAAGACGCTCCACGCGCCGTTGAAGCCCGCACCGTTGTCTGTGTAGGGCGCGGTGTCGAAGTACGCCACTTCGCGGGGATTCTCGCGGTCCTTGATGTTCAGGATGCGCAGGCCCGAGCGGTAGTTGGCCTGGTACATGTAGTCGCCCTGGATGTACAGGTTGTGATCCGACGCGGGCTCCACGCCAAGGTGTTCCTTCGCGAGCTTCGGATTCTCCAGGTCCGTCAGGTTCCAGACCAGCGTGCGGGTCTTGGTCACCAGCCCGCTGGTTTCGTCACCTTCGTCATTGAGGTAGTAGTACGTGTGGTCGTCGGTCAACCAACCCTGGTGGGCATACGCCACGTTGGGATACCCGGCGCGCGACAGGGCCTTGGGATTCGCCTTGTCGGTCACGTCGGCAATCGAGATCGTGTTCTCGTTGGAGCCGATGCAAATCTCGCGACCCTTGTAGCGCTTGTCGGGGCCCTTGTATGTCACGCACTGCGCGTCGTGAGAATAACCCGTGCCGGCGCGACCGGTCTGGTTATCCGCGAAACAGCCGGCGAACTTCGGCAGCTTGGGCTCACGAATGTCGATCATGTGCAGGCCGCCGCCGCAGGTGGTGCCGCCCGCGCTTGATCCCACCGAGTAGGCGTAGCCACTTTCTTCGTTGATGACGATGTTGTGGGCGCTGGCGATTTCCTTGTAGAGGTAGTCGTACTCGACCTTGACCGGTTGGCCGTTGGCTTGCGGCTTGAGGGTGCGCAACCGCGTGAGGTCGAACACCTGCATGCCGTGCGGGCCCGCGCCGTCAGACACGATGTAGGCGTGGTCTTTGTAGATCTTGATGTCGCGCCAGGCCGCGGGACGCGCGCCGTCTGTCAGCGGCAGGTCGGCCACCGGGATCGGTCGGGTGGCACTGCTCATGTCCACGAACGTGGAACCGTCGCGACGGCCGACGAGAGCCCACTCCTTGCCGGTGCGCGAATCGGTCCAGCCCCAGATGTCATTCATCTGGATGTAGTGGCCGTCGTGGGTCAGCTTCGACGGCGGCAGGAAGGCAGTCAACTCGGTGCTGGCGCAATCAAACACTTCCACCTTGCCTTGGCTGTTGCACTTGCGTTCTTCACCAACGAGCGCCGGCAGTTCGTCGAGCGCGGGCGACAACATCGGCTGTGCCGCCCAGGCCCCGCTCGCGTCGCGCTCGTAGATGATCACGGCGCCGCCGCCGTATCCCACACCGGTGGCGCCGATGGCCGCCACGCTGCCACGAAGTGATACCGATTGGCCGGCGTTGGCATTGGGCGCCATATTGTCCGGCACCAGCATGTTCGGCCCGGCAATGCTGTTTGACGCGGCGTCACGCGTGAACACAGCCACGGCGCCGGCGCCACCGGCACGCGGAGCGGTGACCCACACCTGCGCGTCATCGGCGGCCACCGCACTTGCGAACCCGTTCGCGCGGCTTCCCACTGGTTGCGTCAGGCGCGCCTGTTCGAGCCAGGTGAAATTGCCGCCTGCTGGAGGCGTCTGACCGGCCGCACCGGCACCGCCCCCGCGCGCGGCCTGCTGCACTTTCATCCACACGTAGGCCGCGCCGTATCCACCGGCATCGCCAGGCGCGGTCACAACGGCCTGCTGGCCGTTGAGATTGATACTGGCGCCAAACATGTCGGCCGGTCCCGCGCCTTGAGGCGTGAAGCTTCGCGCGCGCGTCCACGCGCCCGCCGCGTCGAGCTCGAACTCATGCACCAGGCCAGCGCGGTTGTTTTGCCCCACGGCGCCAATCAGGGCCGACGACGCCGACATGGCGATCGATGCGCCAAAGCCGTCACCGGCAGGTTGGTCCGGCGCTGTCAAGGTGGAGACAAAGGCGTACTGCCCGTCGGCGGCCCGCTTGAACGCGTAGACCTTTCCTGCGGGCAGCGCCGGCGCGGCTGCCCCCTCCGCACCAGGACCACCCCCTCGGCGCCCGCCCAGGACCAACTGCTGGCCCACGAACAACCAGTCACCCGAAGCACCGATCGCTGAAAACTGCACACCTTCGACGCCGGTGACCGCAATGCTTTCAATCAGTCCCGCATGCGTCCATGCGTTCCCGCGCTTCTCGAACAGATGCACGGCCGCCGGTCCCGCGCCGACGAACAAGCGGGAACCGTCCAGCGCCAGCGACGATCCAAACCGATCGCCGACTGCGGCGTCAGGCTTGCGAAGCACCGCCGCCTCCTGCCAGCCCATACCGGCCTTGCGGTACACATAGACCATGCCGGGCCGGAACTGATTCGCGGCCTCGCCGACGAAGACCTCACCGTCCCCCACGATGACGGCGCCACCAAAACCCATGGCGGCATCGCCGGCTTCACGGGCGCGTGTTTCCGCGCGGAAGCCGAAGGCGACGAGCGCAAATACGGCCCCACACAAGACAAATCGCTGCACAAAGCGCATGGACACTCTCCTGATTGGTGTGAACGCGAATCGTAACACGCCGCTTCAGCGGATGCCCATCCTCTGCAGGCGCCTGGGGTTGTCGAGCGCCCTTGAATTATAGTCTCCGCATGCGCCAACGAATGCTCCTGGTCCTACTGCTTGCAGCGGGGGTTGGCGCGCTGCGCGCCCAGAATCCCAGGCCAGCCCAGCCCTGGCCTGCGTTTGCCGCCGACAACGCGGCGACGCACTATTCGCCCCTGACCGACATCGACGCGGCGAGTGTCGCGGGCCTCTCTGTGGCGTGGGAGTGGGCCACAGGTGAACAACCCCTGCCGCAGTTCGGCGCGCAACCGGGCAATTTCCAGAACACGCCGCTGATGATCGACAACGTGCTCTACGTGAGCACGCCCTACAACCGCGTTGCAGCGCTGGACGCCGAGACGGGCAAGGAGATCTGGTCCCACGATCCGAAGGCGTACGAAGATGGCCAGCCGCCAAACGGCACGGGCTTCGTTCATCGCGGCGTCGCGGCCTGGCGCGACGGCGCGCAGACGCGCATCTTTCTCAACAGCCGCTGGCGCCTGATCGCCCTCGACGCCAAGACCGGCGAGCCCATCTCCTCCTTCGGCGCCAACGGCATCGTCGACCTCACGCAGGGCCTGCGGCGCGAGGTTAATCGCAAGCACTACACCAACACCTCGCCGCCGGTGGTCTACAAGAACCTGGTCATCCTCGGCAACGGCGTCGGCGACCGGTTGACGTACAAGGGGGATCCGCCGGGTGATGTGCGAGCGTTCGACGCCCGCACAGGCAAACAGGTGTGGCGGTTCAACACCGTGCCAGGCGCCGGCGAGTTTGGCAACGACACCTGGGGCAACGAATCGTGGAAGACGACAGGGCACACCAACGTCTGGGCGCCGATGTCACTCGACGAGACACGCGGCCTGCTCTATCTGCCAGTCAGCACGCCCAGTAACGACTTCTATGGCGGGAATCGGCCCGGCGCGAATCTCTATGGCGAATCGATCGTGTGCCTCGATGCCGCCACCGGTGCGCGGAAGTGGCACTTCCAGATCGTGCATCACGGCTTGTGGGACTACGACCCGGCCTCGGCGCCCGCGCTGGTGACGATGACCGTCAACGGGCGTCGCGTGGACGCGGTGGTGCAACTTACGAAGCAGGGCTTTGCGTTCGTGTTCGATCGGGTGACGGGACGGCCGATCTGGCCGATCGAGGAACGACCGGTGCCGCCCAGTGACGTGGCGGGTGAAGCCGCCTGGCCCACACAGCCGTTTCCGACGAAGCCGGCAGCCTTCTCGACGCAAGGTCTGTCACTCGACGATGCGTTTGATGTGACGCCGGAGATGAAGGCGCAGGCGCAGGCCGAGATGAAGAAGTACCGGATGGGCCCGCTGTATACACCGCCGTCGGTTGAGGGCGCCTTCATGAACCCGGGTGTGATTGGTGGCGCGAACTGGGGCGGTTCGGCCTTCGATGCGGAGACCGGGCGGCTTTATATCAAGACCAGCAATCAGCCGGCGCTGGCGCGCATTCGACCTTCCGATCGCACAGCCGCGAATCCGCGCGCGTCCGAAGTGGATGCCGAGTTCATCGGCGCCATCGGGGGTGGGACGTTTACGCCTACGCCGCCAGCCGGGTATACCGGCACGGGCAGGATGGGTGGACTTCCACTGGTGAAGCCGCCGTACGGTGAATTGGTGGCCATCGACATGGGTCGCGGCGACATTGTGTGGCGCGTGCCGTTTGGCGATACGGCGTCAGTGCGGTCACATCCGTTGTTGAGCCAGGTCACGATGCCCGCGCGGCTCGGCGCCGCTGGCGCGCCGGGTGTGATTGTCACAAAGTCGGGCCTGGTGATCGGTGGCGGCGGCGACAACGCGCTGAACATTTTTGACAAGGCCACGGGCAAGGAGATCGCGCGATTCCCCTTGCCTCGGCGTTCGAGTGGCACGCCGATGACCTACCGCGCGCGTTCAGGCCGGCAATTCATCGTGATGGCCACGGGCAACGGCGCAAATGCGTCGCTGGTGGCCTGGGCGGTGCGGTGACTGGCACTCCGCCTTTCTTCATGCGGAAAGACCGGGGGCGCTGCTACTTCCGTGTCGTCAGAGCGCCGCGCAGTTTGTCGGCGAGCGATCCAAAACTCTCGGTCTGCGCCACTTCGACGCGCTCGGTGTACTCGCGCATTTCCGCCGCTTCCTCAGCCGCACCCACCGCCTTGTGGCTCACGCGAATCCGGCGGCCCGACGCGTCGGCTTCGAGCACGATGACCTCGACGTCCGCGCCGACAGGAAGGGCTTTTTTTACGTCGACGCCCTTGTCCAGGCCCGTCTCACTGAAGGGCATGAGACCGGTACGGCCGGGGGCGAGGAACACGAACACGCCGAACGACTCGTGACGCTCGACCTTGCCGGTCAGGCGCACGCCAGGCACAATCCCGGTACGCGACGCTGCGGCGGTGCCGCCGGCCGGAGCCACGCCGCCGGCGCCAATCTTCGCCGACCCTTCCTCGACCATCGCCACGCCAATGCGCTTCTTCTCGAGGTCGATCCCCAGGATCTCGATCGCAACCGTCGCACCGGGCGTGATCGCCTTCGCCCAGCCGCCCGACCCGCGCATGGGCGCAAACGTGGACATGTGCGCCAGCCCTTCCACGCCGGGCTCAAGCTCGACGAACGCGCCAAAGTCTGCCACCCGAGTCACGCGACCGGTCAGTACCTGTCCCACGTCATAATTTTCCGCCACCATCGACCACGGATCGGCGCTGAGCTGCTTCAGCCCCAGCGCAATCTGCTGCGTGGCGTCGTCTATGCGCAGCACCTTGACGGTGATCTCTTCGCCTGGCGTCACCACGGACGCGGTGTCTGAGACGCGTGCCCACGCCATCTCGGACACGTGGAGCAGGCCCTGAACGCCCGCGCCCAAATCGACGAATGCCCCGAAGTCGCGCACCGACACCACGCGGCCGGTTCTGACGTCGCCCACCTCGATGGACTTCCGCAGTTCGACCGCGCGTGCGGCCTGATCCTGTTCGAGCACCGCCCGCCGCGACACTACAAACTTCTGTCCGCCCTCCCGGTACTCGATGATCCGGAAGGCATAAACGCGGCCTTCGTGGACCGACGCGTCTTCCGTGCGAATGGTGTCGAGCTGCGAGATGGGACAGAAGGCGCGCTGCCGCGCAATCGTGACTTCGACGCCGCCCTTCACGGCCGCGCCCACTTTGCCCTCTACAGGCAGACCCGCCCGGAACGCCTCTTCAAGCTGACCGGCGCTTGCCGCGCCAAGCGCCATCTTCCTCGAGAGTTTGAGTTCGCCGACATTCGACACCACGGTGGCCTGGATGCGGTCGCCCACCGACACCTCGATGTCGCCATCGTCGTCCTTCAATTCGTTGAGCTCGATCGTGGCTTCGCCTTTGCCCCCGACGTTAACAAACGCCACCTCGGCCCCGATGGCGACGATGGTGCCTTCGATGGTCTGGCCATTCCTGAAGCGTTTCGTTTTGGTGGACGCCTCGAACAACGCGGCAAAATCTTCCTCGGTCTCGCTCACAGCACGCTCCTCCTCTATGCTATCAGCCATGGCCACGATGTTCTCGCGCACGAGTGCCAAGCGGTAGACGAGACAGCGCGGACTCAGGCAGGCCGATACGGCAGATAGTCGGGCGTCCAGACGCCTGCGGCCACGCGGCGCTCGATATCGGCGTCGGTCATTTCAGGAGCCGCGCCTTCGTTGACCAGAGCCCGGCCGACGGCGATCGCCACCGCATGGGAGATCTCGCGCAGCTTGGACAACGGCGGGTAGATGGGATCGACGGGCGACGCCGATGCTCCGGTGAACTCAAACAGGGCGTCGGCGGCGGCCGAGAACGCCACGTCGGGCAGCCATCGCGCCTGCACGGCTGTGGCTCCGAGCCCGACGCCGGGGAAGATGAACACGTTGTTGCCCTGGCCAATGTGGAACGTCTGTCCGTCGTACTCAACCGGCGCAAACGGGCTGCCGGTACCGACGACCGACGCACCACGGGTCCAGCGAATCACTTCGCCTGGCGTCACTTCGACCTTGCTGGTGGGATTCGACAACGCCAGGACAATGGGCCTGGGACAGGAGTCCATCATGTCCTTGATGATCGCCTCGGTGAACGCCCCGGGCTGACCCGAGACGCCGACCAGCACGTGCGGACCGAATTCGCGCACGACGTCGGCGAGGCGGAGAGTGCCGTCAGTGCCTTTGCGCCACGTGGCCACGAGCGCCGGGTCTGCCGCCAGATCGCGCTTGGCGCCTTCAAGGCCCGGGCGGTCGCCCACGATGAGGCCCTGCGAGTCGAGACAGAGCACGCGGCGCGACAAGTCTGCGGCGGGCACGCCGGCCGCACGCATCGCGGCGCGCACGGCCAGGGCTGATCCCGCCCCTGACGCGCCGGCGCCATAAAACACCACGCGGGCCTCGGTCAGGGAGCGCCCCACCCGAAGGAGCCCGCTCCGGATGCCCGCCACGACGACGGCCCCGGTGCCCTGGATGTCGTCATTAAACGAAAGGAGGCGCGTCCGATAGCGATCGAGCACCTGGAACGCGTTCCTGTTGGCAAAGTCCTCCCACTGGACAAGCGCGCGAGGGAATACGGTGGCGATGGCGTCTACCAGTTCGTCCAGCAGTGCGAAGTAGGGTTCACCCCGCAGGCGGCGATGGCGTGCGCCGAGGTAGATCGGGTCGTCGAGAAGGGCGGGGTTATCGGTGCCCACGTCGAGATCCAGTGGAAGGCACCGTGCGGGATGCATCCCGGCTCCGGCCGTGTACAGCGCGAGCTTGCCGATGGCGATCGGCATCCCTCCAACTCCTTGGTCGCCGATGCCAAGGATGGCTTCGTTGTCGGTGATGACGATCACTGCCGGGTCGTCGCAGAGGCCGTTCTTCAGCACGCTGACCAGGCGGCCGCGCTCGGCCGGCGTCACGTAGAGACCACGCGCGCGGCGGTAGATGTGGCTGTACTGTTCGCAGGCCTTGCCCACGGTTGGGGTGTAGATGATGGGCACCATTTCTTCGATGTGGTCGAGGATCAGGCGGCCAAAGAGGTGTTCGTTGCGATCCTGCAGGGCGGCCAGAAACAGGTACTTCCGCACGTCGTCGCCCGCCTTGAGGAAGTTGTCGTAGGCGCGCTTCAGTTGCTCGGCCGGGGTCTGCACGGAAGCCGGGAGCAGCCCGAGGAGGCCGAGCTGCTCCCGCTCGCCGCGAGTGAAACACGTGCCTTTGTTCAAGAGTGGGTCTTCCTTCACGGCCGCGCCCCTGGCGTATACCGCCATGTAGCGCTGATGCGTTTCGGGATCAACCCTCGGCTCGAACTGTTTCACGCCGTTCTGTACAGCAAGGTCGATGCCGTCGCTCCCGAGCCGAACACGCGGGGCCCTTGTGGCACGGCCGCCTCTACCGACAGGCGGAGCGCCGGATGCTCAACACCGATGGGCAAGTTTCAGCGGTCGCTCGCGTCCGCGCAGAGGCGCGCCGGTGTATAAAGTGTGCTCGACGTGGCCGAATCGCATCCGCAACGCTTGAACGTCCTGGTCAGCTTCTCCCTGCTCGTGGGATTCGTGGCACTGTGGGTCTTCGTCAAAGGGCGGCCCCCCTGGGGCGACGAGGGGCACTTCCTCGAAACCGTGCGGCTGTTTGGGCAGGGTGTGTCGCTGGACCTGCTTCGGACGTACCCGGAGATGAGCGCGCCGCTGACCTATTTGACCTACTCGGCCTGGGGTCACGTGGCCGGGTTTTCCACTCCGGCCCTCCGCTTGCTGTCGCCGTTCATTGCGTGGGGCGCGGCCACCGTCTGGTGGTTCGCGATTCGCCGCCATGTGCGGTCGCTACCGATGGCGCTCCTCGCGCTGGGCGTCATTATCTTCAACCCGTACTTTGTGGGTCTGTCGGTGTTTGTGTTCACCGACATGTTGTCGCTGCTCGGCATGGCGCTGGTCGTGCTCGGTGTTGACTCGCGCAGACCCTGGCTCTCGGCGATGGGCCTGATGGTGGCCATCACCGCGCGGCAGTACCTCGTGTTCCTGGTACCGGCGCTGGTGATTGCCGACGTTCTAGTGCGGCCGCGGTCGGTGCGGCCCTGGAGATTCACGGCCTCGGCGCTCGTGGGCACGCTGCCGCTGATCGCACTCATCGCGTTGTGGGAGGGCCACCTCGCGCCGGCCAGCATTGTGCGTGACACCTACCTGACTGAAGGCCTGCGCTTCGACGTGCATGCGCTTGCGCTCTACCTCGCCATGCCCGGCGCCTACCTCATCCTGCTGGCGCTCCCGATCGCCATCAAAGTAAATGTGCCACTCTGGGGCGCCGCCGCCCTGGCTGGTCTCTTCGTGCTGGTGTTTCCCGTACAGGCGTCGATCGCACAAACGCGCGAAGGCGCGATGACCGTGGGGTTCCTGCACAGGGCGCTGTCATCCTACCTGCCATCGTGGGGCACCACGGTGTTCTTCGCAGCGATGGCGGCGATGGGCACCGCGAGCCTGCTGTATTGCGGCCGACGAACCCTCAGCAACTGGCGCACCGGCTCACGCCCGATGACGACGGTGTTCTTGTGGGCAGGGGTCGGGTCGTTTCTTGTGGTGATGCCGTTCAGCTATATGCCGTGGGAAAAATACGCGCTGCCGCTGCTGATGTTGTCGTCGTTGATCTTCGCGAGGAATGCCGACGCGGCCGACGACTCGACGGCCTAGGCACCACGGCGGATCACAGGAGGCGCAGAGGCACTGAGAACTTCTGGTCTGTCAAGACCGGCGGGTAGTGTCTCAGTTTGATTTTCCTTCCGGCTGAGCCACTTCGTCCATGAGTGCGACGATTTCCGACATATCCCAGACCCGGTCGGTCAGGCCCGCAGCCATCGCCGGGGTCGTGCGGAGCGTCTTGTGAATCGTTTCCTCTTTCACCGGACTCACGAGCACCGCGTTCACCCCGATGACCCCGCCCGATGCGCCGATCGCGCGAATCTGGTCGTCGCTCATATTGCGCTCGATGTTGTAGAACTTTCGCGCGTTACCGTGACTCACGGCGAGGGGACGCGTGGCGATCGACAGGATGTCGTCGAATCCGGCAGGGTTGATGTGCGCCAGATCGACGAGAATGCCAAGCGACTCGCACTCGCGCACCACATCCCTGCCAAATGCCGTGAGGCCGTGGCGCGACGACCCGTGCGGCGCAAATACGCCACCGTCGCCGGCCATGTTGCGCCTGACGTGAGTGAGCCCAATAACCCGCACGCCCAGTTGGTGAAAGATGTGCAACAGGTTGAGGTCGGTCCCCAACGGCTCCACACCCTCCATCGTGATCATCAGTCCAATTTTCCGAGCCTCGCGTGCAGCGTCGACGTCGCGCAGGCTCCGGCAGACCACGAAGTCGCGAGCGGCTTCGGGCTCCTGAGCCTCGGCGACGATGCGGGCAATCTGAGCCAGGGCCACACGAAGCGCCATTTCTGGCACGTAGCGGTCCTCGAGGTAGATGGCCGCCGCGACGACGCCCATGCCGCCGGCGCGCATGTCGTCGCGATAGTCGCGCACGAGGACGCCGTGCTCGCGGCGCTTCTCGTACAGATCCATCCCCAGGTCGTAATGCAGATCGATGAGACCGGGGGCATGAAGACGGTCAATGCGCGACTGCACGCGTATCGGCTCCTTCTCCGTCTCCGTCTTCCATACGGACAAGCAGCCAGAGGGCCGCGGCCACCAGGCCAAGACCGGCCGCCGACTGGAATGCGAAGGGCCAGCCCCAGTGTTTGATCAGAATCGGCACCAGCGCGGTTGACACGACGCCGCCAAGGTTGCCGGCCATGTTCATGATGCCGCCCACGGTGCCGCTGTTCGCGCCGCCCAGATCCATGGACGCGGACCAGTACGCCACTTCCGTACAGAGGAGGAACGCCACAGCCAACGACAATCCCGCCACCGCCATCGTCTGGTCGGCCACATCCACTCCGATCACGAGAAAGACCGACGAATGCACAAGCGCGGTCATGGCCACAATGCGCCGGCCGAGGGTGGCGCCGTACTTGATCGAGAGACGATCGCAGATGATGCCGGCCGCTGGAGCGAAGAACATCGCCAGCACAAACGGAATGCTGGTGTAGAAACCGCTGGACATAATGCTCATCTGGCGCTGCTCCACCAGGTAGAGATACAGCCAGAAGACGAACACAAACAGCACATAGCTGTTGAAGAAGTAGCTGAGCGAGAGCAGCGAGACGCGCCGGTCCTTGAGCGGCGCCCACCAGGCGTGCGCGGCGCCGGTCGCCGCGGTCGTGGTGTCACCGATGGCATCAAGACGCGACCCGGCCGATCGATACCACGCGACGGTCAGCGCCAGTGCGAGGAGGGCGCAGACGTAAAACGACACGCGCCATCCGAAGTTCGCCATGGCCCACGACACCATGGGTGGCGTAAACGCGGAACCAAACGCCATCGCCACAATCAGCGCCGAAAACGACGTGGCGCGGCTGGTGGGCGGCATCCAACTGACAATGGCGCGCGCCGCCACGGGATACGCGGCGGCCTGGCTGGCGCCCAGCAGGAATCGCAGCACGATGAGCACCACGAGTGAAGCCATGCCCGCGGGCACGAGCCACCCCGGCAGCAACCCGGTCAGCACAGTCGCAACGGTCCAGGCGATCGCGGCCCACCCGAGGATGCGGCCAGGCCCCAGTCGATCGCCCGAGACACCCCACGGCACCTGGAACAGCGCGTAGCCGAGCATGAACGCGCTGAAGACGCGTCCCATCTGGATTTTGTCCAGTTGCAGCTCCGTCATCATGAAGGGCGACGCCACGGAGATGTTCATCCGCAGCACGTACGCCATCAGGCTGAAAGCACTGAGAAGCACCATGATGGTGCGGCGTGAGGTTGTTGGCACGCGCAGATGATGGCAGAATTCGCCGGTCAGATGGCAGCGGATTCATTGCTCACTCACCTCCTGCGCGACGGACGCGCTCCCATCGGGGGTGGCTGCCTTTGCCTGGCCGGTGACTGTCCCCACTGCCTGGCGACCGTGGACGGCGTAGCGTACGTGCGCACCTGCCAGGTCGCGTTCCGGAAGGGCGCGACGGTGACGCCGCACGCCGCGAACGGTCAACTGCCGCCACTCGAAAGCCTGGGCGAGCGGCCCCCTGTCACAGCTCGAACGACGCACTGCGACATCGTCGTCATCGGCCAGGGTCCGGCCGGCCGTGCGGCCTCGACCGAAACGCGAGCCACTGGCGCGCATGTTGTCACTCTCGACGCGCGGGAGGGCGAAGAGGTGATCGGCATTTATCCCGGGCCGCTAGTGGTGGCGCGCACAACCGATGGCATGCGGCATGTGTATCCGCGCGGTGAGATCGTGGTGGCGACCGGCGCGTCGGAAATTCAGCCCGCAGTGCCTGGCAATCACTTGCGTGGCCTCGTGACCGCTCGCGCAGCCACGGAGTTGGCGGCCGCGGGCGTCTCGCTCAGGCGTGTGGTGGCCGTGGGCACGCCACCCGAAGGGATTGCGTGCGAACGGACCTCGGGCACCCTTGTGCGCTTCGAGCCGTCGTCCGACGGTGCCCGTGTGGGCGCGGTGGTCATGCGTGACGCGGATGGCGTTGAGACACGGTGGCCGTGCGACACGGTGTCGATCGGCCTTGGCCTGACGCCACGGGATGCATTGCTGCGGATGGCTCGCGGCATGAACGTCCGCGGCGTTGGTGACGTGCTTCTTCCAGCGCACGTGCCGCCCTGCCCGGTGGAAGGCACCGTCTGCCCTTGCGCTGGCGTCACTGTGGCCGACCTGGCCTCGGTGCATGCGCGGGGCTTCCACGAATTGGAACTGGTCAAACGCGCCACACTCGCGGGTACCGGCCCTTGCCAGGGTGCGGCGTGTGTTCCGCACATTCGGGCGTTCCTCGCCGCTCAGGGCGCCGCACTTCAGCCGCCCTTCACCGCTCGTCCGGTCACCCGCCAGCTCACGATCGGAGAGGTCGCCGCGGGCGCGCATCACGCCGCAACTCCCTGCACGCCGCTGCACGAGGAACATCTGGCCATGGGCGCCACCATGGAACGGCTCGGCGGCTGGTGGCGGCCATGGCACTACGGTAACGTCGAGACCGAGTACGCCGCCGTTCGGAATGGCGTGTCCATCTGCGACGTGGGCACACTCGGCAAGATGCAGGTGTCTGGTCCGGGCGCGCTGACTCTGCTCGAGCACCTGTATCCGGTCCCAGTATCGACGCTCGGACCCGGCCGGGCGCGTTACGTCTTCATGCTCGACGAACGCGGCTACGTCATAGATGACGGAATGGTGGCCCGCGAGAGCGAGACGCGATTCACGCTGACGTTCACGAGCGGCGGCGCGACATTCGCGGAGATGTGGGTGCGCGACTGGGCCGAGTCACTCGGCGCCGACGTGCGCCTGATGAATCAGACGTTTTCACTCGGCGCCATCAACGTGACCGGACCACGCGCGGCGGAGTTGCTGGCGCGTGCCGGGGTCCACACGCCACCGAGATTCCTCCATCACGGCCAGGCGGACGTGGCCGGGGTACCCTGCCGCATCTATCGACTCAGCTTCACGGGCGAGTTGTCATTTGAACTCCACCATGCCGCTGCGGATTCGGTGCGCCTTTGGCGCGCGCTCCTGTCGCTCGGGCAGGATCTCGGCGTTCGTCCGCACGGACTTGAAGCACTCCTGAAGCTTCGCCTCGAAAAGGGCCACCTCATCGTGGGACAGGACACGGACTTTGATTCATCGCTGCGCAGACTCGGCTGTGAATGGGCGGTGCGATTGGATAAACCGGCGTTCGTGGGCCGCCAGGCAGTGATTCGTACCAACCGCCTGCCCCTCGATCGGCAACTCTGCGGTTTCGAGATGGATGGCGACACACCTGCCGAAGGGGCGACGATCTGGCACGGCGGGGAGTTGGCGGGCGTGGTGACTTCCACGACCTGGTCGCCGACGCTGGGCAAATCGATCATGCTCGGCTGGCTCCAACTGGTGAATGGCGTGCTCCCGACCGATGTCACCATCGACGGCAGGCCTGCGCGTCGAGTGCCCACGCCGTTTTACGACCCGGAGGGCCGCCGTGCGCGTGCTTGAACGGCTCAACGCCACGCGCGTCGTGGCGACGCCGTCTGCCCTCGACAAGGCCGTGTGGCCACAGAGGGCGCTCGTGTTTCGCCTTGCAACTGATGAGGTGCTGGTCACGGCGTCGGTGCCAGCGGGAGATGTGGACGATCCCCACGCGATCGTTGAGCGTGAGACGGGCTTCTCGGCGGTGTGGGCGGACCGCGCAGAGGCCATGGATTTTCTTGAGCGCGAATGTGACTGGGAACTGCCGCGCGAGCGGCCAGCCTTCGCGCAAGGTATGGTTGCGGGTTTGCCGCTGAAACTGTGGTTTGAACACGACCGCGTGCTCGTGGTTGTGGCGTCCCCGTACGCGGCTGATCTCGTGGAGCGGCTGCGATGAACGAGTTTGTCGAGCGCGCCATCGACCTTCGCTGGCCGACGGCGCTGAAGCCCGCTTATGACGTCGTCATCATCGGGGGTGGCGGTCATGGTCTGGCCACGGCGTATTACCTGGCCACGCGGCACGGCATCACCAACGTCGCGGTGCTCGAACGCAGTTACATCGGGGGCGGCAACTCCGGCCGCAACACCACGATCATCAGGGCGAACTACGGCATCCCTGAGGCCGTACGGTTCTATCAGCGCAGTGTGGATCTTTACGCCCATCTTGAACAGGAAACAGACCGCGGGCTGATGCATAAGACAAAAGGCCTGCTCTGGATTGCCCATAGCGAAGCGGGCATCAGGCAGGAACGGGCACGCGCGGCGATTAACACCGCGTGCGGCGCCGCGACTGAATACGTGGACCCCGCGGCTATTCGGGAGATCTGTCCGCAAATCGACCTCACGGGCGGAGGCGTGTGGCCGGTGTACGGTGCGTCGTACCACCCGGCAGGCTCGACGGCGCGACATGACCGCGTGGTCTGGGCGTACGCCGAAGGCGCGATGCGCACAGGGGTGGATGTGTTTCAGCGCACCGGCGTGACCGGCATCCGAATGGATGGCGGCAGGGTCACGGGTGTCGAGACATCCCATGGCCCCATCGCAGCGGGCATCGTGCTTTCTGCCGTGGGCGGCCACGTCACGACCATCGCCTCCATGGTCGGGTTGCGGTTGCCCATTCGCACGCATCCTCTCCAGGCCTTTGTCACAAACCGCTACGCGCAAGCCTTCCACCCCATCGTGGCCTCGTCTGGTCTGGGCGGATACGCGTCACAGACGGCGAAAGGCGAGATGCTCATCGGTGCTGAAATCGATCGCGCGCCGAGCTACGCGTACGACTCGGGGCATCCGTTCCTGCAACACTGTGCGTTTCGCATGATGACGCTGCTGCCCTTCCTGCGAGATCTGCGCGTGCTTCGCCAGTGGACCGGCGTCTGTGACATGAGTACGGACTACTCGCCGGTGATGGGGCTCACCGGAGTGGACGGCTTTCTTGTCACCACCGGCTGGGGCACCTGGGGCTTCAAGGCCATCCCTGCGGGCGGCGAGCAACTGGCGGCGCTCATCGCCACCGGCCGGACGCCCGATCTGATTGCGCCGTTTTCTCTCGATCGCTTCGTGCGGGATAGGACGATGGCCGATCGCGGGTCGGCGGGGACGCACTGATGACACCACATCGACTTCGCATCCGTTGTCCGCAATGCGGGGTGCGCGCCGTGGAGGAGTTTGTCTACGGCGAGATCCCGGCCACGCCCGACGCGCTGACCGATACGGATGCGCGCGACGTGGATCGCGGATTCATGCACACCAATCAGGAAGGGCCGGTCACCGAGCGCTGGTTCCACTCGTTCGGCTGCCGGCGCTGGTTCAGCGTGCGCCGCGATACGCGCACGAACGAGATGTTACCCCTGCCGGAGTGACTCGACCTTCGTGTCGCGCTCGGAGGCGAGGCGTTCGCGCTCGCGCCGGAACCGCCGGCTGACTTCTTCGGCCTCAGCGGGGTCGGCGCCCGCCAGATGTTTCATCGCCGATTGCTGCAGGATGTCCTGCTCAGCGATCTTTGCGTCATAGACGCTGCGTACCTCGGCAATCGCCGCCTTCTGCTCATCGGTCATCGGCCGAGTCGTCACACCTTCGTCCGAGTCCTTCTTGCGAAGGCGTTCCATTGCCAGCTCGAACGAAGATTTCAATCCGTCTTCAGCCATGCCCCAAGCTTACCCGGTGGAGTGACATAATGCGCGGCGGAGGCGTCACATGCGTTTGCTGGTTCTATCCCTGGCAGCGGGAGCTCTGCTGTCGCAGCAGGCGCCACGTTTCGAGTCCCTGCAACCCGACTTGTTCTCAACGCCGGGCGCGTTTGTGAACGCCTGGGCCGACTATGACAATGACGATGACCCGGATGTGTTTGTAGGGTTTAATGGCGCGCCCAATCGCCTGTATCGCAGCGATAAGGGCACCTTTGTCGACGCCGGTCGGATGGCCAATGTGGCAGATGCCCGAGCCGTTCGCGCGGCGGCCTGGGGCGACATGGACGGGGACGGCGACGCCGATCTTCTGGTGGGGTTCACGCCTGGGGACCAGTCGCTCCTGCGGTTGTACCGAAATGATGCCGGCCGGTTTCTGGATGTGACCGAAGCGGCCGGGTTGGTGGTGATGGTCGGCGCCCTGCGGCAGCCCGCGTGGATTGATTTTGACTCCGACAACGACCTGGACCTGTTCATCGCGTTCAGGGACAAGGCCAACGCGTTGTTCAGGAATGATGACGGGCGCTTCACCGATGTGGCCGCCGAGGTTGGTCTGGCCGATGCGCGCAAGAGCGTCGGAGCCGTCTGGTTCGATGCTGATGCCGACGGCGACATGGACGTCTATGTGGGCAACATGGATGGCGATGCCAACGGATTGTTCGTCAACAACCGGGGAAAGTTTACCGACGAGGCCGAGCGCCGGGGAGTGGCGTGGGCTGGACGCACGCCCAAGGACGCCACCAACGGCACCGTGCGTCCCTGTACGGCCGATGTGAACAACGACGGCCGCATGGATTTGTTCGCGGCCAACTACGGAAAAAACGGACTGTTCCTCAGCAACGGGAAAGGCTTCGACGACCGATCGGCCGCCTGGGGTATCGACATCGACGCGCGATACGACACCTGCGCCTTCGCCGACGTTGACAACGACGGCCTCGTCGACCTGTACGTGAACGGAACGTTCACCGGCGGCGTGCAGTATCGCGACCACCTTTTCATCAATACCGGAAAAGCCTACGAGGATCGGACGCCCGAGAATGTGAAGGCGCTTGCGGCCGACCACGGCGCGTCATGGGCGGACGTGGACGCCGATGGTGCCATGGACCTGGCGCTCACAGGCTCGCAAGCCAACGGCATGCACGCGATCCTGCGCAACGTCTTGTTGTCGGCCGCGACACAGCGGTCCATCAGCGTTCGTGTGCTCGACGGGCGCGGTCGTGCCACACGCGCGGGCGCAGAGGTTCGTGCCTACGCCGAAGGCTCGCGCCGGCTCATCGGTTCGGGTCTGGTGGACTCAGGGTCCGGGTACAACATGCAGAACGACCTACCGGTGCACATCGGTATCGGCACGGCGGCGCGCGTGGACGTGGAGGTCACGTGGCCAGGGATGGGCAAGCGCGCGGCCACACGCGTCACGGGCGTTCAGGCCGGGGAACGACGCGCGATCCTGACACGCTAGTCGTCCTGACGCACCGCCCCCACTCAACGCGGCAACAGCTTCGGACGTGCGGCAGCGTTCGCGAGATCCCAACTGGTCTGGTACACGAGGCGAGAGACCTTTTCCATTTTCGGGTAGTTGATCCGCTCGGGCCGGTCCTGCGGCGTGTGGTAGTCCAGATGCAGCCCGGTGAACACCCAGACGCCTGGGACGCCGTGCTGGATGAACGGCCACTGGTCGCTGCGACGCATCAACTGCGAAGCATTGTTGTCGTACCGATAGCGGATCTCGAGCTTCTGACCGCCGTTGGCCGCGTTGATTGCCGTCCGCAGATCAGGGCTGCGCACGCCGCCGATGATGTTGAGCGCGTTGGCGTTTGACTCGCCCGTCTGCGGCTCCAGTCCGTTGAACCGGCCTCCGCCGCCGCCCCGACCCCCTTGCCCAGCTTGTGGCGCCGCGCCGGCCGCCGCCGGTGGTGCTGGCGCCGGCACTTCCTCGTTGCGCCCGATCATGTCCATGTTCAGCACGGCCACGATGTTGGTCAGGGGTACGGTCGGTGTTTCCGTGTACGCCCACGCGCCCAACAGCCCGCGCTCTTCGGAATTGAATTGCGCGAAGAGGATCGACCGCTTCGGCCGTTGTCCCAGCGCTGCTGCGGCCACATACGCCTCCGCAATCTCCAGCACCGCCACCGTCCCCGACCCATCATCGTCGGCTCCGTTCATGATTTGCGTGCCGTTGACGCCGTCGTGATCGAAGTGGGCAGAGACCACGACCCACTCGTTCTTGAACTGCGGGTCGCTGCCTTCAATCATCGCCAGCACATTGCGGTCGGGCACGGCTGTGCGATTGACACTGGTGGTGAGACGCACCTGTGCGCCGGGCAGGGCCACGGGCGTGATCGCCTTGCCTGTGTCGGCGGAACGCGAGAGATCCTCGAGTGACCGGCCCGATCCCTTGACTAGCGTCGCCGCGAGTTCCGCCGAAATCTGCGCGGCCGGAATGGTGATGCTCTTCATCCACGTCTCGAGGGAGTACGTGCCCAGGCGAGACGGCTGCGCCGGCCAGGCGCCTCCCGCGGCAAGGTTGGCGCCTCCACCGGGATGATTGTGCACGTCACTGACATAGAGGATGCCGATGGCGCCGTGCGCCTGCGCGGCCTGGGCCTTGCGAAGCGCGCCACCGACATCAGACGTCACCACACCGTCGAAGCGGCTCGCGGGGTCGCGCTCACCAGGCTCGTGATCGACGACCAACACGAAGGCGCCCTTCACGATGTCCGAGGCGTAGTCGTCATAACCCATGTCACGAGCCGTGATGCCGAAGCCGGCGAAGACTACCGGACCGCTCGCTTCGGCGGTGGCGCTGAAGCGTTGGGTGAAGTAGCCCGCACCGTGTGCCACGGGTGTGCCGTTGATCTCGAGCGCGTTCGTGGGCCCGAGCGTCACGGTCATGAGGTTGTAGTCCTGGAAGTAGCCCGGGATGGCGGGCGCTAAACCCAGCCGCTCGAAGCGCGACTTGATCCACTCGGACGCGATGCGATTCTCGGGTGTATTCGTCAGTCGGCCCTTCATCGCATCCGAGCCCAGGAAGTACAGATCGGCTTTCATGTCGGCCTGGCGGATGGTCTCAATTGCCGGCGCGGGCGGTTGCTGCGCCATTACTGCCGTTGAAATCACAGAGACGAAAAGTGCTGTTGCTCGCATCTTCATTGCTGCCTCCCAAACACAAGCCACACGGAGACACGACCACCTGCGACCGTGCGCGACTGCGCACGCTCGATGGGCGCGTCGAGTTGCACGCGCAATGCACGCTTCTCAGAGAGCCGTACGTCCGCACCCAGGCCGGGCAGTATCGCCCAGTCTGACGCGCTCGATCGAATCAAGACGCCACCCAGAGTTTGTACGAAGAAGACCGTGCGACGACCGGTGTCTCCCACCCTCACGCGCGCGCCGGCCAATGTGCGCCAGTCGTTGTGCCCTTCGCGGCGTGTCCCGCCGCCTTCAATGACAAGGGCGAACCGGCCGAACCGACGGGCGGCGGTCACACCGCCACCGACATGGATTGTCGAGGAATCTTCCCGCCGAATCAGGTGGGGCCCGAAGCCGGACTCCCAGCCATCCTGCGCCTCGGCATTGACGGGCAGCAGGATTCCGGCCGCAAACACCAGCAATAAAGCGCTACGCATTGTCAGGAACGCTATCACGCCGGAGGCGCATCAGACGTGGGGCTGCTATATGATTTGCCAGCCATGAGCTCGACGAAACGACCGTCAACGGTCCTGTGTTCGATGCTGTTGGCTTCCCTGCTCGGGGCCAGCTGCGTTTCGCGGGCGCGCCTCGACCCTCAGGACTCCACCACCAGGCTTCGCACGCTCACCGGCACTGCGCCCGCCGGAGTCATCAAGATAGACGATGGGTTGACGACGGATGAGGCTGTGGCAATGGCGTTGTGGAACAACGCGGCCTTTCACGTCAGCATCAGCGAACTGGGTTTCGCGCGCGCCGACCTGCTCGAAGCGGGGTTGCTGACCAACCCTGTGCTGTCGTTGCTCTTTCCAATCGGCCCCAAACAACTCGAAGCCACGTTGCGATGGCCGGTGGAACTGCTGTGGCAGCGGCCGCGCCGGGTTGCTGCAGCGCGACTGGCTGGTGATGCGGCCGCCGAGAAGCTGGTGTCGGCGGGCCTTGACCTCGTCCTGTCGGTACGGATTGCGTACGCCGACCTGAGTCTCGCGATCGATCGCGAGCACTTGGCGAAAGAGGCGGCCTCGCTCCTGGCGCGGATCGGCACATTGACCCAATCTCGTCTCGCAGTTGGAGACATCAGTCGGCTGGAGGCGCGGGTCGTGGAAGTGGACGCCGCACGCGGCACACAGGACGCCGAACGCGCGGCTCACGACGTCACGATTGCCCGCGAGCGTTTGCGCCTGCTCCTTGGGCTTGCGTCCGAGGCTGTATTCCCGGCCCTGGCCGCTGCCCAGACGCCGCCCGCTGAATGCCGCCCGACGCCAGACCTTCTGCGAGAAGCGCTGGTCGCGCGACCGGATGTGCGCGCCGCTGAAATAGGCATCGAGGCCGCCACGGCCAAACTCGGATGGGAGAAATCCCGAATGGTGGCTCTGACCGCCGTGCTTGATGCGAACGGCGAGGGGCGCGACGGGTTTGAGGCCGGACCGGGCCTCGATCTCGGTTTGCCCTTGTTCAACAGGAATCAGGGCGGCCGAGCGCGCGCCGAGGCTGAGATCCAGCGGGCGTCTGCCTCGTACCTCGCGGTGCAGCACCGGGTGGCACTGGAGTTGCGCGAAGCTGCGGCGCAGTTTGAACAGGCTCACCAGTCGCTGGCCACCTGGCGCACGACGATCACCACACCACTGCAGGCCAATGTGGCCGAGGCCCAGGCGTCATTCGACGCCGGTGAAGCCTCCTCACTCTTCGTGCTTGAACACACACGGCGCCTGGCCGACGCCAGACTCCGCGAACGCGAGTTCGATGCCGACCGGCAACGCGCCCGCGCGCGGGTCGAACGCGCATTGGGCCGATCGTGTGGTACGCCATCCCAGGAGACACCTCGTGACCGCTAATACACGCCTGCTGGCTCTTGTCTTGGCCTTCTGGGCTGTCGGCATTGTCGCGTGTGGGCGAAGCGCCCCGCCCGCAGCCACGGCCGTACCGGCTGCGAAGGTGACGGATAAAGTGACGGAGAGTTCGCTCACCACCATCACGCTCACCGCCGACGCCGAAAAGCGACTCGGCATCGAGACGGCTGCGGTTGAAGAGAAAGGCGTGATTCGGACGCGAACGGTCGGTGGCGAGGTCATGGCCGCCGGCGGCGCAGAAAGCACGATCACGGCGCCGTTTGCCGGCACGCTCGAGGCCGCAGACACCAACGCTTCGGTGGGCTCCACGATCCGGAAGGGCACGACGATCTTCCGACTCGTACCCCTCGCCGCCGCCGACCGTGACGCGCGCATCGAGGCCGAACGCGCGGTTGGCGAGGCCACCGGCCGGCAGGAGATGGCGGCCAGGAAATCCGACCGCGCGGCGAAGCTCGCCCAGGACGGAGCCGGCAGCCGCCGTGCCGCCGAAGAAGCCCAAGCCGAACTGGCCGTGGTCAACGCCGCGCTCAAGGCCGCGCGCGACCGGCTCGCCCTCGCGTCGGGCGGCGTCAACGCCTCGGGCGCTATCACGCTCGTGGCCGCGTACGACGCCTTGCTGCGCGCGGTCCATGCCGGGGCTGGCCAGACGATCGCCGCCGGCGCGCCAATCGCAGACCTGGTGCGCCTCGACGCTGTGTGGATTCGCGTGCCTCTGTACGCCGGCGACATCGGCAATATCGATCGGAGCGCCGCGGCCCGGGTGCTGCCCCTTGGCGCGGCCGACACTGCCGCCGGATCCGTCGCCAGGCCGATTGCGGCGCCACCCTCCGCCGATGCGTCGACGGCTGCCGTCGATCTGCATTTCAGCCTCGCCAATGCCGGCGGAACCCTTCGGCCCGGCCAACGCGTCAGCGTTCGCCTTCCGCTCACGGGCACGGCCAGCAGCCTGGTGGTGCCGCAGGCGGCATTGCTGCACGACGCCTTCGGCGGCACATGGGTCTATGAGGCCCGCGGTTCACACGTCTTTGTCCGAAGACGTGTCTCAGTCATCGACCTGGTGGGCACCATGGCCGTGCTCGATCACGGGCCGGCGCCCGGCACACGCGTCGTGACCGCCGGTGCCGCGGAACTCTTCGGCACGGAATTCGGCGTCGGCAAATGATGCGCGGGCTGGTTTCGGCGGCGCTTCGGCTCCGCATCCCTGTCGTCGCGCTCTCGATCCTGCTGATCGTTGTCGGCATCAACTCGGCCAGCAAGGCCCCGTTTGATGTCTTTCCAGAGTTCGCGCCGCCGCTGGTCGAGATTCAGACCGAGGCGCCTGGACTCTCAAGCTCCAGCGTCGAAGCGCTCATCAGCGTCCCACTCGAAGCGGCCATGAACGGCGTGCCTGGCCTCAAGACCCTGCGCTCAAAGTCGGTGCTGGGCCTCTCGTCGGTGGTCCTTATCTTCGAGTCGGGCACCGACCGCATCCCGGCGCGCCAGCTTGTGCAGGAGCGACTGGCGCGAGTCGCCACCACACTGCCGGCGGCCGCCCATCCTCCCGTGATCCTCTCGCCGTTGTCGTCCCTGAGCCGCGTCCTGAAAATCGGGATGTCGTCGGCGACGCTTTCACAAGTCGAGCTCACCACGCTCGCGAAGTGGACGATTCGCCCGCGACTTATGTCGATTCCCGGAGTGGCCAATGTCGCCATCTGGGGTCAGCGCGATCGTCAACTGCAAGTGCTTGTCGATCCGGATCGCCTCCGCGCCAACGGCGTGTCGCTGCAGGACGTACTGACGTCCACCGGCGACGCAACATCGGTCGCAGCCGGCGGCTTTATTGAAACACCGAATCAGCGGCTCGCTGTCGCGCACGCTCCATCGGTCAGGGACGCCGCCGATCTGGGTACGATGGCCGTCACCACAGGCACGGGCTCGCCCGGCCGGAGCCTGGGCGGCGTGCGTCAACTACGTGACGTGGCCACGGTCACCGAAGGGTTCCCTCCTCCGATCGGCGACGGCATCATCAACGACGGTCCCGGCCTCCTCCTCATCGTCGAGAAACAGCCCGAGGGCAACACGCTGCAGGTGACGCGCGACGTTGAAGCTGCGCTTGAGGCCCTCAAGCCAGGCCTGACGGGTGTCGTGGTCGATTCCACGATCTTCAGGCCCGCGACGTTCATCGAGATGTCGCTCTCGAACCTCAACCGCGCGCTTCTCATCGGTTGCGTGCTCGTCGTCATCGTCCTGGCGCTGTTCTTGTGGGACTGGCGCACGGCCGTCATCAGCCTGACGGCCATTCCGGTGTCGCTGCTGACGGCGGCCCTTGTGCTGTATTACCGGGGCGGCACGCTCGACACGATGGTCATCGCGGGTCTCATCATCGCGCTGGGCGAGGTGGTGGACGACGCGATCATCGATGTGGAGAATATCGTCCGGCGCCTGCGAATCAACCGGACGCTGGCGCAACCACGACCGGCGTTCCCCGTGGTACTCGAAGCCTCGCTTGAAGTGCGCAGCGCCGTCGTCTACGGCAGCGTCATCGTGGTGCTGGTGTTCCTGCCGGTGTTCATGCTCGAAGGTCTGTCGGGCGCGTTCTTCAGGCCGCTTGCATTGTCGTATGTGCTGGCGATTGCCGCGTCGCTGCTGGTGGCGCTCATCATCACCCCGGCGATGTCGTTGCTGCTGTTGCCGCAGGCGGTGCACGAGCACGAAGCGCCCTTGGTGTCGTGGCTCAAGAAGTTCTATCGCCGATGGTTGCCAGGTTTGGTGGCAGCACCGCGGCGGGCCCTTGTGATCGTGACGGTCTCGTTGACTACGACTGCGGCGGCATATTCTCTGCTGGGCGAAGAGTTTCTGCCGCACTTCAAGGAGTACGACTTCCTGATGCACTGGGTGGAGAAACCCGGCACGTCGCTTGACGCGATGAACCGCATCACCATTCGCGCGAGCAAGGAACTGCGCGCGATTCCCGGCGTCAGGAACTTCGGTGCACATGTGGGCCGGGCGGAAGTGGCGGACGAAGTGGTCGGCATCAACTTCACGGAGCTCTGGATCAGTCTCGACCCGTCCGTGGACTACGCGACAACGGTGGCGAAAGCCCAGGAGGTGGTGGACGGCTATCCGGGTCTGCAGCGCGATTTGTTGACTTACCTGCGCGAACGCATCAAAGAAGTGCTGACCGGGGCGAGTGCGACCATCGTGGTGCGGATCTTCGGTCCTGACCTCGACGTGCTTGCGACCAAGGCCGCTGAGGTTGGAAAGGTGATTAGCGCCGTTAACGGCGCGGCAGACGTCAAAGTGCAGGCGTTGACGCTGGTGCCGCATGTGGAGATTGCGTACCGTCCCGAACGGGCGCAGGTGGTGGGAGTCACACCGGCGGACGTGCGGAACACCGTGGCCACCATGCTGCGGGGCACGAAGGTGGGTGAAGTCTACGACCAGCAGAAGGTGTTTGATGTGGTCGTGTGGAGCACGCCCGAAACGCGATCTGATTTGTTCGCGCTGCGGCGTATGCCGATTGAGTTGCCCAATGGCGGTTACGCGCCGCTTTCATCGGTGGCCGACGTGACGATCCTGCCGACACCGAACGAAATCACGCGCGAAGGCGGGTCGCGCCGTATCGACGTGACGAGCAATGTGCGCGGACGCGATCTCGGTGCCGTGGCCCGCGACATCGAAGCCGCGCTGGCCACGGTACCCTTTGCGACGGGTTATCACCCCGAGGTTTTGGGCGAGTATGCCGCTCGCGAGCAGTCGCAGCGCCGGCTGCTTGCGCTCGGCGCGTTATCGTTGCTGGGCATTCTGCTGGTGCTGCATGTGGACTTCGGGTCGGCTCGCATGGTGGCGCTCATCGCCCTCACCATTCCGTTCGCGCTGATCGGCGGCGTTGCCAGTGTGTTCCTCAGCGGGGGCGTGTTGTCACTCGGATCGCTGGTTGGATTTGTCACCGTCCTCGGCATCGCCGCACGCAACGGCATCATGCTCGTCAGCCACTATCGCCACCTTGAGCGGGAAGAAGGGGTGCCGTTCGGACCGGAACTGGCGATGCGTGGCGCCGAGGAACGGTTGGCGCCGATTCTGATGACAGCGCTGGTGACCGGCCTGGCGCTGGTGCCCATCATCATGGGTGGGGACAAGTCTGGCCATGAAATCGAGCATCCGATGGCGGTGGTCATCCTTGGCGGCCTCGTGACCTCGACGGTGCTCAATCTCTTCCTGCTTCCGGCCATTTACCTGCGTTTCGGGAGACAGTCGGAGCCGGGTATGTAAATTTGACCTGATCGACGGGCCAGTTCTGGGCAGGCCAGGTTCAATTGGTGGTTTTTGCACGGTTTTTCACACAAAGCCATTACGTCACGATTCTTGCAGTGTCTCAGGTCGGAGGCACTCAATGACGATTCTCAAGACTTCAGCGCTCTCTCTCGGCTTGGTCGGCGCGTATGCGCTCGGCGTGTGGACGGCGCCTCATTTCACGACCTCGGCGCAGACCGAAAACGTGGCACAGGTGGCGCAAGTGAACGCATCGGAGCCAGGCGTTGCTGCTCCCAGGCCGCCACAACGGGCGGCGCGCGCAAACGCCGCGCTTGCCGACACCCTGACCGTCACGGACGCCCCGGTGCTGACACATGCCAGCTCGATTCTCAATCGGGGAACGGATGTGGGAATGGCGTCAGACGGGTTCCGTGACGCGACGGAGTTCATCTCGGTGGCGTATGCCTCGCGGAATACGGAGATTCCGTTCATGTTGCTCAAACACCGCGTGTTGACGGAAGGGCTGACGCTGTCGGAAGCCATTCGCGCATCACGGCCCGACCTGGACGCCGTGCGTGAAATGGACCGCGCCCGCACCAAAGCGCGCGCCGACCTCTCGCGCCTGAGCAGCTAACGTCAGGCGCCGGAGTTCCCGGAAACTCCACCATGTAGGACATGAAGTTCCATGAAGGGTGACCGGGGCTGGGTGCCCACCCCCGGTCACTTCCGACAACTTGCGCCTTCATGGATCTTCATGGAGCTTCATGGTGAACAAACCAGCAGGGAGGACAAGCCGAGTACACTGAGCCAGTGTCGGCGTCCCCGCCAACGCCCGTCTTCATCGCCCGAGGCCTCACCAAGGTCTACCCCATGGGCGATGTCGTTGTTCACGCCCTGCGCGGTGTGGATTTTGACCTCGACCCCGGTGAACTGGTGGTGCTGCTTGGGCCCTCAGGCAGCGGCAAGTCCACGCTCCTCAACATCCTGGGCGGTCTCGACGTCCCCACCGAGGGGCACGTCGTCTACCGCGACCACGACCTGACCGTGGCCGGTGAGGCCGCGCTGACCGAATACCGGCGCGACCACGTGGGGTTCGTCTTCCAGTTCTACAACCTCATTCCGAGCCTGACGGCGCGCGAGAACGTGGCGCTGGTCACGGAGATTTCCACGAACCCCATGACGCCGGAACACGCGCTCGAGCTTGTCGGCCTCGGCCCAAGGCTCGACCACTTCCCAGCGCAGTTGTCAGGCGGCGAGCAGCAGCGCATCGCCATCGCGCGCGCCATCGCCAAACAACCAGACGTCCTGCTGTGTGACGAGCCCACCGGCGCCCTCGACATCACCACCGGCATCGTCGTGCTCGAAGCCATCGCGAAGGTGAACCGGGAACTGGGGACGGCCACGGTGGTGATCAGGCACAACGCGGCCATCGCCGGCATGGCGGATCGCGTGGTGCGACTCGCAGACGGTCACGTCACAGGCGTGGAACGCAACGCGGTCAAGGTGGCTGTGCAGGTGGCGGAAGTCCTGAGCGGCCTGTCGCCCGCAGATGTTGTGGTGGCGCATCCCCCCGACACGCTCTCCGATGGTGCGCGGATTCTGGTGCGGCCCGCGCGATAGGTTGGAGGAGTCATATGCCGCACCGTGAACAACATCGGACGGGTCGAATCGGATGGCTGCGCGCGGCCGTGCTCGGGGCGAACGACGGCATTGTGTCGACGGCGAGTCTGGTGGTGGGTGTCGCAGCGGCGGACGCGGCGCGCGGCGATGTACTGATTGCCGGTGTCGCCGGACTTGTCGCGGGCGCGTTATCGATGGCGGCCGGTGAGTACGTGTCGGTCAGTTCGCAGGCCGACACGGAGCGCGCCGACCTGGCGCGCGAACGGCGGGAGTTGGCCGAGTCGCCCGAAGCCGAGTTGGACGAACTGACCGGGATCTACGTCCAGCGTGGTCTGAATCCTGAACTGGCGCGGACCGTAGCAGAACAGTTGACGGCCGGCGACGCCCTTCGGGCCCATGTCCGCGACGAGCTCGGCCACTCCGAGGAGTTTGCAGCTCGACCGCTGCAGGCGGCGTTGGCCTCTGCGGGCACGTTTGCGGTGGGTGCCGCCCTGCCGTTGATCACCGCGGCGCTGGCGCCGCAGGAGACGATGTCGTGGGTGGTGGCCGGTATCTCGCTGGTCAGCCTCGCGGGGCTGGGTGCGCTGGCGGCCAGAGCCGGCGGCGCGTCGGCTGCGGTCGGCGCCTGGCGCGTGGCTTTCTGGGGTGTGATCGCGATGGCGCTCACGGCAGGCGTGGGCGCACTGTTCGGGACTGCCGTTTAAGTGCATTCACCATGAAAAAGACGTCGGGTGTCTTTTGCTTGCCGACGCCAAAAAGACACCCGACGTCTTTTTCTTACGGCACCCAGATGGCGTAAAGCAGATACGTCAACACTCCACCGGCGGCCAGCAGGAGGAAGCCGGCGGTACGGTGTTTGTGGAGAAACCACAACAGGACCAACCCGGTCAGCGAGACAAACACGAGAAGGATGGCTGAGACGTCAATGAGGACCTTCCAGGCGTCGCCGGAATCACGACCCTTGTGCAGGTCATTCATGATCGCGACAAACCCCATCCGCAATTCGATCACTTCGTAGCGTCCGCTCGCGCGATCGAGGAACACATCCGCAGAATAGCCAGGCGCTTTGAACGTGAGACTCGCTTCGGCAGCGTCGAGCCGGAATTCGCCGAGTGCGCCCTGAATGCCCTGCGCACTCCGGAGGTGCTCGACAATCTCGAGCTTCTTCACCAGATCGTCAGTCGTATTGGTCCACAACGGATCCAGCGCGCCTTTCAGCGTGGCGGTGTGACGTTGACTTGAAAACCACTGGGGATGATTCAGTGTCAGCCCGGTCACGGCGAAAAAGAACACCACAGCAAAACTGCCCATCGAACCGTAGACATGCAGCCAACGACCGTACCTGGCCACGACCCGTCGGGTACGCAGGCCGCTATTTTGCTGGGACACGGTGGTAGTCGAGCGATGCGGATGAGATCTCGACGTTGCTGCCGAGATCAATCTTCTTCGGGACACCTGTGAAGTCCATCGCCTGCCGCATGATTTGATAGGTGCCAGCCTCGCGGACAGCCTCGATAAAGACCGTGTACGTCGCGGCCTTCACCAGTTGACCCGAGTTGTTCTTGCCGTCCCAGACGAGTTTGTGCACGCCGGGGCCACGAGTGGCGCTCGATACCGACGCGAGCAACTCAGTGCCCACCACTTCCATGCGCTGCTTGTCACCGCGAAGCCACTCCCGCATTTTGTAGTCCCACGTCGGGTCCTTCAACAGATGCCAGACGCCAAGAGTGCGCAGCGGGAACCGCGCCGCGTTTTCGATCCACACGGCCACGTACGGGCGAAGACCCTTGCCCTGTGGTGGAGCGAGTTCAATCGTAATGGTGAGGATAAACTCCGGATTCCACGTGCCCTGTTCCGCCGCGCTCAACGACGCGACGGGCGACGGTACCGGCGGCGTCGGCGATGTGGATGTGAGTTGGCTCCAGCCGGCACTCTCGATGCGGCGTCCGTCGGCGAGCACGAGCAGATATTCAGCGCCGGCCACGCCACGGGCGAGTTCCGCAACCTCGGCAGGCGTCAACACGCAGAACGCGGTCGCCAGCGCGCCGGCGTCTGAAGCGTCCTTTGCCACAACGGTCGCACTGAGGACATGGCCGGTCGGCTGCCCTGTGCGCGGATCAACGATGTGTGAATAGTGGGTGCCGTTGATGTCGAACCCGCGCCTGTAGCCGCCGCTTGTCGCCACGGCCCGATCACGCACGGCAACATGCGTCAACGGCCGCGCATTGTCGAATGCCGCAGCCGGGTCGGCGATGGCCACACGCTCGTCCATCTGGCCGCGCACGACGAGATCTCCGCCGATGTTGACCACCACGCCCTGGACGCCTGGCGTGCGGAGCGCGATAGCGGCCGCGCGGTCCACGATGTAACTCTTGGTGAAGGTGTTGAGCACCAGTGGCGCATCGCTCAACCGAGTGGCAGTGCGACGTTGCGGGTCGAGGCGCCAATGTGACTGGCGCACGCGGGTGACTGCGCCCGACAGTTCGCGATCGGTCGGCACGCGCCCAGCGGCCGCAGAGGCCTTCCACACACGTGAGACCGTTTCGGCCGCCGCGTCGAGTGCGCCGTCCGAACGGGCACGCCATTGGTCGAAGCGCTGCAACACCTCGAACAACTCTGGCGAGACGCTGACGGCGACATCGCGCGTTTGCGTGCATCGGCTGAACTCGCTGTCGGGGTCGTACCCACTGAGGATGCCAGCCTGACGGGTGATCTCGGTCAGCGCGGCCGCTGAGGCGGCGTCTGCTGCACGGGCGGAGGGCGCCAGAATCTTCAGGTCCAGCGAGGTCCCGAGCACATGGTCGTAGGACCGGACGAAGAGCCGGTATCGCGGCTGCAGCGCCAGAGCGCCAAGGGCCACAGCGCCGGCCACGAACAATGCCGCCG
>JBKJQX010000252.1:0-19533 GCA_046594875.1 Vicinamibacterales bacterium
CGGAAACTCATGGAGCAGGTGTTTGGCTGGATGAAGACCGTCGGCGGTCTGCGGAAACTCCGCCACCGGGGCGGTCCGCTGGTCGATTGGATGATGACGTTCGCGGCCGCCGCCTACGACTTGATCCGCTTGCGCACCCTCAGAGCGCCGGCATGACCTCGAGACGGGGCCTGGTCCTCGACCCCATCGCTAGGCCTGGCGCCCTCACATCACCCTCGCGTGGTCGAGAGCCCCACCGTTCGGCGCTGTCCGACGCGCGATTTGACGTCACCACCGGTTCTCCCCAGTTGATCCCCTTCATGCCTCGTGTGATATCGGGTTTTTCAGCACCCTGCTAGAACTGTTCGCGGGTTCAAAACAAAAGGGGCAGGCGCTTGCGGCGCCTGCCCCTTTTGCGTGTACCGCTGTGGCGGGGAGTCAGACCCCCGAACAACTGAACTGCTTGTAGCCGCCGTAGTACGGGAATGTTCCCTCGCCCCAATACAGCTTCAGCGGCGTGCTGATGTTGTCGTAGTCGAAGGCGATGTCGATTCCCCTGAGCGTGCCGTTGTCCATGTGCGCCAGGAAGTCGATGCTGATTTCCGGCCCGCCTCGCTTGAGATTCCACGCGAGGTCCAACCCGCCGCAGCGGCCGGCTTCAATGACGCGGTCCCGGAGAAA
This sequence comes from Vicinamibacterales bacterium, assembly GCA_046594875.1. Classification (GTDB taxonomy): domain Bacteria; phylum Acidobacteriota; class Vicinamibacteria; order Vicinamibacterales; family SCN-69-37; genus SYFT01. The sequence continues at coordinate 661 of JBKJQX010000252.1, forward strand.
CATCATGTTGTCTTGTCTCTGGCCCAGCGAACCCACCGGCACGAGATACTGCGGGTACTTGGCCGCGATGCACTGCACGATCGCATCGCCGTTATTGAGGGCGCACGACCCGCCCGTGCCTCCGCCGCCTCCGCCACCGCCGGGTGGTGGGGGTGGCGGCACCACGACCGGCGCCACGGGTGTCCGGAATACCTCGGTCTTCGACCAGCCGCCGACGTTCAGGCCATCGGTGACGCGGACTCGCCAGTAGACCACCGTGTCGTACGGCAAGGCCGACGGGATGACAAGTGACGTCTCCCCTCCACCGTTGACCGGGGCTTCCGCGCTGGCGGCCTGGCCGCCGAACGCGTCACTGCCTGAGATCTGAAAGAAATAGAAGAGTGAGCCGTGCGGGCCCGTGGTGGCCGCATTGGCGGCGACCAATGTGGGCGTGCGCGATGTGACCCGGACGTTACCGACTGGAGACTTCGCCACAGGCGTGCCGATGAAGATCGGCATCAGAATGTCGAACTGGGCTGCTGCCGACCAATCGCTGTTGTTGGCGCCATCTTCGGCCCGCGCGCGCCAGAGGTAACTGCGCCCAGGCGCAAGTTTGTCGGGCAGGCGCAGTGCCGTGCGGCCATTCGGCCCGGCGCCAATATTGTTGGCGGTGAACACGACGTTGGTGAAGGCGGCATCGGTGGCCACCTCTGCACGCAAGGTGAACGGGCGTGGGCTGCTGCTCGACGGGTTTTCGATCAAGAGCGTGATGGGCTGATTCTTGTCTTCAATTTTCCATCCGGTCCCGGGTTCCAGGGCAACGGGCACCGTGATCTCCACGTTTGCCAGGGGGCCGGCAATCTGCGGACTCAGCGGGTTGGCGGTCTTACTTTGCTCGCAGCCGGCGGCCGCGACAAGCAGCAGCACTGCGGCTGACAGGTATGGGGCGCGGCGGGCGAGAAACGTGATCGGCATATGGGGCCCTCGAACAAAAAGCACTGGCTGAAGGCGGTATCGGACGAGACTCGGTCCGCCGATAGGGCCGCCGCGTCAGGGTTTATGCAAGCTGGACGCCAAGCCTGATCGAGAGGAATTTGAGCCAAGGATCATCAAAAGTCCACCGGGCAGATTGCCGAGCACGCCGAGGAACCAGAAAAGCAGGGCGAGCGCCACCGCGTCAGCGGCCGGCAGCCCAGCGAGCGCGAAGAGGGGGACGAAGGAGGCCGTACCGGCGCCCAATCCGGACACCGATGCGGGCAGCAGGAACGCCAATACTCCAAAAGGAATGAGCGCGAAGTACCAGACGCCGCTCAGGGTCAATCCAATCGCGATACCCAGGCACCACGCTTGCGCCGATCGCAGGGCCTGCACGCCGAGAGAGGCTGCGAGCACACCAACAAGTACCCGCCGATGGTTGCCGTACTGGCGAATGGCCACCAGAAACCTCTGCGCGAGCCGTTCCACTGCCGGAAACCGCCCCCCCCCGGCCCAACGCACAAGCCCGGCCAGAATTCGTGAGTCAAACAGCAACAGCATGCTGCCGACCACGCCGAGGATCGCGACGCCGACCGACACCGCCAAGAGGCGGCCATCGATGACCTGGCTGTCGATCAGCCAGCCCGCCAGAATCAATCCGCCGGCGGCCATGAGCAGGACCGAGACGGTCCCCAGGAGACGGTCCACCGCGACCGATCCAACCGCCAGTTGGGTGGGGGCGCCCAGTCGCGACAAGCTGAGTGCGCGGACCGCATCTCCGCCAATGCTGCCAGGTAAGAATGTCCCGACAAAAGTGCTCACGAAGAAAATTCTGACGATCTGATTTAGGGGGACGCAGGGCGGGGTTTCGACGGCGCGCAACAAAGCAATCCATCGCCAGGCCATCAGCCCGCGATCGACCACCACGAGCCCGAGGCAGACGCCGAACCAGGTCCAGGAGCCTCGGCCCAGTGCGGCCCCGATGTCGGCCCACGAGGCATTCCTTGTGGCCAGCCACATCAGGCCGCCAGCCAGGAGCACTCTGAATGCCAACTGCGTGGCCCTCGAGATCATTGCAGCAGATTCTACATGGGCGCTAAAATGACGCCGGTCCTGCGAACGTCCTCCTGATGCCAACCGAGCGCCCGCTAAATATCCTCCAAGTCTGTGACCACCTGGGCTGGGAGGGGTCGCGGATGCATGGCGTGAAGCGGCTGTTCGCGTGGATGATCCCCCGGTTTGACGCATCGCGGTTCCGGGTCTCGCTCGTCAGCCTGCGCAAACGGGACCTGTCCGAAGAAACCCTTGATTCGCTGGGGATCGACATCACATACCTGGAGCGGGGCAAGTTCGATCCTCGAACCCTGTTTGCGCTGCTGCGCATCATCGATGCCAAGCAGATCGACATTCTGCACCTCCATGGATACGGCGCCACGACCTTCGGGCGCCTCGCGGCTGCGATGCGCGGGATTCCGGTAGTGCTGCACGAACATGCGAACCTCACCAGCACTCCGTGGTTCCAGAAAGTGGCTGACTGGGCGCTGGAACCGTTCACCGACGTGGCGCTTGCGGTGTCGAAGAGCACGGCCGAGTTTGTGACCGGGGCGCGGCTGGTGCGACCGCAGAGAACCAAGGTGGTGTACCTCGGCGCGCCGCTGGATGAGTTCGGCCAGCCGGTCACGCCTGCAGAACGAGCCGCTGCCCGCGCCGCTCTCGGTGTGGCGCCAGACGACGTGTTGATGGGGACGGTGACGCGGCTGCACGACTCCAAGGGAAATCAGTACCTGGTCGAGGCGGCGCGGCTTGTCGTGGATGCCCGCCCGCAGGCACGATTCGTGTTGTTCGGCGAAGGGCCACTGCTTGCGAGTCTCGAGGCCCAGGCCGCCTCGCTGAATCTTGGCGATCGGTTTGTTTTCGGCGGATTCGTCAAGGACGTGCGCATCGCGCTCGGGGCGTTTGACGTCTCCGTGTTTCCCTCGCTCTGGGAAGGCACGCCGCTGACGGTGTTCGAAGCCCTCGGCGCCTCGCGCGCCATCGTCGCCACCGATGCCGATGGACTGATGGAGGTGCTGACGCCCGACGAGGATGCGCTTATCGTCCCTCGCCGTGATGCCCGGGCGCTGGCCGACCGCATCATCCGGTTGGTGGATTCGCCCCACGAGAGACAGCGTCTTGGAACGGCTGCGCGCACGACGGCCGAGTCATATGACATCACGGCCTTTGTCCGGAAGATGGAGCAGCTCTACGGCGTGCTGCATCAGGAGTCGCGACCGCGACACCGGCGCGTGGCCGAGGAAATGGACCTCGATTTTCTGACCGGGAAGGCACGCGCGTGATTCCGGCAGCGGCTGACGCGCGCTGGCGCGCCGGCTGGATTTCTTCCGCGGCGGTATGTGTCCTGTTCGCGGCCGTTGCGCTGTGGATGGACCCCGTCGACGTGAGGCGCACGAACGCTGACCCGACCGCCGCACCTGGTTTTCAAAGCGACGAAGCGACCTACTACCTCATGGGGCACAGCCTCGCGCACGACTTTGACCTCGAGTACCGGCGCGAAGACCTTGAACGCACTCGACGAGAGTTCACCGGCGGGCCGAGCGGCGTCTTTCTGAAGCGCGGCGTCACCTTCAGTGGCCAGCCTGACCCAGACCAGAGCCGCCTCTTCTACGGAAAGTCGTTTGTCTATCCCTTGTTCGCCGCGCCCTTTGTGGCGGTCTTCGGCACCAAGGGTTTCTACCTTCTCAACAGCCTGTTGCTCGCGCTGGGCTTCTTCTGTGCGTATGCGTTCATCAGCGCGCGGTCAGCCGTAGGCGTCAGCCTGGTCCTTGCGGCGGGTTTCGTGTTCCCGACGGTCGTGCCTGTCTACTGGGCGTGGATCGCGCCGGAGCTGTTTAACTTCGCGCTCGGCCTGCTCGCGTACTTCTGCTGGCTCTACAAGTTCGTGGCTCCTCCATCGGCCTCGCGACGCACGGCGTGGTTAAGAGGCTCCGCCTCCGACGTCGTGGCTGCGGTGATCGTTGGCATCCTGACGTTCTCAAAATTGACGAACGCGTTGCTCGGTCTGCCGATGGGGCTCTGGTGGTTGTGGAGGAGGGAATGGAAACGTGCCGCGGTCGTCGCCGCAGGCTTTGCGCTTTCTGCTGGTCTTGGGTTTGGAGCAAACTTCGCCATCAGCGGCGAGGCGAACTATCAAGGCGGCTTCGACCGGCGCACGTGCCACAGCGCGTTTCCACTTGAGACGCCGACAGCAGGACTCGACGTGTGCGCGCCCAGGGAAACCAGCAAGGCACTGACGAATGTCTGGTTTGATCCGCAGATGTTCTGGAGCAATCTTCGGGCAAATCTCGGATACTTCTGGGTCGGCCGTTATGGCGGAATGGTCGCCTACTTCTTCCCGTTCGTGTTTGCCGTGGTCGCCCTTGTGGCTGCGGGACCGCAACGTCAATCGTGGCAGTGGTTCGTGCTCGCCGGCATCGCGGCGCAGGTGATCGTGTTTCTCATCACCCTGCCGTACACATTCATGGGCGGTGGAGGCTCGGTCGGCAATCGCTACTTCATGGGTGTGTACGGAGTGGCGGTGTTTCTGCTCCCACCCATCCGATCGATCGCGACCTCGCTGGTGCCCTGGCTGGTGGGCGGGATGTTCATGGGGCCTCTCGTGTTGAGTCCCTTCGACACGTCGATGCGCCCGAGCGACCGCGCCTTCAGCGGCCCACTGCGCGTCCTTCCCGTCGAACTGACCAACTACAACGATCTGCCGATCAAGACTGAGGGAGACCTGATGGTGCGCGGTTTTGGCGCGAAGCCCGGCCACCCTGGGTTTGGCGTGATGTACCTCGACAAGAACTCATGGCTCCGAGAGGCCGACGGCCTGAGCTTCTGGACTCGCGGCCAGTCTCGCGCGGAGTTGCTGGTTCGCACAAACCTGCCGGAACGTCGTCTTCAGTTGATGCTGACTGCCGGCGATGTGGCCGTGACGGTCGGCCTGAACCTCGAAGGCCGTCGGGCGTCCGCGTCGTTGGCGCCGAACCAGACCGCGATTGTGCAGTTCGCTCCGAACCGCGGGTTTCCATTCAAGAACGTGGAGGACCAAGTCAGCTACATCTGGCGCCTGGCGATCACCACCGACACAGGGTTCGTCCCTCCCCCAGGCCCGGCGAACGACACGCGGTTCCTCGGCGTGCGGGTGCTTCCGCTCATCATCCGGTAGCCTGGCATGAGAAGGCAGACGCTGCTCGCCACCCTCCTCGGCGCTGTCCTCGCCGTAGTCATGACATGGCCGATGATGTCAGCCCCGGGGCAGCTGGCCCGCATCGATACGCACGACGGCAAGTTCAGCGTCTGGAACGTGGCCTGGGTCGCGCGCGCGTTACTCAACGATCCAGCGAACGTCTTCAACGCAAATATCTTCCATCCGCACCAGGCCACCCTGGCGTACTCCGAAGCGAACATTGTGGCGGGCGCGATGGCTGCGCCTGTCTACGCGGTCACGGGCAATCCGATCGCCGCGCACAACATCGTGGTCTTCATCAGCCTTGTGCTGGCGTTCGTGCTGACCTGGCACCTGGTACGCCGCCTGACAGGGTCGCCGTGGGCCGGCGTGCCGCCTGCTGCCGGATTCGCGTTCTCTGCGTACGTCTCGGCGCACACCGCGCACGTGCAGTTACTGCTGGTGTTCGTCGTGCCGCTCGTGCTGATTGTCTGGCACCGATTCGCCGAGGCGCCGGGCCTTCGGCGAGGCTGTGTGCTCGGCGCGACCCTCACGTTCGCGGTTCTCGCGTGTGCGTACTACGGCATCATGATGGGCCTGGCCGTGGGGTTTGCCGCGTTGTGGTTTGCGGCGGGGCAGCCGCATCCCCGGCGGTATTGGGCAGGCGTCGCCTCCGCCGTGGTGATCGCGGCGCTGCTGGTGGCCCCCGTTGCCCTGCCGTACGCAACCATGCGCGATGAGGTGGGCTTTCGATCGGCCCTCAATGTCGAGGAGGCCCGCGACTTGTCGGCCGACCACCGCACCTACATGCGCGGGCAGTCGGGCCCGTTCACCCAGGTGCTGCCCGAGTCCTGGCGAACCGGACTTGATTCGTATGTGGGCCGTATGGGTGAAGTGTTGTTCCCCGGCATCATCGTCATCGGGCTCGCGCTGGTGGGCCTCGCCCTTTCTTCCCGGGTTGTGCCCGCCCGCCGGGTCTTCTGGTTCTACGTCGGTGTGACGACGATGGCGGTGTGGGCGTCGCTGGGGCCGGCCGCGGGATTGTATGGCTGGCTGGCCGATATCATCCCGTTCATGTCGTTCCTGCGAGCGCCGTCACGGTTCGGTGTCCTGGTGCTGATGGGCCTCGCGGTGTTCGCGGGCATGGGCATCGCCGCGATTGCTCAATCCGGACGACGACGGCCATGGCTGGTGCCGGTGCTGCTGGCGCTGGTTGTCATCGAGTTGCGTGTGTCGTGGCCGCTGCGGCCTGTGCCGCCCGTTCCTGAGGCGTATCAGGTGCTGGCCGGCATGCCAAAAGCCGGCACGCTTGTGCTGCACTTCCCGTATCGCCGGGGCGAGTGGTTTCCTCACGTCGAGCACATGTTCTGGTCCATGTGGCACTGGCAGCCGCTGGTGAATGGCTACAGTGATTTCATCCCCCTCGACATTCAGGCGGAGGCGATTGCGCTCAATGGGTTTCCCAACGAAGAATCGTTCCGCCTCTTGCGGGCACGCGGGGTGAGGTATGTCGCCATTGATTGGCGCACCTACAACGAGGCAGCCACCGCGGTGATGCAGGGCCGGTTTCCGCCGTACGCGGCGTTCCTGCGGCCGCTCGTGACGTCCGGCCCGGTGTCGCTCTACGAAATCGTCCGCTGGCCCGAGCCTGCCGGCCGCTGACCAGCGGTGAGGTTTGCGATGCCGCCCGAGAGCGAGAACAGCATCACGAGCGCGGCGCCCAGAAACGACAGCGCCAGGGCCGACTCCAGCGGCAGACCCAATCCTGCGAAATAAAAACTGAACGTCGCCTCACGCACGCCGAGCCCGTTCACCGAAACAGGGGCCATCTGCACGATGAACGACAGCGGGATAAGCACGGCAAGATGCTCGAGCGGAATTGGCACCAGGATAGCCTGCGCAATGGCTGCATAAAAAAGGACGAGCACCCCCTGCACCACGATGCCGCCGCCAAACCCGATGGCCAGAGCAGAGGGGCTCTCCCGAAAACGGCCCAACGCACTCACCAGCCGGCTGATGCGCTCTTCCACCCATTCCTGGTGGAGGGCCTGAAGCGGGGCCAACAACCGGCCCAGGGCGGCAGGCCGCATCAGCACGACGCCGCCAGCCAACGTCCCAACAACAAACGCCAGCCACAGCAGGCCTGGCCCGAATGCCGCCATAGCCGGGCTCGTCGAGGTGGCCAGCGACGCTCCAATGGCCGCGATCAAGACGAGCGCGAGCAGGCCGATGCCACGATCAACCAGCACAACGGTGGCGGCTCGCGTCTTCGAGCCGGCCGCACGCGCCGTGTCGCGCACCCGGATGACGTCGCCGCCGATGTTGGACGGCAGGAAGTTGTTGAAGAAGGTGGCGACCAGGTACGACCGGAGCAGGGCGCCGAGTCCCACGGCCACGTGCTGCGCATGCAGCAAGACGCCCCAGCGCCAGGCGCTGATGAAGACCATGAGGAAATACAGGCCCAGCGCGACACCCAGCCACGCGACGGATGCCGTTCGCGCGATTACCCAAAGCCGAGCGAGGTCCACGCGCGAGAGCAGCAGATAAAGCAGGCCAGTGGACACGATGATCTTGATCGACCAGATCAGCGCCTGGCGTCCACCGCGCGCGGGCGCGTCTTCAGCGTCAGGGGCGTCGTTGGCGGTGTTGACGCCCGGAGCGTCGGGACCAGGGGGCACGTGTGTCATCAGGATCGACGCGAGGTTCTGCCGGCGGCGAAGTGTAACACGCGGGTGTACAATCATCGGCAGCCCAACGCCCACGCGATCGGGCCCTGACGGCATGCACATTCTCATGATCGCGCCGGAGCCGTTTTTCGAGCCCCGGGGAACTCCGTTTTCTGAATTGCACCGCATTCGGGCGTTGACCACCCTCGGGCATACCGTCGATCTCGTCACCTATCCGTTTGGCAGTGATGTCGCCATGCCCGGGCTCCGGATCGTGCGCTCGATGGCACCGCCATTTGTGTCGCGCGTGCGAATCGGGCCGTCGTGGGCGAAGGTGCCGCTCGATGCACTGCTGTCGCTCACCGCGCTGCGACTGGCGCTGACCCGCCGATACGATGTCATTCACTCACACGAGGAGGGCGGCGCCATCGGGATTGTGCTTGCCGCGTTGCTGCGCAAGCCGCACTTGTACGATATGCACTCGAGCCTGCCTCAGCAGATTTCGAACTTCGGGTACGGCAAGTTCAAGGGCCTGGCGGCGTTCTTCGGATGGATTGAGCGCCTGATGATCAAACGGTCAGGCGTCGTCATTGTGATCTGCGAAGACCTCGACGACACGGTGAAGGCGCTGAAATTGCCGGTGCCTACCGTGCTGATCGAAAACGCTGCGGGTTCCGGCGCCGCGCCCTCGGCCGGTACCGGACTTGCCGTGCGACGGTCCCTGGGGCTCGACGAAACGACGCCGGTCGTGCTGTACACCGGGACGTTTGAGGCGTACCAGGGCCTGGACCTGCTTTATGACGCGATGCGGCTTGTGGTGGCGGTTCGCCCGGAGTCCCGACTCGTGATGGTGGGCGGCGAGCCGGCCCAGGTCGCCGCAGCCCGGGCCGCGGTTGACCGCCTCGGACTCTCGCCTGCGGTCATCTTTACGGGGCAACGACCCGCCGAAGAAGTGCCGGCGTACCTCGACGCGGCCACCACTCTGGTTTCACCGCGCTCGAGTGGCACGAACACGCCACTGAAGATTTACCAATACCTCCGGTCCGGTCGCCCGATTGTTGCCACGCGCCTGCGCACCCACACGCAGGTCCTCAATGACGACGTGGCAATCCTGACGGCCGCCACGGCGGACGAACTGGCGAAGGGCCTGCTTCGCGGCATGAACGACCCGACTGCGGCGGCGATCGGGGAGCGCGCACGCGCACTCGCCAACACCAAATACAGCGACGAAGCCTTCATCGAAAAAACGCGCCGGGCGTACGAGGTGCTGGTGCGATGAACCGCCAGCACTACAGCTATACGCACTACGCCAGCAAGGACGTCGCGGAAGGATTCGACAACCTGCGGTTCAGTGGTCCCATTGGCCGGCACCTGCTCGCCGAGCAGGAAGCCCTGCTCATGGCCGCCTTCGCGCCTCTGGGAACCGGCGACGCCGACCATCCACTCTCAGGATGCTCGGTGGTTGATGTCGGTACCGGTACGGGCCGCGCCGCGATCGGCCTCGCGCGCGCGGGTGCGACTGTGGTGGGAGTGGATGCGTCGTCCGAGATGCTCGATGTGGCGCGCGAACGCGCGGCGACAGCAGGCGTGGCTCTGAACTTCGAGGTGGGAGACGCGCATGCGTTGCCGTTTCCAGCAGGGCATTTCGACGGGGCCGTCTCGCTGCGTGTCCTCATGCACACGCCCGACTGGTCGCGGTGTGTGGGCGAGCTGTGCCGGGTTGCGCGCCGCCGAGTCGTGGTGGATTTTCCGTCGGCGTCGAGCCTGGCCGCTGTCGAAAGCGGTGTCAGGCACGTCAGGCGCGCCGCAGGGCACAAGGTCGAGTCGTACAGGGTGATGTCCGAGCGGAGTGTCATTGCCGCCTTCCAGGCGAACGGATACCGCGTCGTACACATCCACAGGCAGTTCGTCATGCCGATCGCGTTTCACAAGGCGGTGGGCTCGCTGGGCTTCACACGCGGACTGGAACGTGTGCTCAAAGGCGCCGGGCTGCTCTGGCTCGCCGGGTCTCCCGTGACGATGGTGGCGGAGCGGTGAGGGCACTGGTCACGGGCGCCACGGGGTTTACGGGAAGTCACCTGGTGCGCCGACTTGTCGCGGCGGGTGACACCGTGCGCGCCGTCGTCAGACAGCCGGACCAGGCGCAGAAGCTGACCCGCGAGGGAATCGAAGTGGTGCGCGGCGATCTGACCGACGCCCCGAGTTTGCGCGTCGCGTGTGAGGGCATCGACGCGGTCTACAACATCGGTGCGCTCTACCGAACGGCTGGGTTACCCTCGGCCGCCTATCGCGCCGTCAACGCCCTCGGCGTCGAGTCGCTTGTGAGGGAAGCCGCACGCGCGGGCGTCCGCCGGGTCGTGCACTGCAGCACTGTGGGCGTGCACGGAGATGTGGAACATCCGCCCGCGAATGAGGATGCCCCCCTGCGACCCGGCGATGTCTATCAGGAAACCAAAGTCGAGGGCGAGCAGTTGGCCATCGCGGCAGCAAGAGAGGCGGGCGTCGAGTTGGTCATTGCCCGGCCGTCTGGGATCTACGGTCCCGGTGACCGGCGTCTGTTGAAGCTGTTCGGCGGCGTGGCGCGTGGCCGGTTCGTGCTGCTCGGCAATGGCGAGATCTTCTATCACCTGACCTATGTGGAAGACCTGTGTGACGGCTTTCGCCTCTGCGCCACGGCGCCAGCAGCCGCAGGGCGCACCTACATTCTGGCGGGCGGGGAAGTGACGACGTTGAAGGCGTTGATCGGGATTACGGCGGAGGTGGCCGGTGTAGACCCGCCCCGGCTGCGATTACCGGTGTGGCCGTTCTGGCTCGTCGGCGCCGCATGCGAAGCGGTCTGCGCGCCCTTCGGTGTGGCCCCGCCGATCTATCGGCGCCGTGTAGACTTCTTCACCAAGAGCCGGGCGTTCGACATCTCACGCGCTCGCGCGGAACTGGGGTTTGCGCCGGCCGTGAGCCTGCGTGACGGGATTGGGCGCACACTGGAGTGGTACCGTGGCCAACACTGGATCTGATCGGGACATCCCGCGCGTGCAGGACCAGTTGTTCCGTGCGCCCGGAGGGGCGCGCGCCAAATACAGCGCACTGATCGTCGGCAAGCCGGGACTGGGCGCCTTGCTCAAGTACGAGCTCATCACGCTCTTCGCGCAGTGCGTGCCCGGCGCACTGGGGTTGATGCTGCGGAAGGTCACGTACCCCATGCTGCTGGGTAGTTGCGGACGCAACGTGGTGTTCGGCCGCGACGTGGTATTACGTCATCCGCACAAGATCCATATCGGCGACAACGTGGTCATCGACGATCACTGCCTGCTTGATGCCAAGGGCGACACCAATCGCGGCATCGACATCGGGAATGGTGTGTTCGTCGGGCGCAACACCATCCTGTCGTGCAAGAACGGCGACATCTCCCTGGCCGACGGCGTGAACATCGGATTCAACTGCGAGGTGTTTTCTGCCGGACGGGTCACCATCGGCGCGCACACGCTGCTGGCGGCGTACTCGTACCTGATCGGCGGCGACCACGACTTCAGCGACCCCACCGTGGCGGTGAACGCACAGCCCAGAAAGTCCGACGGCATCGCGGTGGGCGCCGGGGTGTGGATCGGCGCAGGCGCCAAGGTGCTGGATGGGGTGTCCATCGGCGACCGAGCGATTGTGGGCGCGGGCGCCGTGGTGCTGGGTCCGGTTCCGGCCGGTGCCAAGGCAGTGGGCGTTCCGGCGCGAGTGCTCGGTCCAGGATCGGACGCCTGAGCCATGGCCGTGGTCGCGGTCGCGACGTCGTCACCGCCGTCAGTGGAGGGCGGTCACATGGTGATCGCGCGTGCGCTGGTGGACGCCGTGAAAGCCGCAGGCCACGACGCAGAGCTCGTCACCACGCCCTCCAATCCCTTTGGGCAGCAGGCGTCCGAGTACCTGGCGACCTGGCGAACCAACGTCAGGGACATCGGTGGCCGGCCGGTCGATCACGTTGTCTCGCTTCGCTACCCCTCCTATGCCGTGCGGCATCCCTCCCACGTGTGCTGGTTGAACCACACCATGCGCGAGTACTACGACCTCTGGGAAGAGTTCTCAGGACCGCTGTCGCCGCAGGGACGGCTGAAGGAAGGCGTGCGCCGGCGGCTGATTCACGCGGCCGACACCTGGTGCTTCCAGCATCACCTGAAAGCGCTATACGCCCAGTCACTGACGGTGCAAGGGCGGCTCAATCGCTGGAATGCCGTGGCGTCTACGGTGCTGTATCCACCCGCGCCACAGCGGGCGTACAGATGCGACGGCTATGGCGACTTCATCTTTGTGGTGTCGCGGCTTGCGCCGCTCAAGCGGATCGACTTGATTCTGCAGGCGCTGGCGACTCCGCCGGCTCAGGGCGTACGGTGTGTCATTGCCGGGGAAGGGGAGGCCGAGGGCGCCCTTCGCGCTGAGGCCACCCGGCTGGGCCTCGCCGGTCGCGTGACATTCGCCGGCCGCGTCTCGGACGCGCAGTTGGTGGACTACCTGGCGACCTGCCGCGCTGTGTGTTTTGTGCCCAAGCGTGAAGACTACGGCTTTGTCACGGTGGAAGCCTTCTCGGCGGGGAAGGCTGTTGTGACGGTGACCGACAGCGGAGGACCGGCCGAGCTGGTGGTGGACGGGGTGAACGGCCGTGTCACCGCCCCGGAGCCCGCCGCTCTGGGACGGGCCCTGGCCGATGTTTCCATCGACCCTCTGCTCGCGCAGCGCCTGGGAGCCCAGGCCCTGATCACCGCCGGGCGTTTCACATGGACGGGTGTCGTTGATACTCTCGTCACACAGCACCTTCGGCCATAACACCCATGTCCTACCGCACTCCTCTCGAACACCGCATCGCCAAAAAAACCACGCAGGCCATCCTTGAGCACAACCTGATCGAGGACGGCGACCGCGTGATGGTCGGCCTCTCGGGAGGCAAAGACAGCTGGGCTCTGATCCAGATTCTGGACGTGCTGCGCAAGCGCGCGCCGATCTCGTTCTCCATTTGCGCAATCAACGTCAATTCCGGCTACAAGGATTTCAAACACAGCGCCGTGACCGAGGCGTGCGCCGAGCGCGGGTGGGAAGTACACATCGAGCACACCACGATCGGCGCCGTCATGGATGACATCCTGGAAGATGGCGAGACGCCGTGTTCGCTCTGCGCCCGGCTGCGTCGTGGCGTGTTGTACCGGCTGGCCGATTCGGTGGGCGCCACCAAGATCGCCCTCGGGCACCACATGGACGACTTCGTTGAGACACTGCTGCTCAACGTGTTCTTCCAGGGCGCGCTCAAAGCCATGCCCGCACGCCTGACCTCGGACAACGGCAAACACACGGTGATCCGGCCACTGGTGTACGTCACCGAGGCTGAGGCCCGCGCCTACACCCAGGAAAACAACCTGCCGGTCATCGGCTGCTGTTGCCCGGCCTGCGGAGACCTGAGCCTGAAGCGTCAGCGGCTCAAGCGCATGATCGCCGAACTGGAACTGGAACACCCGGACATCAAGAATTCGATGATTAAGGCCATCGGGAATGTGGCGCCCCGCCACCTGCTCGACACGCGCCTCTACCCGGTGGCTCAAACCGCCGCGGCCCTCCGGTAACCGCCCGTGCGTGCGGTGATTACCCGCGTCTCCTCGGCCTCGGTCACCATCGACGGCCGGGTCGTGTCTGAAATCGGCCAGGGCCTGCTTGTGCTGATTGGGGTGGCGAACGGCGACGGAACGGCCGATACCGACTATGTCGCGGCCAAGATCCGGGATTTGCGGATTTTCAGCGACGCGGCGAACAAGATGAACCTGAGTGTGATGGACGTGGGTGGGGCCGTCCTGGCGGTCTCTCAGTTCACCCTGCTCGCCGATGTCCGGCGGGGCCGTCGCCCGTCGTTTATCGGGGCGGCGGCGCCCGACGTGGCCAACGAGGCGTACGAAGGCGTTGTGTCACGCCTTCGGGACGCGGGGTTGGTGGTCCGGACTGGCGTGTTCCAGGCCGATATGCAGGTGGCGTCGATCAACGACGGCCCCGTCACCATTTGGATCGATTCGCGGAGTGAGACATGACGAGACTGATGCAGAGGTTGGTGCTGGGTGTGGTGATGATGGGGCTGGCGGTGCCCGCGTGGGCGCAGTCGCGACCGCTGGTCACCGAGGATCCAGAGACGGTTGGCCCCGGCCAGATTCTGCTGGAAGCCGGAATCGATTACAGTCGCGAAGCGTTTTTTCCTGTGTCGGGCCTGAAGGGCAACCTCATGCGGCTGGGCACACTGGGCCTGAGTTTCGGCGTCAGTTCGATCGCTGAAATCCAGATCGATGGAGGGCTGCGCAATCGGCTGTCCATCACCAACCGGCTTGCCGGGCCCCTGGCGGGCATGCTGGACATCACGGGCGATTCGACAGCCGACGTGGAAGATGTGGTGGTTGGTGCCAAGGTGCGATTTGTCTCCGAAGGTGTCGGTCGCCCCTCTCTGGCCGTTCGTTTCGCAACGAGGTTGCCGAATGCCGGCAACGAAAGCGGCCTGGGTCTCGACACCACGGACTTCGCGTTCGCCCTCGCGATGGGCAAGACCATCCAGCAGGTCCGCCTGGTCGGGAACGCCGGATTTGCCATCCTTGGTGATCCGACGCGCGGCGATCGTCAGAACGATGTGTTTATCTACGGCGTGTCCATCGCACGCGCCGTGGCCAACGGGGCCGAAGTGGTGGCCGAGCTGAATGGCCGCGCCAACACGCGCACGGGCACGGCGATTGCGGGCACCGAGAGCCGCGCGGCCATGCGCGTCGGTTCACGCTTCACGCGCGGGCCGGTGCGCCTGGACGCGGCGGTGCTGTTCGGCATCACCGAGCGCGATCCCACGTGGGGCTTCACCACGGGGCTCACGTGGGTCTTTAACGCGTTTACGGTCAAGTAGGGAAACGCGTCAGTGTCAGAAGGGAACGTTGAATCGACGCCCCACACTCACTGCAAGCCGCGTGACCGAGCTGCGGCCCATGGACTCTAACAGGCTGCTGAAAAACAGGATGTTACACGAGGCGTGAAGGGGATCGACTGCTGATCGGGCCTGTACGACGATGCGGCATGCGCGGTGTGTGCTGATTCCCGGTGATGTCTACGACATGAAGGCCCGGAAGATCGTGAAGTACGGCAATGGCGCGACCCCGGGCCGCAGCTACACACTACCCTCTCACGCCTCGATACTGACCGGACGATATCCCCACGAGCATCAGGTGGACTGGGACACGGCGTATCGGTGGCGCTTGCGCGGCCGTCCGCAAATTACGGTATCCTCAACCTATCGACACCCTCTATGAACTCGCGCAGTTGATCGAACGTCAGCGTGACGCCCTGCTCGCGGGGTGGCGGACGCAGGTCCGTGCGCTCCCGGCGGCGCGGAATCTCGACGTCCCCACACTGAACGATCACATTCCGGACCTGCTGGCTGAATTAGCGAACGAGTTGCGCGAGAACTCCAACGCGACGATTGCCGAAGCGCTCCTCGAGGCCAGTCCGCCTGCCCATGGTCTGCAGCGGGTCAAAGACGCGTTCGAAATCGAAGAAGTGGTGGCGGAATACAACATGCTGCGCGGCTGCATACACGACCTGGCCGAAGCGCACGGCCTGAGCCTGCAGGGCGAGCCCTTCCGCGTCCTCAACCGCGTCCTCGACGGCGCCATCGGGTCGGCCGTCGAATCCTTCGCCACGCAGAAGGCGCTGGAGGTCCAGCAGCGGCGCGAGGAATACCTGGCGTTTGTGGCGCATGACTTGCGGACGCCTCTCAACGCCATCGCACTGTCGGGACGGGCCCTCGACACGCTCCTGACCCGGGGTGACACCGAAACGCCTCACGCCAGGCAGATGCTCAAGGCGCTCAGCCGGAACGTGCGGCATCTGGAGACCCTGGTGGGGAAAGTCATCGAAGAGAACCAGCATCTGCAGTCGGAAGTCGGGGTCAAGCTGGCGCGCAGGGAATTCGACCTCTGGCCGATGGTGGAAGCGCTGATCCACGAACTCCTTCCCGTGGCGGGCACCGGCACCACTCTCGTGATCAACGCCGTAAACGACGACTGCGTGGTCTACGCCGACGCGAGTCTTCTGAAGCGTATTTTGCAGAACCTCATCGCCAACGCCATCAACTACACGTCACAAGGAGAAGTCATCATCGGTGCGCGCGAGTCCGCCACCCCTGGTGACGTCGAGATAGAAGTCCGCGACAACGGCGACGGGATCTCGCCCGAGCGTCTGCGAACCGTATTCGACAAACACGACACGGATCCTGACAAGGACGGAGGTCTGGGCCTTGGTCTCGCCATCGTCAAGACCTTTGTCGAGGCCCACAACGGGACGGTGAGCGTGGAGAGTCAGCCCGGGGTGGGTTCCACCTTCCGGTTCACACTGCCGGGACGAGTGGAGACCAGCCGCTGAGCATGTAGGTATACTGCGCGGCATGCGCAGACTGTTACCGCTCCTCTTGCTCGCTCCGGTCCTGATATCCGGCCAATCACAGGCCGCGGACCTCATCCTGCGCGGCGGCCGCATCATCGACGGCACCGGCAGCCCGTGGTACCGGGCCGATATCGCGATCAAGGCCGACACCATTGTCCGGATCGCACCGTCCATCAGTGATGCGGCGGCGCGCGTCATCGATGTCACCGGGCTGGTCGTTGCTCCAGGCTTCATCGATATTCACACGCACGCGCGGCGGGGCATCTTCGAGTTGCCAACCGCCGACAGCTATGTGCGGCAAGGCGTGACCACGCTCGTTGAAGGACCCGACGGGAGTTCGGATGTGCCTCTGGCACCATTCCTCGCACAGCTGGCGGCGACGCGCATCACGCCGAACATCGCGAGCTTCATCGGGCAGGGGTCGATCCGCACCGAGGTGATGGGGTCGGTGAATCGCCCCGCGACCGTCGCGGAAGTCGAACGGATGCGCGGCCTCGTGCGTCAGGGCATGGAGGACGGCGCGTTCGGTCTCAGTTCAGGCCTGTTCTATGTGCCTGGCACGTTCACGCCAACATCTGAGGTGGTGGAGCTTGCGAAGGTCGCCGGGAGCCTGGGCGGCATGTACATTTCGCACATGCGCGACGAAGCCAGAGGCGTGCTCGACAGCGTGCGCGAGACGATCACGATCGGCGAGCAGGGTAGCCTGCCCACGCAGGTGACCCATCATAAAGTCGTGGGCAAGAAATACTGGGGCCAGTCCGTGCAGACGCTGCGCCTGATCGATGAGGCCCGCGCACGGGGGGTGGACGCGACGATCGATCAATATCCTTACACGGCGTCCAGCACCAGCATCTCATCGGCATTGCTCCCTGCCTGGGCGTTGGAAGGCGGGCGGTCGGCCACGCTGGAGCGGTTGCTCGATCCGGCCACGCGCGCGAAGATCAAGGCCGAAACCCTCGCGATTCTTCGGGATGAGCGCGGCGGTGGCGACCCGAAGAACGTGGTGGTGGCCAGCAACAGTTGGGATCCGGCGATGGCCGGCAAGAACCTGGCGGAGATCACGGCCGGTCGCAATCTGCCTGTGACGCTCGAGAACGCGGCGGAGACCACGCTCTGGATCGTCGAGAAGGGCGGAGCCCAAGGCATCTTCCACGCCATCAATGAGGAAGACCTCCAGCGCATTCTCGTGCATCCGGCGACGATGGTGGCGTCTGACGGGGAAGTGGCCATTTTCGGCCGGGACCATCCGCACCCGCGCAGCTATGGGACGTTCGCACGCGTACTCGGCCTGTACGCGCGCGACAAGAAGTTATTGCTGCTTGAGGCGGCGGTGCAGAAGATGACGTCGTTCCCGGCGCAGCGTCTCGGAGTGACCGATCGTGGGGTGCTTCGTCCCAGTTTGAAGGCCGACATCGCCGTGTTCGACGCGGCCCGCATCCGCGATACCGCCACCTTCGAAAAGCCGCATGCCTACGCCGAGGGCGTCAGCCTCGTCATCGTCAACGGGCAGATCGTCTTTGAGAACGGCACCATGACCGCCGCGCGACCCGGTCGGGTGCTGTACGGGCCGGGGAAAAAGTAGAAATAATTGCGCGTGGATGGGTTTACGGAATGATTCTGATCACTGGTGCGGCCGGGTTCGTTGGGACCCATCTCGTGCAACGTCTGGCTTCCAAGGATTCCGGGCAGGGCGTTCGTCTCTTGGATGTGCGGCCGTGGTGTGGCCCGATTCCGGCAGGCATGGAAGTGGTGAATGGCACCCTTGAGGCCGACGCTGACGTTCGTGCTGCGGTGGAAGGCGTCGACATCGTTGTGCACCTCGCTGCATTCGTCCAACCAACCTCGACAGATCTTGACAGGATGCTGGCGGCTAACTCCGATGGAACGCGTCGCCTGTTCTCTGCAGCGGTGGCCGCCGGCTCCCGTCATTTCGTGCACATTAGCAGCGCAGGCGTGTACGGACCTGCTCGAGGGCTTGCTCCCCTCAAGGAATCCGATGACGCGCGCCCCTCGACGCCATACCAGCGCAGCAAATGGGAGGCCGAAGAGGTTCTGCGTCGCACTCCGGCGGGGGCGACTACCCTCAACATCGTGAGGCCGGCAGGAATTTATGGCGCGGGGAGCCAGCTCGAGTTGCCGCGCTACAAGAGGTTGCTCAGGCGCAGGTGGTCACTGGGTCTCGAAGGCGGGATGGTCTTCAGCCCACTTCATGTGAGCGACCTCGTCACTGCGATCCTGGCGCTGGTCACTCGACCCGCTAAACACGGAATGGTCTTCAACCTAGGGGGCGAACGAGCGATCGCCATAGAGGAATTGGATGTCTTGGTCGCCGCTGCCCTAGGCGTGACGCACCGCCGTTTCGTCATCCCCTCCAGCATCGCTGGCCCCTTGGCATTTCTTCTCGCGCCGATACTTTCCTGGCTAGGCAGACCGAACCCGCTGCTCCGAGCGTATGCGAGGGGAGAGAACTTCAGCTCCGTTGTCGACGACACGCTGTTCCGTCGGCACTACCCGGAGGTGCCGCGGAAGGCAATCGGCGACGGCATTCGTGAGCACGTCGCGTGGGCGCGTGCCGAACGACTTCTGTGAACGGCCGCTGGCGCGCGAACGCCCAAA
>JBKJQX010000065.1:0-5375 GCA_046594875.1 Vicinamibacterales bacterium
CTCGTGTGAATACGGCGTAGACTCGGCGCATGCAGGCTCCACCGCTCTCGAATTTCATCGGCGGCCGTTGGGTTCCATCCACCGGCACCCGTACGATCGACGTCCATAACCCCGCGACCGGTCAGACCATTGCGCGAACGCCGCTCTCGGGCGGCGCCGATGTGGACGCCGCCGTGGCGGCCGCGACCGCCGCATTCCCGGGATGGAGCGAAACGCCGCCGGTGGTGCGCGCACGCGCGATGTTCGCCTTCAAGGCGCTGCTTGAGGCTCACGCTGAAGAGATCGCGCGCATCGTGACCACCGAGCACGGCAAAACGCTGGATGAATCCCGCGGCAGCGTGCGACGCGCCATCGAATGCGTGGAAGTGGCCTGCGGCGCGCCGTCGATGTTGATGGGGGATGCGCTCGAGAACGTTGGGTCGGGCATCGACTGCACGTCGATGCGACAGCCGATTGGCGTGTGCGCGGCAATCGCGCCCTTCAATTTCCCCGCGATGGTGCCGCTGTGGTTTCTGCCGTTCGCGGTGGTATCTGGCAACACGTTTGTGTTGAAACCCTCGGAGCAGGTGCCCCTCTCTCAAAAGAAGATGTTCGAACTCCTGGAACAGTGCGACCTGCCGCCAGGCGTGGTGAACCTGGTTCATGGCGGCCGCGAAGTCTCAGAAGCCATCTGCGACCATCCCGGGATTCGCGCGGTGTCGTTTGTGGGCTCGACGGCCGTGGCACGCGCCGTCTATCAGCGCGCCACGCACGCCGGCAAACGGGTGCAGGCCCTGGGCGGCGCCAAGAACTTCATCGTGGTGATGCCTGATGCCGATCTCGACCGGTCCATTCCGATCATCAGCGAGTCGTTCTACGGGTGCGCAGGCGAGCGCTGCCTCGCGGGCAGCATCCTTGTGCCGGTGGGCCAGGTGCATGCCGAGGCGCGCGACCGGCTGGTGGAGTCGGCACGCGCCATGAAGGTGGGCGACGGCATGGAGGCCGGCGTGGATATGGGCCCGGTCATCAGCGCGGCCCATCGCGATCGCGTGCTGGGATTTGTGGAACGCGGCGCGGCCGAGGGCGCGCGATTGGCGCTTGATGGACGCGCGCGGACGCTGCCGAAGGACGGTTACTTCGTGGGGCCATCGGTGTTCGACGCGGTCACGCCGGCCATGACCATCGGCCACGAGGAAATCTTCGGCCCCGTCGCCGCCATTTGCCCGGTAGAACGGCTGGAGGATGTGTTCAGGCTGATGCAGGCGCATCCGAACGCAAACGCCACGTCCATCTTCACGTCAAGTGGCAAGGCCGCCCGCGAGTTCGCGCATCGGGCAACGGCGTCGATGGTCGGGGTCAATATCGGCGTGGCCGCGCCCATGGCCTACTTCCCGTTCGGCGGCGCGCGCGACAGCTTCTTTGGAGATCTCAAGGTGCACGGGCGGGACGCCTTCGAGTTCTATACGGACAAGAAAGTCACGATCAGTCGTTGGTTTTAGTGGGAGTTAAGGGATGCCACGAAAGGTTCTCGGGGGCCTGATTCAGGCCGCGTCACCACTCACCGATCCGTCGCTGCCGATTGATCGCATCCGGCAGGCGTCGATCGATGCCCACGTGCCGTTCATCGAAGAAGCCGGCAAGCGAGGTGTCCAGATTCTGGGGCTGCAGGAAATCTTCAACGGCCCGTACTTCTGCCCCTCGCAAGACGCCCACTGGTATGACATTGCCGAGTCGGTGCCTGGGCCCACCACCGAATTGATGGGGCGCTTCGCCAAACAGTACGGCATGGCGATGGTGGTGCCTGTCTACGAACGCGAGCAGGCCGGCGTCTACTACAACACCGCAGCGGTCTACGACAACGACGGCACCTACCTCGGCAAGTACCGCAAGAACCACATTCCACACACGTCGGGCTTCTGGGAAAAGTACTTCTTCAAGCCGGGCAACCTGGGTTATCCGGTTTTTCAGACACGGCACGCGAAGGTCGGCGTCTACATCTGCTACGACCGGCATTTTCCGGAAGGGGCGCGGCTCCTTGGTCTGAACGGCGCCGAGATCGTGTTTAACCCGTCGGCCACCGTCGCCGGGCTATCGCAGTACCTCTGGAAACTCGAACAACCGGCTCATGCCGTGGCCAATGGGTACTTCGTGGCGGCCTCCAACCGCGTCGGAACAGAGGCACCCTGGAACATTGGCAAGTTCTACGGCTCGTCGTACTTCGTTGACCCACGCGGCCAATTCCTGGCCATGGGCTCGGAAGACCAGAACGAACTAGTGACGGCCGAGATGGACCTCGACGTGATTGAAGAGGTGCGACGCACCTGGCAATTCTTCCGCGACCGTCGGCCCGAGAGCTACGGGGCCCTGTCGGAGCAGAAGTCATGAGCATCCTCATCGCCGGCGGCCGCATCATCACGGCCACCGACGATTACGTCGGCGACATTTACATTGAAAACGACCGGATCACGGCCATCGGCACCGCCCTGCCGATGACGGCAGACCGCACCATAGACGCGCGCGGCAAACTCGTCTTCCCGGGCGGCATCGACGTCCACACCCACCTCGATATGCCGTTTGGCGGGTCCACGTCAGCCGACGACTTTGAGACCGGCACCATCGCCGCGGCCTATGGCGGCACCACGTCGATTGTGGACTTCGCCATCCAGTATCGAGGCCAGACGTTGCACCACGCCTGGGAAACCTGGATGAAAAAGGCCGATGGCAAGGCTGCCATCGACTACGGCTTCCACATGATCATGACCGAGCTCAACGATCAGGTGGAACTCGAGATGGACGCACTGGTGCGTCAGGGTGTGACGTCGTTCAAGCTGTTCATGGCGTACCCCGGCGTGTTCATGCTCGACGACGCGAGCATTTTCAAGGCGATGCTGCGGACGGGAAAAAACGGCGGGACCATCTGTATGCATGCCGAAAACGGCGGCGTGATTGATGTGCTCGTGCAGCGAGCCCTGGCCGAAGGCAAGACGGCGCCGAAGTATCACGCGCTCACGCGCCCCGCCAGGGCCGAAGGCGAAGCCACCCATCGCGCCATCGCGCTGGCGGAGATGGCCGACGTGCCCGTCTACATCGTCCACCTGTCTGCCGCTGAAGCCCTGGAGATGGTGACCGAGGCCCGCGACCGCGGACTGCCGGCCTTTGCCGAAACGTGCCCGCAGTATCTGTTTTTGTCGTACGACAACTACGAGGAGCCCGGCTTCGAGGGAGCGAAATACGTGATGAGCCCGCCGCTGCGACCGAAGGAGACCCAGGACCGCCTCTGGCGCGGGTTGGCGGGCAACGACCTCCAGGCCATCGCCACCGACCACTGCCCGTTTTGCATGAAGGAGAAGCACCTGGGTGACGGCGACTTTTCGAAGATTCCCAATGGCGCGCCTGGAATCGAGACCCGAATGAGTCTGGTCTACGACGGAGGCGTGCGCACCGGGAAGATCTCGCTGAATCGCTTCGTTGAGCTCACCTCCACGTCGCCGGCAAAGATCTTTGGCCTGTTTCCCCGCAAGGGCACCGTGGCGCCTGGTTCGGACGCCGACCTCGTGATCTTTGATCCCGACAAGAAGATGACGCTCAGAGCCAAGACCCTGCACATGAACGTGGACTACAACCCGTATGAAGGGCGCGAGGTGACCGGCGTGACCGAGACGGTGCTGTCACGTGGCCGCGTGATCATTGAGGGCGGCCAATTCGTGGGCCGCGCCGGCGCGGGCGCCTTCATCAAACGCTCCGAACGCAAATGAATCAGGTAAGAACTCCTTTATGACAAGCAAAGAAATGATCGA
Organism: Vicinamibacterales bacterium; assembly: GCA_046594875.1. Lineage (GTDB taxonomy): Bacteria > Acidobacteriota > Vicinamibacteria > Vicinamibacterales > SCN-69-37 > SYFT01. The sequence goes on from JBKJQX010000065.1 coordinate 3,777, forward strand.
GCTTTCCAAGCGCCACACGATCTTCGAGTGGTCGGCTCAGGGAGCCATGGACCCCATCCCCGTCGCGCGGGCCAGCGGCGTCTATTTCTACACCCCTGACGGCAAGCGCTTCATCGACTTCAATAGCCAGTTGATGTGCGTCAACATCGGCCACGGCGACGGGCGAGTGGTCAAGGCGATCGAAGCCCAGCTCGCCGTGTTGCCGTACGCCAATCCGTTCATGGCCACCGAATCACGGGCACAGCTCGGCGCGAAGCTGGCGACTGTGACGCCCGGAGACATCGACTGCTTCTTTTTCACCAATGGCGGCGCCGAGGCCAACGAAAACGCGATCAAGATCGCGCGCGCCTTCACCGGCCGCCAGAAGATCCTTGCGCGATACCGCTCGTACCATGGCGGCACCGCCGGAGCCATCGCCGTCACCGGCGATCCCAGACGCTGGACCGAGCCTCCACTGCCGGGCATCGTCCACGTATTGCATCCGTACCACGGCATTGAGAGAGGCTGGGACACAGCCGCCGAAGCCCTCGAGTACCTGGAGGAAGTGATTCAGCTCGAAGGACCGAAACAGATCGCCGCGTTTATCCTCGAGCCCATCACCGGCACAAACGGCATCCTGATTCCGCCAGACGGCTACCTCGAAGGCGTCCGCGCCATCTGCGACAAGTACGGAATCCTCATGATTTGCGACGAAGTGATGTCAGGGTTCGGCCGCACCGGTGCCTGGTTCGCCGTCGACCATTGGAAGGTCGTGCCCGACCTGATGACGATGGCGAAGGGGTTGACGAGCGCGTATGTGCCCCTGGGCGCGGTCGGCCTGCGCCGACACATCGCGGACCACTTTGCCGACAAGGTGTTTCCAAGCGGCCTGACCTACAACAGCCACCCGCTGGGATGCGCGGCTGCGCTGGCCACACTGGCGGTGTACGAGGAAGACGGACTCATCGCCCGCGCGAAGGAACGGGGTGTCCTGATGCGGACACTGCTCGAGGACTTGGCAGCGAGACACCCTTCGGTCGGCGCTGTTCGCTCGATCGGCCTCTTCGGGATCGTCGAGCTTGTGCGCGACAAGGCGAAGAAGGTGCCGTTGGCGCCGTTTGCCGGGTCGGCGCCGGAAATGGCCGCTCTCGGGCGTTTCTTCAGGGACGAAGGCCCCTACACGTTCGTGCGATGGAACTCGTTTTTCACAAATCCTCCGCTCACGATCACCGAGGACGAGCTGCGCGAAGGCTTCGCGATCATCGATCGCGGCCTGACGATGACGGACGCTGCTGTGCGCGATTAGGCGAGTGCGCGACGTCGCGTTCCTCCTCGGCGCTGCCAGTGGAGGAGCGGTCGGGAGCCTCATGGGCGCGATGGTGGATGGACTTGTTCCCGGACGACAGACGCTCTACGAGAAGAGTGGAATTCGCTTGGCACCTGTGCTGACGCCCACCCAAAAAGGGGGCCGCCTGACCTTCGACTGGCGATAAAAGCGGTCAGGGCCGAATCGTGACCTTCTTGATCATCTGAGGCGTCAGGGGCGCGCTCATGTTGCCATCCCCGCCCATCCTCGTGGGAGTGTTGGCAATCGCGTCAACGACGTCGAGGCCCGCAGTG
>JBKJQX010000111.1:0-3988 GCA_046594875.1 Vicinamibacterales bacterium
CCATTTCTGCGAGCGCGGAAATCGTGGCTGTGGGGTTTGCGCCCACGGCCGTTGGGACGATCGCAGAAATGGCCGCCGAGGGGATCACCGGCGTCACGCCTGACGCGGATCTATAGAGCCGCGGCCTTGAGGATCAGGCCGCGCTACGAGGACAGGGGACACGCATTTCGTAGGGCGCGCTGAACCTCAAGCGCGCCGAGTGAAAACGACCAAGTTGCCAACGCAATTACCTCAGAGGTCGTTTTCAGTCGATTCGGATAGGCCCGCTCCCGATGAGTTCGGTCCTGATGTTGCCTGTGGCAGGCACGAGGCCGGTTCCGTCTTTCACCTGCCACCCGTCGTCTTTTGGCACCGTCGGCACCGCGATGGGGAAGATCTCCAGGCCTCCCTCGGGCGTGATGTGGAACCGGATGAAGTTCTTGAAGTCCTGGATGGCCTGCGACGAGTACACGTCGTTCATGTGCACGCCTGTCAGGCGGACTGACACGAGCAGATAAACCGCAAACAACACGCCCCCGGCCATTCCACCGGCCACGAGCATCTCCAGGCTGAAGAGGGCGACCTGGATTGGCCCATCAATGTTGAGCTCAAGCCAGCCGGGATTCAAATTGACCACTGAGAAGAACCAGATCAGGACGAGGCTCAACGCGACGTGGAACAGGCCGTGAAGCACACCCCACGCCTGGCCGGCGGCGCGATCCGCCGACCGGTACTTCCATAACGCAAATACCACGAGGCCGGCAATGGACACGCTGGAGGGACTGTGGCGCATCACATGCCAACAGGCCCTGAACGCATCAACGAGGTCACCAGGGCCGAGGACCGACAAGACGCTCATCAGTGACGCATTGGCATCACTCAACGCCGTTGCCAGCGCGTCGGTGGCGCCCTGTTTCATGAACTCGAACGGGCTGTTCGCCGCCTTGCTCGCGCTCTGAATGATCCAGGTGAACAACAAGTAGAGGCCACCCAGAAAGAACGCAAACGGCCGGTTGTTGATGGGTAACTTCAGCACGCCCCATCCCAGGCCACGAGACTGCTCGGGTGCCGGATACACGTTCGCGCGCCGGTACGTTTCGCGCGCCTTTTCTGGCGTCTCCCGGAGCCACACGGCACCCGGCTTGGGTCTGGGCGCGTCGAGCCTGTCGGGAAGATGGTGAGTGGGATAGAAATACGCGCCACCGCCCCCAGCCGTGATCCGGTGAGGGTCGGCCGGATCCTCCGGAGCGTAGTGCGCGTAGTGGTGAAGGTCGCCCGACATCGCCACCGCCACGCGCGCGCCACCATCCCGGATGAAGCGCTCGAGGAAGGCGAGCGTGGCAAAGTTTGTCGGGCTCGGTCTCATGCCGTCGCGCGGCACACCGCCTGCGCCGCAGTGCACCCAGGCCGGCTGGCCCGTGCAGAGAATGACTCGCGGAGTCCTTCCGCCCGAAACCTCTTTCATCGTTTCGAGGATCTCGGTGAAGAACTTCTTCTGCGGCTCGTCCAGATCGGCTTCGAGCTGGATGTCTACACCCCACAGCCACCAGTCGTGTGGCAGCCGTACTGCGAAATAGCTACGCTGCTGGCATGTTTGAAGGGGCCCCAACGAACGGCCCTGGCAAAACAGACGGATGAACGACGTCAGGCCGTCATACCAGTCATGGTTCCCCGGCACCACAAACAGTTGCGGTGGATCGACAGACGGCGCACCGGCCTGGCTCGTCTGGTACGCCATGGCGTACGGATCAACCATGCGCTTCCGGTACTCGTCGCGTGTGGCCAGCGGATACACCTGGTCGCCGCCGAGGACGACGAAGCGGCCGGTGGGGAGCGAGAGCAGTGCGGAGTCTTTGCCGGGCGGATGCACCTGCAGTGACGGCTGCGCCATCAGCCAGGCCACGGCGTACGTCGGGTTGAAGCCGTCGCCCATGTCAGCCGCGTAGTCGAACCAGATCTCTTTGGCCTCAGACCCATCCCACGCGAGCGTGGCGCGGCCAGGGAACAGGGCCGCCTGCACTTCCCTCTTGTCCGCGTAGTTTCCGAATGTGGCGGCGAGCACCGCCTTGACTCCTGCCCGCATCAGCTCGGTCGGGGAAAACCAGTCCACCATCGGCTGTGGATCCAGGCCCACGCGACGAGGTGCTTCGGCGTCGCCCTTCAAAGCCATCGCGGTTACTCCGGGCTCGGTGTCACGTGATGTGCGTAGGTGTCCCACAACTCGCCGAGGAAGAACTTGCCGAAGGTGCCAATCGCCGACGCCCGCTCACCAATCGACTGGGCGCCCGGAACCGTCACCGTCGACAGCAGCTTCACGAGATCAACTGCGCCCAGACGAAGCACGCCGGCGCCAATCACCGGACCAGTCGCGTCGGTCCCCTTGTGCAGGCGCGTCAGCAGCGTGGTGGTGTCGGCCCAGAGGTCCAGGCCCGGGTCGTCGCGCACCTCCTTCTTGCCGGCCAGGTAGTAGTACTGGCCGTTGGCCGCGAACGCCATCTCGTAAATCATCAACTTCAGGTTGGGTTCGCCGGCAGGAGAGAACAAATTGAACTTCCCATTCTTGGCCGGCAGGTTCTCACCGAGCGGTCCGAACGTCACCGATCCCACAAGTTCGCCAGCGTGTTCGGGATGCTTGACGAACTCGTCGAGATCTCGAATCAGGATCGCCGCATTCATGGTCAACACCGTGCCTGCGGCTTTGCCCAGATCCACGCCCACACGAGGGTCGGTCGCGTCCATGGCAAATGGCCCGCTCATCGTTTCGCGGAAGCTGATACCCACACTGGTCGTCTTCATGGACGTAGCCTCTGGTTCAAAGGGGACTCCCCCGGGTTGCATGGACGCGAGGTACCGGTGCGCGTCACGGTACCCTAGCGCAAGAAGTGTGGCGGCGTCGATCCGGCCGAAGTAATAATCCGGGTCGAGCGGCAACGGATATTCGGGTTTGATCACGTGCAGTGTGATCGGACGCGTTCGGCCATTCACCACTTCGCCACGCGCAATTCGTTCGTTGATGTCCTTGATGCGGTCGAACTCGGCGAACAATCCCCCATTGGCGCTCAGTTCGATCATGTGGACGTACTGGTTCAGCAACCCGGGCTTGTAGTCGGCGGTGTTTCCGATGCACCACACGAGCCACAACTCATCGCAGCCGCGGTTGACCGCTTCGAGAAGGTTGGCATCTTTGATCCAGACAGAGTCCAGGTAGAGTGTGCCGTTTCTCTCCACCGGCGGCATGGCCACCGGCAGCGAAATCCCTGCCACGAGCAGCGGCAGGTCCACCTGGTCGTGGGGAATCGCCTCGTTGGTCTTTCGGGTGAAGTTGCACACGTTGAACGTGCCGGCCATTCCCGAGGCCCCATTGATGCGCGATACATCGATGCCAAGGCCAGGGAACACCTTGGACACAATGCCGTCGGCGTCACCCATCGCCATCATGTTCGCGGCGTTCAGGTATTTGTGGAGCGGCACCAGTGACGCGAAGTCTTTCGCATTCAGCGCACGCCATCGATCGCACATCTCTTCTGGCGAGAGGCCGGAGAACAACATCGCCAGGTTCATCGTGCCTCCCGACGTGCCATCCGCATGCGCGAAACACAAGCCAGCCTCAACCAGTGCCCGCACGACGCCGGCCTGATACGAGACGCGCATCCCGCCCCCGGCCAGGATCAGCGAACGCCTTGGCCCGCGGTATCCCTCGGGCTCGCTGCCGTGGACGAGGCTCAAGGCTGTTCCTTGACGGCGCGCCAATAGGCCAGGATGAGGGCTCCCGACAACAAGTCGAAGCCCGCCACGAGCCACGCCAACTGCGAGAACACACCGTTCATCACGCCGATCGCAACGGCAGCCGACGCCCCGAATTTCTGCAGGCCGGCCCAGAACAACGCCACGGGCTGAGAGGGCACCCTGTGCATGCCATGCAGCAACAGCCCACCAAACAGCACCATGAACATCCCGACGATCGCGAAGAAGTGCAGGCTCGCGGGGTTGGTCTCAACTGCGAGTTGGC
>JBKJQX010000158.1:0-9731 GCA_046594875.1 Vicinamibacterales bacterium
GATCTGGAAATTGAGTTCCGGTGGAGTGATGCGCTCGAGGTTGCCGGCATCGGAAAAGAAGGCAAACACCTCCTCGATCGGGCGATGGATGACGACGCGGCGATTGAGGTGGTGCGACTGTTCGATCATGGTCCCCTCAGCGCCGCACGGGGCCCGGCCGCGTGATGAACTCTGCCACGGCACTCACAAACGCCGCGTGGGTATCTTCGAGCTGAGCGGCGTGGTCGCCACCAGCCAGCTGTGTCAATTGTTTCTGTGGCGACGCAATTTTCGCGAAGAACCGCGCCGTCACGTCCGCTGGCACGCCCGGGTCCCTCGACCCGTGCAGCACCATCGTCGGCATCGTGATGCGCGCGGGATTGAGGGCGTTGAATTCGTCTTCGCGGATCCAGTCCACGCGCACCGGGTCGGCGGCCACGGCCTGCGCGGCGAAGGCGCGCATCACGGCCGGGGGGGTCACTGCCGGTGAGATGAAATCGCTGAGCGCGTCTTCGGGCGTCGTCTTTGCGAAGGCCGGCCGCTCTGGCACGGGCAGAGTCGCATATTTCAGTCCCGGATCCATGGTGAACCCGAAGAGGATGAGGGCAGACAACGACAGCCCTGGTGTCTGCGCAGCCAAGTGGGCCACGGCGCCGCCCTGCGACCAGCCGAGCAGTGCGGGCGGTGGCAACGACGGATGACGCGCGGCCGCCCAGCGCACCACGGCGCTGACGTCCGCTGCGGCCCGTCGCGGGGTGAGGAATCCGGTGGCGTCGCGGCGGGTTTCACCGTAACCGCGCAGGTCAACAGCGTACGTGGCAATGCCCTGGTCCGCGAGCGAACTGAGCACCGAGCGTTGCAGCCCCGGCACCTGGAGATCGAAGTCGGGCCGACTGCTCCATGTGCGGCCATGCAGAAGCACGATGACCGCGCGCGGCGTGGCCGGACTGCGCGACCATACGGCGAGCGGATGGCTGTCTGAAACAACCGTGTGACGCACCGGCGGCGTCTGGGCCAGCGCGCTGACGGGGGAAAAAAGGCTGAGCAGGAGCAGGCCCACGGTCACGGTGCGCCCAGTCTACACGTTGAATTTGAAGAGGAGGACGTCGCCATCGGCGACCACGTACTCCTTGCCTTCCATGCGGTACAGGCCCTTGTCGCGAGCGGCGGCAACTGAGCCACACGCGACCAAGTCGGTGTAGGCCACGGTTTCGGCCTTGATGAAGCCGCGTTCAAAATCCGAGTGGATCACGCCCGCCGCCTGCGGAGCCGTGTCGCCGGCATGAATCGTCCACGCGCGCACTTCCTTTTCACCGGCGGTGAAATAGGTGCGCAGGCCAAGCAGGTGGAACGTGGCGCGAATCAGCGAGCCGAGCCCGCTTTCGGCGACGCCCAGTTCCTTCAGGAATGCCTGCGCCTCGTCGGGTTCCAGATCGACAAGGTCGCTTTCGATCTGGGCGCTGATCACGACAGCCTCACACGCCAGGTGTGTCTTGACGTATTCGCGCACCTTGATGACGTACGGGTTGGAGTCGGCGGTTGCCAGGTCGCCCTCCTTCACGTTACACGCGAAAATTGTCGGCTTGTCGGTGAGCAGGAATAACGCGCGTGACAGCGCGCGCTCTTCCGGCGTCAGGTCCACCATCAGCGCGGGCCTGCCGGAATCGAGCACCGGTTCCACTTTCGCGAGCGCGACTTCTTCGGCGGCCGCGGCCTTGTCGCCGCGTTTGACGTCTTTGGCCAGACGCTCGCGCCGCTTTTTGACCGACTCCAGGTCGGCCAGAATCAGCTCGGTGTTGATGATCTCGATGTCGCGCACCGGATCCACCGTGCCGGAGACGTGGTGCACGTCTTCGTCTTCAAAGCAGCGCACCACCTGGACGATGGCGTCCACTTCCCGGATGTGCGTGAGGAATTTGTTGCCCAGCCCCTCGCCTGTGCTCGCGCCCTTCACAAGGCCGGCGATATCCACGAACTCGATCGCGGCAGGAATCACGACATTGGTCTTCGCGATTTTCTGCAACTCGTGCAGCCGCGCATCGGGCACGGTCACAATGCCCACGTTGGGATCGATGGTGCAGAACGGATAGTTGGCCGCCTCGGCCTTCCGCGTGCGGGTGACGGCATTAAACAGCGTGGACTTGCCCACATTGGGCAGTCCGACGATTCCGGCTCTCAGCATGGGGACGCTTCAGTTCTTCGTGGTCGTGGCCGGGGGCGCAGTTCGCGCCAGTCGGGCACGCGTCAGGTGCGGCACGACCCCGAGGATGCGCTGACTGACCATCAACTGGGCGCGATGGTGCATCTCGTGTTCCTTGACGCCCATCAGCATTTCGAATCGCGTCTTTGACGGCGGATCGAGGGGGGCCGGGAAGCCGACACGCTCGGCCAGATCGGCCTCGCTCAGGCCGTCGAGGAATGCGGCAAACGCCTGGCCTTCGGCCTCGAGCGCCTGAAGCACGGCCTCGCGCGTGTCCACCGCCTTCTCAAACGCCTTCGCCGCACCAATGTAGGCGCCGAAATCCTCGAAGGTGACAAACGTCTTCTTGTCCTGCCCATGCAGCTTGAGCTGCCAGGCGGTGGAAGCGGCCAGGTGCGCCAGCATCTCGTGCACGCTCATGGATTCCGGCGTGGCGCGAAAGCCCCACTGCTCGGCGGGAATATCCATCGCCACCTGAATCGTGTTCATGCGAACGGTGCGGAACGCCCGTCCAAAGTCAGTACCGGAGTAACTAGTCATAGCCGTTCATCGTACAGGGAAATGGGGAAATGGGGAATTGGGGAGCCAACTTCCTAACTTCCTAATTGTCATATCACCAATTCGTGGCCTTGTAGTCCTTCAAGAACTGACCCCACACGTGAACGCCGGTGTTGATACCCGTGATGATGGGGTCGACGATGCGGGCGGCGCCGTCGACGATGTCGAGCGGGGGATGGAAGCGGTGTTCGGCAGTTTTGCGTGCCGCCACTTCCACAGGATCCTCGTCGGTGACCCACCCTGTATCCACGCTGTTCATGTGAATTCCGTCCGTCTGGTAGTCGGCGGCGGCGGTGCGGGTCATCATGTTGAGCGCGGCCTTGGCCATGTTGGTGTGCGGATGGCGCGTGGTCTTGAAGCTGCGGTAGAACTGCCCTTCGACCGCCGAGACGTTGACGATGTGTTTGTCGCGGTTGTCGGTGCGCAACATCAGCGGCTTCAGTCGCGCATTGAGCACAAAGGGCGCCACGGCGTTCACCAGATGCACTTCCAGCAGCTCCACGGCCGGCACTTCATCCATCAGCAGCCGCCAGGAGTTTCGATCTCTGAGATCGATCTGCTGCAGGTCCTGGTCGAGCCGGCCCTGCGGAAACAGGCTCTTCTGGGCCTGCAGTTCCTCTGGCAACAGCGCCACCTGCGAGAGCGCCGCCGCGTGTGTAAGTCCCGCCACATCCGAGAGGCTCGTCGCCAGCGCGCCCTGGGGCGCCTCAGGCAGGAGGTGGTAACCGCGCAGTCCTTCATACGCGCCCACGAGCTTGCGCACATGCTCGGGCATCGTGTGCAGCGCGGCCGTTTCACCTTCCATCATGTGCGCGTAGAACTCCGGGGGCCGGCGCACGGTCTGGCATGCGTTGTTGACGATGAAGTCGAGACGGGTGCGGGTGGCGAGCATCTCGCGGCAGAACGCCTCTACCGACGGTGTGTGGCGAAGGTCGAGACCAAACACTTCCAGACGATGTCCCCAGTCGCTGAAGTCGGGCTCGCTCGCGTAGCGCGTGGCGGAGTCACGTGGGAAGCGGGTGGTGACAATCAGATGGGCGCCGGCACGAAGCAGCTTGAGACCCGCCTGGTAGCCAATCTTGACGCGGCCTCCGGTCAGGAGCGCCACGCGTCCAGACAGGTCGGCCAGCTCTGTGCGCTTCCGGAAGTTGAACTCCGCGCATGAGGGACAGAGTTGGTCGTAGAAGTGGTGGACCTCTGTGAAATGCGTCTTGCAGGCGTAACAGTGACGCTCGTCTACCAGATGCGTCCTGGCTTCCGGCCCTGGCTCACCAAGCGGTTCGCCCTGTTCGGTGGCCGGCGGCGGAAAGAAGTTCGGCGTGGTGAACACGGGCTTGCGCCGCAGTTCGCGGATTCCTGTTTCTTCGCGCACGTGTTCATCGCGCTGGGTCCGCTCCACTTTTCGCAGGCGCACCACGGCCTTGACCATGCGGCGGCGTGCTGCCTGATCGGGAATGTAGACCGCGCCCACGGCGATGAGGAGCCGCTTGCGTTCGTCTGGCGTCAACGCCGCCAACAGACGACGGTCGGCGGCAATCGACTCCAGGGTCTCGACTGTGGACCGCAGTCGCGCGATCAGCGCCGCGTCAATGGCGTCTTCAACCTTGCTCATGGTTCACTCTTCACTGACGCACTCTTCACTCTTCGGCGACGTGAAACTTGTGCAGGACACGGTGGAATACAGGCGCGATGATGAGTCCTGCCGCGAAGAGGAAGACCAGGCCCGCGTACAGCGCATAGATGCCGGCGAACAATTTCCCGCCTGGCGTCTGGGGAATGTTGACGGGGCCCATGCCGCCGAGAAGCATCGCAGAGTTCAGAAACGCATCGAGCCAGGTCAGCCCTTCAAGCCGTACGTATCCCACCATGCCCAGCAGGACCGAGCCGCCCACGGCGGCCAGAGAGGCCGCCACGTGTTGCACCATCCGCCTGACAAAATGCGGGGTTGGAATCGGAGATTCACTTCGTGCTTCGTACACGCCTGAACTCCTTTCGTTTACTAACGCCGGAACTGGTACGCCAGTTTCACAAAGAACCCGTCGGACGTCCGACGCAGGGCCCCGGTCCCAAATCGATTGGGGTCACGTTCCTGGCTTGCACCATAGCCCAGAAAGACCACCGTGCCGGGCGTGGGTTCAAACGACGCCAGCCAGTCGGTGCGCAGACCCTTGAACGACTTCCCTGCGCGCACCTCAGAACGATACTCGGCGATCACGCGGAAAAAGAGTGACCGCCGTGGCTGGTACTCGGCCTTCAGCCTCGGAATGGTGGACCGGGCGAACTCCGTGTCGTCTAATTCACGGCGAATGCGCGACGTCACGAAGCTGGCTTCGATGCGCGCCGACTGCGTGGGCCGCAGCCCCAATGTCGTGGTCACGCGCGTCTCGCGGCCATCGGCGCTCTCCGCGAAGATCGCAGTGCCGCCGGTCCGCACCTCCACCTTGGCGTTGAACTTCTCGAAGACCGGCGTGGTGACCGAGAACGTGCCGCTGAAATTGCTCACAGCCTCGTCCTGCCCGCTCTGGTCCCCACTCTGATCAAAGACCACGAAGTCGCGCGCAGGCCGTGCACTGAGCGACCACCCGCCGCGCAAGGTGGTTGTCACGCTCAGAGACTCGCCCCCTTCGATGGCGTGCTTCCTGCCGAAGTCGGTGTATCGCCATATGCGCGTGGGACCAGCGAACGCGGTAATACCCTCTACGAGCGACCCGCGCTTGCCGTAGTAACTCAGCCGGTTGAAGGCCTGGAACTCCACGATGTTGTTGCGCGGCACAAACCCTGACGAGGCTTCGAACCCTTCGCCGAGGCCGCCCAGCTTGTAGTGGAATCCCCAGATCCGGGCCGTGCGGTCGGCTTCAATATTCCATAGCGGCGCCGAGACGGCGCCATTGCCGTTGTCGGTCCACGAGCCGCCCACCTGACCGAGCACGTAGTAGAGCCGTTTGAATACGATGCGCGCGTCGGCGGCGAGCACACGATTGGAGCCGCCATCGGCGGTGCGGTCCGTGTAGGTGACGCCCGCCAGCGAATCACGGCCCACATCACGACGGATGCGCGCCAGGTTCACCCACGTCCAGTCGGGGCCGGCTTCGTCCATGGCTGACAGAAACGCGAGTCCCGTGCGGCCGACCTTGCCGGTGAATTTGGCGCCGGCAATCGGGTCGGCAATGCGGCGCGTATAGACCAACTGTCCCGGTGTGGCGAACAACTCAATGCCTTCGAGGAAAAACGGGCGCTTCTCGGCGAAGAACAGGGCGAAGCGTTCGTTGACCGTTACCTGGGCCGCATCCGACTCCACCTGGCTGAAGTCTGGATTCACGGTGGCGTCCAGCGAAAGGTTTGTAAAACCCAGGCGCACGTTGACGCCGGGTTCCACATCCACCCCGCTGCGCGAGAATCGGCCGTCGGCCGCGCGCGAGCCGTTGGTGGCGCCGGTGACGAACGGCTGCACTTCGGTCACCACGCCACGCTTCATCTCGTACAACCCGGTCATCGTGCCGGTCTGGCCCAGGAAGCTGGCTACGCGTTTTGCATCGGTCCAGGTATCTTCACGGCCCGTGCGTTGGGTCTTGCGCAGCACGTTGATTCCCCACTTCACCTGGTCGGCGGAAGGGTACCGGAGGCTCTTGAATGGAATGCGCACTTCCACAACGTATCCCTCGGGCGTCAACTGACCGCGCGAGTCGAACTGATAGTCGGGGCTCAGATCCACGACGCCGCCGAAGGTGCGGCCCGCGCTGAATGCGCCCTCGGTCTGCACACCATCTTCCTGCGCGCCCAGCGGGTTGACGCCGAAGACAAACGCCCGGCGACGGTCGTTGAACGTATCGAGGTAGATGCGGACGGTGTCTTCGCGGTCGAGGTTGTCGCGGTCCGCCTGCGTGGCCCGGACCGATGACGGATCCGAGTCGTGGGCGATGATGCCGAAATGCAGGGCTTCGGGTGAATACCACACGAGCACTTCGGTGCGTTCACTGGCCCGTTGACTGTCTACAGGACGATATTCGGAGAAACCCGTGAGCCTGGCGGCCTTCGCCCAGGCCGGCTCATCAAGCCGCCCGTCGATGACCACGGTGTCTTCAATACGGGGGATGGAGAACGTGGGGGCCCCGGCGCCATCAACGGCAGTCGGTGACTGGGGAGCAATGGCCGCCTGGGCCAACGCGAGCATGAGGAGGTATGCGGCTGTCATCTACAGCCATACAGCATATCGCTGACGCGACCGCGTCACTTCGCTGTGACGTGTTCGGAGCGCATGAACGCGAGATAGAGCACGAAGCTCAGCCCAAATGTGACAAACCACGCGTAGGTATACAGGTCGTCCAGCACACCGGGGTTGGGCACAAGTCCTCCTGGTGTCATGGCCGCCCGAATGAACCCGGGGGCCACGGGTACGATCGCCAGGACCAGCGCAGCCACGGCCCTCCAATTGGTGCCGTTCGAATAGTGGTATCTGCCGCCGACCTTAAAGAGGTCGGGCACCGACAGCTGCTGGCGTCGCAACACCCAGTAGTCGGCGATCAGAACGCCGCCGATCGCGCCCATCAGGGACGAGTACCCAATCAGCCACGTAAAGATATACGCCGACGCGTCCGCGTACAGCTTCCACGGCATCATGGCGATGCCGATGCACGCCGTGATCAGTCCACCCATGACATAGGTGATGCGCTTTGGCGAGAGGCTCGAAAAATCATTCGCCGGCGACACCACGTTGGCGGCCATGTTTGTGGTCAATTGCGCGACCAGGACGATGAGCGCGCCGAAAATGATGACGCTCGGGTTGCCGATGCGCGTGAGCAGGACGACGGGGTCCCAGATGGCCTCGCCGAACACCACGACTGTGGCACTGGTCACCGCCACGCCGATGAACGCAAATAGGGTCATGGTGGTGGGCAAACCAATGGCCTGGCCGAGCACCTGCGAGCGCTGGCTCTTCGCATACCGCGTGAAGTCGGGAATGTTGAGGCTCAGGGTGGCCCAATAGCCCACGTTGGCGGTGAGCGCCGCGGGAAACAGGACCCAGAATGACGTCTGGCCTTGCTGGAGCCGGACCGAGCCGTCCAGAGCGGCGCGCAGGCCGCCGGTCTGCCCGACCGCCCACCACAGCAGCAGCACGCCGCCGCCGAGCAGCAGTGGCGCGGACCAACTTTCCAGTCGGCGGATGCCTTCGAGGCCCCGCATGATGATCCACACCTGCACGAGCCAGAAGGCGGCAAACGCAATCCAGTCACTGCCGGCGAGATTCCGCCAGGCCGGCCACGCGGCCGTGAGTAATGCGTCCAGAGCCAAGCCGCCAATCCATGTCTGGATGCCGAACCATCCGCACGCCACCAGGGCGCGGAGCATGGCGGGCAGATTCGCCCCGGTAGTGCCGAAACTCGCCCGGCACAACACGGGGAACGATACGCCGTACTTCGTGCCGGCGTGGGCGTTGAGCACCATCGGGATGAGCACGATGGCATTGCCCAGGAGGATCGTGAAGAGGGCCTGTGACCAGGTCATGCCCTGCTGCATCAGGCCCGAGGCGAGCGTGTAGGTGGTGATCACCACGCTCATGCCGATCCACAACGCGGCGATGTTGTAGGTGGTCCAGGTGCGCGCCGACAGAGGCGTGGGCGCCAGGTCGGGATTCCACAGCGGGCTGCCGGACAGATCTTCAGTGGCCATCAGTGTTTGTCTGGCGGTGACGTGGCGTAGCCTTCCGCTTCATGGCCGCCGTGATAGGCCTTGGCGTCCGGGCGTCGAATCTTCGACTGGGTCACCACCCGGTCGCGGCGCAGGCTGCGGAAGTCGTCGAGGCTCGAGTAGCCGCGCTTCTCCATGAATGCGAGCATGTCGCGGGTGAGCGACGCGATGAGGTTGGGCCCGGTCGCATGGTCGAGCATGGCGGCCGTGCAGACCTGGACGGTGCCGCACCCGAGCAGGAAATAGTTCAGCGCGTGGGCGAACTCGGCGATGCCCCCAATCCCTGAAAACGACCCGTCCGGAAACGCCTGCGTCAACTGCGCCATTTTGGCCAGCGACTGCGGCAGAATCGCGGGGCCGCCCAGGCCGCCGCTTGACGTGTAACCGTCCACATTCATCTCGAACTCGAGTGTCTCCGGATCGATCAGCGTGATCGACGGAAACGTGTTCGATGACACCACCGCGTCGGCGCCGCCGAGAAACGCACCGCGCGCCTCCACAACGATCTCGGTGGTGGAGGGCGTGAGCTTTGCCCACACCGGCACTGTGGCCACTTCCTTGACGACCTTGGCGACGATGGAAATCTGGGCCTGGTCCTTGCCGATGTTCGACCCCATGTCCAGGCGATCCATGTGCGGGCACGACAGGTTCAGCTCGAGCGCATCGGCGCCCTCGTCCTGGCAGGTCCTGGCCAGTGTCTGCCAGTGACGCAGTTCCTCGTCTGAGCCGGAGCCGGCCATGATCGACGCCACCAGAATGCGCGTGGGATGCGCCTGCTTGATGCGCGCGATGCGCGGCGCCCACCAGTCGAGCGGCTTGTCGGAGATAAGTTCCCAGTTCCACGAGGAGTGCAGCGCCATGCCCGGCTTGCGCTTCATCGAGAGATGCGGCGATTCGGGCATCGCGCGCAGGAATTTCGTCTTGGGACCGTCCACATTGACCACCGGGTGCAGCCCGATGGTCTTGGTCACCACCCCGCCCCACCCCGCGTCAAACGCGCGCAGGATGTTGCTCTCTGATTCCGTAGGCGGCGCCGAGGACAGCAGGAACGGGTTCTCGAACTGCAGGCCGGTAAACGTGACGCCGAGCGAGGCAGCCATGGGTCTCTCCTCTCCGCCGGAAAGAGGCCACTATAGCGCAGGCGGACTGGCCGGGTGCTCCTTCAGGCTTGAGTTCCTTCAGCCCTTCACGCCTCGTGTGAATACGGCGTAGACTCGGCGCATGCAGGCTCCACCGCTCTCGAATTTCATCGGCGGCCGTTGGGTTCCATCCACCGGCACCCGTACGATCGACGTCCATAACCCCGCGA
>JBKJQX010000221.1:0-6149 GCA_046594875.1 Vicinamibacterales bacterium
TGCGCGAGACCTTTGCAGAAGTCGCCGCGTGCCGGCGAGCGGGCATCCTCATCAACACCTTCATGCTGGCGCGCGACTATGACCTGGTCGCGTTCGTTCGCCGCGTGGCCCGCATGAAGGTGTTGATGAGGATGCCCGCTCGCCGGCACGCGGCGACTTCCGCAAAGGTCTCGCGCAACACATAGGGGTCGAGGCCAAACGCGTTCTTGTAGATGCGGCCGTCCGGCAGGCTGATCGCTGACGGCTTGCCGTCGGTAATCATGATGATCTGCCGCATGTCCTTGCGCTGCCGCTCGAGGATGCGGCGGGCCAGGCGCAGGCCTTCGCGCGTGTTGGTGTAATACGGCCCCACCCGCACACGGCCGAGGTGCGCGAGTGGCACCTCTTCAGCCGAGTCGTGAAAGAGCACGACGTTGAGTGAGTCGCCGGGGTATTGGTGTTTGATCAGGTTGGTCAGTGCGAGTGCGACGCGTTTGGCCGGCGTGAAACGGTCTTCGCCGTAGAGCACCATACTGTGGCTGCAGTCGAGCAGCAGGACCGTGGCGCAGGAACTCTGGTAATCGCCCTGCGTCACCATCAGGTCTTCGTGGTCGACGTTTAGACCGGCGCCTCGCCGCACGGCGTTGAGGATGGTGGCCGAGGCGTCCAGATTCATGGTGTCGCCGAATTCGTACGGGCGCGGCGGGCCGCCGGCTTCAATGCCTGTCGACAGTTCGCGGGTGTCGTGACCGCCCACGCTGCTGCGGCCCATTGAACCCAGCAGGTCCCTCAGCGCTCGATACCCGAGAAAGTCCAGGGCTTTGTCGGTGACCTCGAATCGGGCTTCGCCATCGGGACCCGCGCCGGCGCCGACCGAGCCTGGCGCGTCCTGTCCCGACGGTGGGGTGCCGGTCGTGGACACAAATCCCTGATCGGTCAGTTGTTCGATGACCTTCTGCACCATTTCCTCAATGCGCGCACGAGCGTCATCGTCGGACGGTTCGCGCATCAGGCGCTGCAGCATTTCGTCCGACATGACGCCGCCATTGAGGAGCGCGTCGAGCACGGCGTCATGCAGCGCCTGCATCGATTGGTCGGCCTCACTCTGCGGGTCCCAGGGATTGTTGAAGCCGCTTGAGAGCAGCAGGTCGGACAGGCGCGAGACGAGTGCCTCCATGTCGAGGCCGTCGAGCAGTTCTTCGATGTACTTGGTGTAGCGGTACTTCATCGGGGCCGATCAGTTGTAATACTTCTTGCGCCCCTTCGATCCCGGCGGGCCGGGCTCCTCGCCTTCGTCTTCGAGCATCGTGCGGATGTCGGCTTGCCGGCCGTCGTCGCGGTGCCGGGATTTCCGCTCGTGCGGGGAGCCTTCAATCTTTCCCTCTTCGGTGCGGCTGATCTTCTTCATCGCGCAGAGGCCTTCGAGCACGAAGTCGGCGAGCGAGGCCTGCCCGGGAGCCGAGGCACCGGCCTGCACGCCCATGCGTGCGAGCAGGTCGCTGAACCCTTCGATGGGCGCGGTCGCGGCGAGAAGGTCGTCAGATGGCGTAGTGTCCGACGAGTCCACTGCACCGCCCTGGTCGAACCAGGCGATGACCGGTTTCAGATTGGCGCGTGAGGTGTATCCGTCAAACACGTTGGCCACCGCGGACCGCACGAGTTCCCTCGCCACGATCTCAGGACCCTTCAACTCGCCTTCGTATTCCAGCTCGATCTTCCCGGTCAGGGCAGGCAGAGAGGCGTAGATGTCGCTCACGCGTGGCACCACGACGGGTTCCGCAGACAATGCCGCACGCCGCTCGGCGTTCGAGACGACGTTTTCAAGAGCGGTGATGGACAGACGCTGGCTGACGCCCGATCGGCGATCGACCTTGGAATCCAGCCGGGCTTGAAAGGCGATTTCTTCCACAACCTCGCGGACGTAGGCGGGCACGTCAATCTGGACGTCGGCCGGCCGGTCGGTCCAGGCCTCCTGCGCGGTGATGGCAATGGCGTCGCCGCGCGTGCGCGGATAGTGCGTCCGAATCTCGGAGCCAATGCGGTCCTTGAGAGGCGTGATGATCTTGCCGCGGGCGGTGTAGTCTTCGGGGTTCGCCGAAAAGACCAGGAGCACGTCCAGCGGCAGGCGGACGGGGTAGCCCTTGATCTGCACGTCGCCCTCCTGGAGGATGTTGAACAGGCCCACCTGCACCTTGCTGGCAAGGTCTGGCAGCTCGTTGATGGCGAAGATGCCCCGGTTGGCTCGTGGCAACAGCCCGAAGTGCATGGTCCTGGCGTCACCCAGCTCAAAGCCTGATCTTGCGGCTTTGATGGGGTCCACGTCGCCGATAAGGTCCGCGATGGTGACGTCGGGAGTGGCCAGCTTTTCCACATACCGCCGCTCGGCGGTGCGCCAGCCAATCGCCATCGCGTCGCCCTCTGCGGCGACGCGCGCCTGGCACGGTCCGCAGATGGGCGCCAGCGGGTCATCATGGATTTCGCAACCGGGCACGACGGCCGACTGCGAATCGAGCAGGGAGGTGAGTGCGCGAAGCAACCGTGTCTTGGCCTGGCCGCGCAGGCCGAGCAGGATGAAGTTGTGCTTCGACAGAATCGCGTTGACCATCTGGGGCACGACGGTGTCGTCGTACCCGATGACGCCGGGAAACAGCGGCTGGCCGTTGCGCAGCCGCGCGATCAGATTCGACCGCAGTTCGTCTTTGACGGATCGGTGCGGTCGTGCGCCCGATGTGATGGCGCGGCGGAGGTCGCCGAGCGTGGCCGGCAGGGTGGTGGAAGAAGGCATATCTTGACTATAGTGCCTTGGACGTTCTGACGTGTCGCTGCTGTCACTCAATCATGTGGTCGCCATCGCCCACCGCGGCGGGTCCGCCCTGCGTCCGGAGAACACTGTTCCGGCGTTTGACCATGGCGTGGCCCTCGGGGCCGACTGGCTGGAGTGCGACATTCATATCTCACGCGACGGCGAAGCGGTCGTTCTGCACGACTCCACGCTGGATCGCACGACCGATGCGACCGGTGCCGTTGAAGACTTCACGGCTGACGCGCTTGCGCGAGTGGATGCCGGGGCGCAGTTTGGCGCCGATCAGGGTTGGCCGTATCGCGGCCTGGGCATCGGCATCCCGACGCTGCAATTTCTCCTGAGGAGATATTCTACGCATCCGTTTCTCGTGGAGATAAAAGGGGAACGGACCGAGGTGGCCGACCGGGCGCTGGCCGTGATCCGCGAGTGCCATGCAGACGACCGGGTGGTGGTGGCGGGATTTGACGATGGCGTCCTGAGGCACGTGCGCCGGGTGGCGCCGCATCTGCCGACGAGCGCGTCGCGCGGTGAAGTACAGTCGGCACTGTCGCGCGCCGGTCTCTCGATGGAGCCGCTCCTGACGGGGTATGCCGTCCTTCACGTACCGTTTGTGTTCAGGGGAGAGCGGGTCCTGACCGAGGCGTTGGTCCGACTGGCGCGAGATGCGGGTCTGCCCGTGCATTCGTGGATCGTCGACCGGCCAGAGGACCTCCAGGCGGTCACCGATTGGGGAGTGTGTGGTGTGATCAGCGATCGGCCGGACCTGGCCGTGCTCGCCGCCCGCGAGGCAAACGCGCGCGGTCCGTGGCGATAGTCACTCGTCGCGATATGCTCTGGCGGATGATTCGCCGGCTGCAAGGCTTGAGCGCCGCCGTGTTCGTGGCGGTCTTTGCGTTAACCCAGGCCTCGCCCGAAGCGCGAACGCTCGATCAGGTCGTGAAGGGCACCGTGGATACGGCCGGGAAGACCGGCGCCGAGTTGTTCGCGCAGGCCTGTTCGGCGTGTCATGGACTCGACGGCAAGGGGAAAGAGGCCGGCGCCATCGGCTTCGATGTGCCGACGCCCGATTTCACCGACTGCCGGTTCGCGCCGCGCGAAGCCAATGCCGATTGGGTCACGGTGGCGCATGAAGGCGGACCGGCGCGCGGGTTTTCCAGCCACATGCCGGCGTTTGGCGGCGCCTTCAGCGAAGCGGACCTCTACAAAATCATTGGACACGTCAAGACGTTCTGCGAGGTGCCTGAGTGGCCGCGCGGTGAACTGAATCTTCCCAAGGCGCTGTTTACGGAAAAAGCCTTCCCCGAAGATGAATGGGTGATGACTACCGCGTTTGGGCGCGGCCCGGCCAGTGCGTCCACAACGTTTGTCTACGAGAAGCGATTTGGACCACGCAACCAGATCGAGATCACGGTCCCGTTCGCGGCGTCTCGAAGCGGTGGGGCCTGGGTGGGTGGCGCCGGTGACCTGGCACTTGGATTCAAGCGCGCCCTGTCTCACAGTCTGAAGCGGGGGTACATCTTCTCGCTCTCCGGCGAGGTGATTCTGCCGACGGGAGACACCGCAGATGGCCTGTCGAAGGACACCACGGTGTTTGAGTCCTTCATGAC
Source organism: Vicinamibacterales bacterium (assembly GCA_046594875.1). GTDB lineage: Bacteria > Acidobacteriota > Vicinamibacteria > Vicinamibacterales > SCN-69-37 > SYFT01. Next base: position 4,390 of record JBKJQX010000221.1, read on the forward strand.
CTTCGGAAAGTTGCTGCCCTCCAACGGGTTCGTCCAGTTTCAGGGCGGCGTGGAACTGCCGGCCGACACGCAAAAAGCCGGGCGTGAAGCGTTTTGGCGGGCGGCGGTGGGCAAGACGTTTACCCAGAACGGCCCGTTCGGTCGCGCCTGGTCGCCGATGGTCGAAGTGCTGGCTGCGCGAGCACTGGAGTCTGGCGCGACGATTGATTGGGACATCGTGCCGCAGTTCCAGGTCACGCTGAATACCCGGCAGCACGTGCGGTTCAACATCGGGTGGCGTACGCCGCTGACCGGCCGCGCGCATCGCAACTCGAGCGTGGTCATGTATTTCCTGTGGGATTGGTTTGATGGGGGATTGCGCGATGGTTGGTAAGGTTGCCGCCTGCGCGAGCGTCGTCCTCTGGGCGACAACCCTGGTGGTCAGTGCGGAAAAGACGTCGGGTGTCTTTTTCGAGGACACGGCACCGAAAAAGACACCCGACGTCTTTTTCGAGTCCGTGCAGGCGCAGCCCAATCCACACTTCACTCCCGCCGGCCTGTTCGTCGCCGCCGACACCTGCAGCGTCTGCCACAACAACGTGGTGACGCCGGCGGGGGAGGACGTGTCGATCTTCACCGACTGGCGCGCCTCGATGATGGCCAACTCCGCCCGCGATCCCTATTGGATGGCTGCAGTACGCCGAGAGGTGATGGATCACCCGGCGTCGGCCGCCGACATCGAAAACGAGTGCTCGATCTGCCACATGCCCATGACGACGTACCCCGACCGGGCGGCGGGACGCAAGGGGCGCATTTTTGATCACGTGCCGCTGGGCCGGCCGGATGACTCGGACAACGCCCTGGCCGCCGACGGCGTGTCCTGCACGGTGTGCCATCAGATTCAGCCGGCCGGGTTGGGTACGCCGGCGAGTTTTACCGGCGGATACGTCATCGACCTGGCCGCCGCGCCAGGCACGCGGCGCCTGTTCGGACCATTCCAGATCGATACCGGCCGCACCCGCGTGATGAAATCCTCCTCGTCGTTCGAGCCGGCGCAGTCCACGCACATCCAGCAGTCTGAACTGTGTGCCACGTGTCACACACTCTTCACGCACGCGCTGGCCACCGGCGCGACCGATGTGACGTTGCCCGAGCAGACGCCGTACCTCGAATGGCAGCAGAGCGCGTACAAGGACACGCAGAGTTGCCAGTCGTGTCACATGCCGGTGGTTGAAGGTGAAATTCCCCTCACACAAGTCCTGGGCCAGCCGCGCGCGGGTGTGTCACGACACACGTTTCTGGGCGGCAACTTCTTCATGATGAAGATGCTCAACCGGTATCGAGCGGAACTGGGTGTGCGGGCGACGCCGCGTGAAATGGACGCCGCCGTGGCGCGCACCGTCAGGCACCTGCAGGAAGATACCGCGCGGGTGTCGGTCTCACGCGCTGAACGGACGGCTGCCGGCCTGTCCATTGATGTTGATGTGCAGAACCTGGCGGGACACAAGCTGCCAACCGCCTATCCCTCGCGCCGGGCGTGGCTCCACGTGGTGGTGAAGGACGCTGGCGGGCGTGTGGTCTTCGAGTCGGGCGCATTCTCGCCCGATGGCCGCATTGCCGGTAATGACAACGATGCCGATGCCACACGGTTCGAGCCGCACTACGCGGAAATCACCCAGGCCGATCAGGTGCAAGTCTACGAGTCGATGATGGTGGATCCGGCCGGGCGAGTGACCACCGGCCTGTTGTCGGGCGCGCGTTACGTGAAGGACAACCGTCTG
>JBKJQX010000244.1:0-4481 GCA_046594875.1 Vicinamibacterales bacterium
CACATTGCGTGACCTGTCGGTGATCGATCGCGCGGGACTCCCCGAGACTGTGCGCCGGGTCGATCTTGATGCGGCTCGCCGGGCGGCATTGGACTGGCTGGTGGTCGGCGGCTATCAGCGCGATGCCGGCCGGCTGCGGATGACGGCCCGAGTGCTGGACGTGCGGACTGGCGAGATGATGGCCCACGCCAGAGCCGATGGGCCGGTGGCAGACGCGCTGGCCGTGCAGGACAAACTCGTGACGCAGTTGCTGGCCGATCTGCAAGTGCCGGTTCCTGCCGCGGCCGCTGTGCGCATCCGCACGCGCGAGACGTCCAGCATCGATGCGTACCGCGCACTCACCGAGGGGCGGCTGAAACTCGAGTCGCTGGACCTGATCCTCGTGCCCGACGCCATCCGCGATTTCGACCGCGCGCTCACGCTGGATCCTCGCTACGCCCTGGCGTATGTCGGCTTGGCGGACGCGCGGTTCTGGCTCTACGAATCGTCCCGCATGCGGAACAAGCCCGATCACGACGAGTTGCGGCTCGCGATTGGGCACGCCCGCCGGGCGGTAGAACTCGACGCGGGCCTGGGCGAGGCGCATGCGTCGCTCGCGTTGTTCCTGATGACTGCCGGAAAGGTGGATGAGGCCATTGAATCGGGCCGCAGAGCGGTTGCGCTTGAGCCCCACGACTGGCGTCATCGTTTCCGCCTGGGTATGGCCACCTGGGGCACCGAGCGGGTTGCGTGCATGGCGGAGGTGGAGCGGCAGTACCCGGCGTTCGCCTATAGCTACTTCACGACAGCGATGGTGCTCGTGGCCCGCGGACACTTGAGCGAAGCGACCGTGGCGCTCGAGCGGGGCCTTGCGGAAGGGGACGCCGGTCGAGTCGGCGCCTCGAGATATCCGGCCTACGGACTCCACTGGCTGTCTGGACTGCTGATGTGGGCGGCTGGTGGCGATCGCGCGGCCGCACGGCGCGCACTGGAACGTGAACTTGCGCCGGAAGCGACGGCGCTGTACGCCGTGGAGTACGCGACCAACTCCTGGGACGGCCTCGGCTTCCTGGCCCTCGAAGAAGGTCGTGCGGCGGACGCCGAGAACCTGTTCTCACGGTCACTGGCCGTGTACCCCGACCACGCCCGATCGCTCGTCGGGCGCGCGATGGCGTGTCGCGCGCTACACGAGGACGCGCGCGCGTCCGCCCTGTTCGACCACGCCGAGCGCGCAATCACCGAACTGCTGAACAGCCACCGGTCGGCAGAAGGCGCGATGGCGCGTGCCTGCCTCTGGGTGGCCACCGGCCGTCACGAAGAGGCGTGCGACACGCTGGTGCAGATGCTTACGACCGAGCCGCCCGGGCGCGCCGGATGGACGCTGCCGGTGGAACCGTGGCTCGCGCCCGTCCGTGACACCCCGGCGTGCCGGCGCGTGTTCGCCCTGCTGGCTGAACGCGCGACGTAGCTGGCGGCGCGGCTGAAGCCACGCCCTACTTCCCGCCGTGGCGGTGCACCGCATGCGGGTCCGTGCCGAGCATGACCGCCAGGTCTGCCTGGAACAGTGGATTCACCGGATCGATCGCCGGCCACTGTGTCGGGTTGTCTGGGATGAATGGCCCCACGAGGTATCCCATGGCGCCGTCAGGAATGGTGGCTCCCGTCGGGTTGTTGTAGACGGCCACCACCCGGTACGGACGATCCGCCGCCAGATGAAGGCCCCCGCGCGTGAGAACGAATCGTGTGGAACCGACCGAGATCAGCCGGCCGTCGGCGTGACGCTTGGCCTTGATGCGCGCCATGACCTTGCCGGTCTGCACATCTTCGAGGCGGATCTCGACGGCATAGTCGTGCAAATGGCCGCCAAGCGCGCGCAGGCGCCCGCTGGCTGGGAGCCTGAATTCCGAACTCGTGACTGAGACACCTGCGGAGATATCGAATGAACGTGGGCCGCCCAACGCTTTGGGATTCGCATCGAGGTAGACGGGGAATGCGGACCTGGGCGTCTTCGAAGTTTCCGGTGTCCAGGTCACGGTGAGCTTGAGCGTGGCGCCGCGCAGCGTGGTGGAGGTGGGGTTGACGAGCGCGTAATACATCAGCAGCTTCTGGCCGGCCGAGAGGGGCACGCCCATCGATGCGGGCAGCATGACCGGGCGAGTCTCACGGCCGGCTGCGACCAGCCGTTCCACGAGCGGGTACGCGAGCTGGCGGCGGTCGAGGTTGGCCACGCCCGCGTGGTGGAGCATCTCGCGCGGCAGGATGCGACCCTCGGCGTCGAGCAGGTCGATGCGATAGCCGCGCAGCCAGCCGGCCGTGGGCCAGTCAAACTGCATGCGGGCTTCGGGTGGATGGTGGCTGTAGGACGTGGACGCGGGGATTTCAATCGGCCCCACCGTCACCACGATCTCGCGACCGTCGCGATGGGCTTCAACCCTCACACTGGTCGCGGACTTCTCGGCAGATACGCTCACGTGGGACATCAGTCCCGCGACGGCGACAACAATCAGGCGTGCGGCGTTACGTTTCATCACGGCCTCCTGAGCCAGAGGTTCTCCTGAGAGGCCCGGTCAAGTCGTGAGAGCGGCCTGAAGAATGCGTGAGGAAAGCCTGAATCGCCAGATTCGGCCCATTCTGTTAGCCTTTCGCCCATGCGGAACCTTCTTGTTGCGTGTGTCATGGGCGCGGCGGTCTCGGCCTGCGCCCAACCGGCCCAGTACGACATCCTCATCCGTAACGGGACCATTTACGATGGGGGCGGCGGGGCGCCGGTCACCGGTGACGTGGCGATCAACGGCGATACCATCGCTGCGGTCGGCGCGATTGGGGACGCAACGGGCCGGTCGGAAATCGATGCGAAGGGACTGGCGGTCGCACCCGGCTTCATCAACATGCTCAGCTGGGCGGGCACGCCGCTGTTGGCCGATGGCCGCTCGCAGAGCGACATCCGTCAGGGTGTGACGCTCGAGGTCTTTGGCGAGGGCACGTCCGGCGGACCGCTCACCAGCGCGATGAAAACCGAGATCGTCGAACAGCAGGGCGACATCAAGTACGCCATCGAGTGGACGACGCTCAAGGAATATCTGGACCATCTGGTCGCGAAGGGAATCTCGACCAATATTGCGTCGTTTATCGGCGCCACCACCGTACGGACGCACGTGCTTGGTGAGCAGGACCGCGAACCGACCGCGGCTGAGCTCGATACCATGCGCGGCCTCGTCGCTCAGGCGATGCGGGAAGGTGCGCTGGGGGTCGGGTCGTCACTCATCTATGCACCGGCGTTCTACGCGAAGACACCCGAGCTCATCGCTCTCGCTCGCGTCGCGGGGGAACACGGCGGCATCTACATCTCGCATATGCGCAGCGAAGGCAATCGCCTGCTGGAAGCGGTGGACGAGTTGATCACGATTGCGCGCGAAGCAAAGGTGCCGGCCGAGATCTACCACCTCAAAGCCGCAGGCAAAGAGAACTGGACCAAGCTCGACGATGTGATTCGGAAGGTCGAAGCCGCACGCGCGGCGGGGCTGGAGATCAGCGCCGACATGTATACCTACACGGCCGGGTCCACTGGTCTGGATGCGGCGATGCCGCCCTGGGTGCAGGAGGGTGGCCACGTGGCCTGGACCAACCGGCTCAAGGATTCGAAGACCAGGCAACGCGTCCTCCGTGAGATGACCACGCGCACGACCGAGTGGGAGAACCTGTACCTTGCGGCAGGCGCTGAGGGCACGCTACTCGTGGGTTTCAAGAACGACGCCTTGAAGCCACTCACCGGCAAGACGTTGGCCGAAGTGGCGAAGTCTCGAGGCAAGTCGCCCGAGGACACCGCGATCGACCTGGTGATCGAGGACGGTAGCCGCGTGCAGGTCGTGTATTTCCTGATGTCCGAGGAGAATGTCCGCCGGCAGATGGCGCTACCGTGGATGAGCTTCAGCTCCGACGCCGGCTCGATGGCGCCCGAAGGCGTCTTCCTGAAGGCGAGCACACATCCTCGCGCGTATGGCAGCTTCGCGCGGGTCATCGGCCGCTACACCCGCGAAGGCGTGCTGACATTGCAGGATGCCGTCAGGAAGCTGACGTCACAGCCGGCCAGGGTATTGCGCATCGAGAGGCGGGGGAGTCTGGCGCCGGGGTACTTCGCGGACGTGGCGATCTTTGATCCCGCCAAGGTCGAAGACCACGCGACGTACGACAAGCCGCATCAGTACTCGACCGGCATGGTGCACGTGCTCGTCAACGGCGTGCCCGTGCTGAAAGACGGCATCCACACCGGCGCCACCCCAGGGCGCGTCGTCAAAGGGCCTGGCGCGAAGGCGCGGTGATCACAGATCCGAAGGATCGATGTTCCAGTTTCGCAGGATGGCCGCTTCATCGGCTGCGCTGACAGACTTCTTGAACTTGGCCCCGGAGCGGCCCTTCACGTGGCGTTCGCACTCGGCCCACGTGGCGTGACGCGTCGGCCGGCCGTCCACCACACTCACGTACGAGTGGGCGGCCACCTTCTC
>JBKJQX010000207.1:0-6701 GCA_046594875.1 Vicinamibacterales bacterium
AATCAGGAGCGCGCGCAGGAGCTGCTCGGGGGGAATCGACGGCCGGCCGGTCTCCGAATACAACCGACCGAGCGCCGGCGCCAGCGCACGAAGTGCCTCATCGGTCATCCGGCGGACAGCCCGCAGTGGAAGATCCATCGGGACGCGTGCTTCCGGAGAGAGATCGCTGAAGAGGTGGCCTGTCTGCTGATCATCACCGCGCATGCCGCATCGTCGTACAGGCCCGATCAGCAGTCGACCCCTTCACGCCTCGTGTAACATCCTGTTTTTCAGCCGCCTGCTAATGCGTGAGGCCGTAGATGATGGCGTTGACGCCCAGCTTGAAGGCTTCGTTTGATTGCTCGATTGGCCGCAATCCGCGGCCAGACCACTCCCAGAACTGCGAGATGTCGGTGTTGTAGTTGACAAACATCTGCATCCGCTTGGTCGGGTCATTCCCTTCAAACAGTCCGCGAAAAATCGGCCGACCTGCGTTGTAAGCCTGCGGAAAGATGTCGAGTGATTGGATCGAGAAGAACTGGCTGAAGATCGGATGCGAGACGTCGAGGTCGATGAACTTCCCCCGCGGCATCACGCGCTGCATGTTGTCGGCAAACTGTTCCCATCCGCGGCCGCCGCGCCATTCTGCCGTCTTGAAATCATCCACAATGACGAAGCCGCCCTTGTCGAGGAACGCGCGTAGATTGCGTCCTTCCGTGTCGGTCATCTGCCACCAGCTCACTTCAATCAGATAGAGCACCGGATACCTGAAAATTTCGGGATCCTCGAGCGAAAGAGTGTTCGTGCTCTGGTGGCCGGTGACGGTCGTGAACGACTCGAGAATCTTCATGAGATTCTGTTCCGACGTCGGGTAGCCGTGTGACCACGCGGGCTGGCCGCGGTACCAATAGCCGCCGGGCAACGTCTCGTACGTGAGCCGGACGAACGCGAAGCGGCCGTCGTAGGGCATGTTGGTGGCGGTCGGCACCCGGCCGAGCGCCGAGTCCAGTGCGCCGAATCGGCCCCTTTGGGCGATCACCACGCCGGCCCCTGCCAGGCCCGCCAGCAGGAGGGCGATACCGACGCCGGCGCGCACCTTCATGGAAGAAAGCATAGTGTATCGGAAGGATGTTCCGCGGATTGGCCATCGCCCTCGTCGTCTTGCAGATCGCGCACGCCGACGTGGGCCAGGTGCTCAGTGTCCTGCGCATCCAAGTCAACGTCGTAGACAGCACTGGGCGCACGACTCCGGTGCCGCGCCATGCGTTGCTCATCAGCGAAAACCCCGCGAGTGCACCACCGCGGCGAATTCTGACGTCGCTTGAGGGCGCCGCCGAGATTCGACTTGCTCCCGGTAACTACACAGTGGAATCAGACCGGCCTGTGGCACTTGGTGGCAAGGCCTACCAGTGGACGATGGTCGTGGACGTGGTGGGGGGCCGCGACGCGGTGCTTGAGTTGACGGGCGAGAATGCCGAAGTGGTGCCCATCACGGATGCGGCAGACTCGGCCGGCGCGCCCCCAGAGGCAGATCCCTCCTCGCTGCTCGCGACGTGGAAGGACAGCGTCGTGGCCATCTGGAGCGCCACGGCCCACGGGTCGGGTCTCCTCATCGATGCACAAGGGCTCGTGCTGGCCGACCAGAAGGTGATCGGCGCCGCCACGTCGGTGGAGGTGCAACTGTCGGCGAGCGTCAAAGTGGTCGGCGTCGTCGTCGCCTCAGATGCCGTACGCGGGATCGCGCTCGTCAGGATCAACCCGTCGATTGCTGCGACCGCGAAGGCGCATCTGCTCGAGTGCCAGTCGCCAGCCGGACCATTGGCGGTGGGCGACGAGATGACCGCGATCGAGGCGCCGCTCGACCGGTTGCGGGGTACCAGAAGCGGATCGATCGACGTCATCCTCCCGAATGTCATCGAGTCCAATCTTCGCGCGAGCGAAGGCGGCAGTGGCGCGCCGGTGTTTGGGACCGCCGGTCAGTTCATCGGACTGACCACACTCGCTCCGGAGCGCGACGGCGAACGATCCGACCGCACTCGTATTGTGCGCGTGGGCCGGGTGTGTGAGGTTGTCGCGTCGGCGGCAGAAAAGATCGGGGCCTCGCCGACGCCTTCGGCCGCGCAGCTGCCGGTGGAGTCTCTTCGTCCATTCCCGTCCGGCTCTGGCAGCGCTGCGGGAAGCGGCGCCAACCGGGCAAAGCCCCAGCAACTGGCGACTTCCGATTTCGACGTCGAGTTCATCACCCCGGTGCACGTCATGGCGTCCCAGGCCGCCCAGGCAGCGGGGGTTCGACAATTCGGCTTCGGCAACTGGTCCAGGTACGTTCAGGAAGTGCCGCCGGTGCTGCTGATTCGCGTGACGCCACGATTCGTCGAGAGCTTCTGGGCGAGAGTGGCACGAGGTGCGGTGATGACCCAGGGGGTGTCGCTTCCGCCGCTCAAACGCCCCAAATCCAACTTCGAACGGATGCGCGCGATGTGTGGTGATGCCGAAGTGGTGCCTGTGCACCCCTTCACACTCGCGCATCGTCTGACCGACAAGGACACCATCGTCGAAGGCCTGTATGCGTTTGATCCCGACGCGCTGTCACCGTCGTGCGCGACTGTGACCCTCCAGCTGTTTTCTGAAAAAGACCCTCAGAAGGCGGACACACTCGTCGTGGACGCGAAGGTGCTCGCGCAAATCTGGCAGGACTTCGCGCCCCACCGGGTCACTCCGCGCGTGCCCGCAGGATTGGCCGAATTGCCATCACGTCCCGCTCGAACATGGACGGCTGTTCGGGGTCGCTGAACACGGACGCATGGTCTTCTGGCGAAAAGGCACGCTCGAGTCGTGAGGCAAAGTTGTCGGTGAGCACGCGGACGTAGTGCGAGACGTCGTAGTCGTGGGTGTCAACCCACACAGACGTCGCATACGCGTCCTCGTCACGTTCCGGCACAACCGCCCCGGTGCCTCGTGACGTTCTGTACACCCGGACGCGTTCGCCAGCCCTCCACGACGTACGGCCGGACGCCAGAACCGCTTCATAGGAAAGCTCGCGGCGGGTGGCGCGAACGGCTTCGTACTCTTCAGGCGACTTTGTGAGACGCACGCGGGACGAGACGTCATACGTCGCCATCGTTCGTCTGCGGAGGGCAAAGACGCTGTCGAGGTAGGCGAGTCTGACGCCTGGCACATCTTCGGTCAGGAGGCGCCGAATCGCTCGGCGCAAGAACGCCTCGCCAAACGGTTCCGCGCGACTGGAACGAAAGGCGACTCCGCGCAGCAGCAGGCGATCGTCGTATGACAGGAGCGCGTAGTTCTTCGGCTCGTGCGACAGCATCGCGGCATAACGGCCTTCGAACTCCAGGTGTACGAGCGGCGGCAGCAGTGACGCCACTTCCGAAACCACCCTGCGCTCGTCGGCTTCTGCAAGGTTGTCGCTGACCGAAAAATACACGCCGTCCGTGTCAGCCTCGAGTAACTGCACCCCGCGTGCGGCCAATTCACGGCAAATCAACCCTAACGTCTCCCGACCCCGCCTGGTGACTTCGTTGGCCGCGTCGACGTCGGCAAATCGCGTCAGGCCTCCGCCTGCAGCGAGATACCCGTAGGCCGAATTGACCACAAGCTTGATGGCCGCCGACATCGCTTCGTGGGAATGGCGCGCCGCCGAGCCTGGCGGTGCCGCCTTTCCCGCCGCCTTCGCGGCCAATCGGCGCTCGACCAGTTGATCGACGATGGTGAGGAGGACGCCGAGGCGGTCGCGTGATGGCCCGATCCGGAAGGCGCGCATGAGCGATGGGTACAGGCTGGCGACGTCGGCTTTCACCACGCGTTGGGCCACGCCGGTGGCAAAGAGGTGCAGGGCGGCGCCGGTGTGCTCTGTCCCGTCGCCAGGGCGATGGGCCGGTAGCGCCGCGTTGGAGCGCACGTACGCCCGCACGATGAGCGGGTCGATGATGCCGGTCGCCGCGCCTGCGTCGGCAAGGCGTTCGTAGCGCCGCGGCGCCATCTTCGCGAGCGCGAACGCGGCGCCGCCGAGAATGCGCGCGATGGCGGCCGCCTCTTCGACGTCGGCGGCCGCGTAGCGGCGAACGCGCGCGGGGTCGGTGCGAAAGACGTTGAAGATTTGATCGCCTCGAATCAGTTCACGATCGGGGCCGGCCACGCCCAGATGCCTGGCGACGGCCTTGAGGCCGTGCCCGGGCAATTCACGCACGGCGAAGTCGTAGGCTCGTACCGCATCGAGGGTGTCGATCAACTCGCGTCCAGGCGCCACGAAGCGCACGCGCCTGGCACCGCCTTCGTCATCACGCACACCGCGCCTGGCGGCGCGGCGTCGAAGCGAAGCGCCCGGCACCCTGCCCAACTGGAGACCGAAGCCGAGCGTCCTGACGCGCCGTTCGAGAAACGGAAGATCGAATCCGTGCAGATTGTGGTTCTCAATGACGTCGGGGTCGGCTGCCTGAATCACAGCCGCGAGCCGGCGGAGCAACTCACTTTCCGCCCGGTCATCGTCGCCATCGGCCTCCAGGATCTGCACGCGGCCTTCCGGATCCCGCGCCGCAATCATGAAGACGCGGCTGTGTCTCGGGTCAAGGCCGGTGGTTTCAATGTCGAACTGCATGCGCCGCAGGTCGTCGAATGCGAGACCGCCGAAATACGTCCGGCCGCTCGCGACGAGATATTGCTCCTCGGGAGACAGGTTCAGAAGTGTTGCCTTGTCCAGACCGCCCAGGTGACTGATGACCCGGCCGAATCTGGCGGAGGCTGCAGTCAGAAGGGCGTGCGTCAGCGTGCGGCCGTCGTCGGCGCTGACGTGGAAGCGAAGCGCGCCAGGCCCTTCGAGTTCGTGCCACCTGATATTGGCTTCCAGCAGGTGATCGATGGCGTCCACCAGTACCCATGGCCGATATCGAACGTGCTCACTGTGGAGCACTCCGTCATGGCGCCGCCATACCCACGCTCGCCCGCTGCCGTCGGCCCAGACCGAGACGATTCCAGGTGTCTGGTCCCAGCCCCAGAGCCACTCGTCGTTTACTGCTGATGACTGTGCAGCCACGTCAGGAACTTCTTACACCGAGGACTGGATCGCAGCCATGTCGTCCACCAGCCCGCAGACCCACATGTTGAAGTCAGTCACCACGTCCCGTTGTTACCACGCGCAGCCTAACACGGCTGCACCGGCGATCAGTGGCTGGGGAACTGGGAAGGCTTCAGCCTTCTGTGCCGAGGTGGCCACATCGCCGGTGAGTGTCACCTTGGTGCCATTGGTCTTCACCGTGATGCTCTTCAGTGCCGATCTCATGCCCATGACGGTGGTGTGCTCTTCGGTACACGCGTTCGGACATCCACGCGAATAGCGTGGGAGGCATGACCTGGAAAGACAAGCTTGAGATTGGGCTGAAAGAAGACGCGCCGTTTCGGCGGGACAACCTACCCGACTTTCAGAAGAGTCCTGACAGTCCCGAGACACGCCCCGACGATCCGACGCGATCGCCTGAGGAACCTGGTGCGAGGGAGGCCGCCAAAGCCGCCCAGGACACACACGAACTCGGGCCTTTGGAGCCGGGTGCCGACCCAACCTGCGAGGACGGACAGATCCGCAAGCCCTGAGCCGCTCGATCGGTTTGATCAAAAAGCTGTGCAATTGTGCACAGCCTTTGATGGTGTGACTCTATACGCTGGCGCCAGTGCCGGTTACCCCACGAAAGAAATCGACGAAGACGCGGCCACCGAAGACGCTCGGGAAACTCCTCAAGTCTCCCTCGGGGATCCAGGGCCTGGACGAAATCACCGGTGGCGGACTGCCCACGGGCCGTCCCACGCTGGTCAGCGGCGGCGCCGGCTCGGGCAAGACGTTGTTCGGACTCGAATTCCTGGTGCTCGGGGCCACTCAGTTTGATGAACCCGGCGTGTTCATCTCGTTCGAGGAAACGCTTCCTGATCTGGTGGTGAACGTCGCGTCGATTGGTTTCGATCTGGAACAGCTCGTGAAAGACAAAAAGCTGTTTCTTGACCATGTGCACATCTCGCGCCACGAGATCGCGGAGACGGGTGAGTATGACCTTGATGGTCTGTTCATCCGCATCGCCGACGCGGTCCGGCACGTCGGGGCGAAGCGGATTGTCTTCGACACCCTGGAAGTGCTCTTCAGCTGGTTGCCGAACCCCGGCATTCTGCGCAGCGAAATCCGCAGGCTCTTTCGCTGGCTCAAGGCCCAGGGCCTCACGACCATTCTGACGGCCGAGCGCGATTCCGAAGACCAGCTGACCCGGCACGGCATCGAGGAATTCGTGTCGGACTGCGTGATCGTGCTCGACCATCGCATTCGCGACGAGGTCTCCACTCGGCGCCTCCGCGTGGTCAAGTACCGGGGATCGACGCACAAAACCAACGAGTATCCGTTCCTGATCGATGAACACGGCATTTCCCTTCTGCCGATCTCGTCACTCGCTCTACACCATCCGGCGCCCACCGATCGCGTCTCCACCGGCATCAGCCGGATCGACGGCATGATGGGCGGCAAGGGATTTTTTCGCGGGAGCAGCGTCCTGTTGTCGGGCACCTCGGGCACCGGTAAGACCAGCGTGGCCGCGCATTTTGTGGATGCGGCGTGCAGTCGCGGTGAGCGATGCCTGTATTTCGCCTTCGAGGAGTCACCAAGCCAGATCGTCAGAAACCTGCGCTCCATCGGGATCAACCTGGAGCCCTGGATCACGAAGGGGCTGCTGCAGTTT
>JBKJQX010000155.1:0-14387 GCA_046594875.1 Vicinamibacterales bacterium
ATCCGCGCGCACGATCGCCGCGAGGGTTTCGGTGACGTCCTGGCCGGCGAACGGGCGCGTGCCCGTAAGCATCTCGTAGAGCACGCAGCCGAACGCCCAGATGTCCACGCGCCGATCGACCTGTCGTCCCCGCGCCTGTTCCGGCGCCATGTACGGCGCGGTGCCGAGGATCATGCCCATAGCAGTCATGGCCGGCGAGGTCATCGTCGCCGCCGAGGCCGATGCGGCTGACGCGCTGGAATCGGCACTCTTCGCCAGGCCGAAGTCGAGCACCTTGACCGTACCGTCGGGCCGGACCTTGATGTTCGCGGGTTTGAGATCACGATGGATGATGCCGCGTTCGTGCGCCGCCTCCAGCGCGTCGGCAATCTGGGCGGCGATGGGCAACGCCTCGTCGAGAGGTACGGGTCCGTCCGCGATGCGATCGGACAGCGTCGGCCCCTCAACAAATTCCATCACGAGGGCCTTCACGTCCGTGGAGGCTTCCAGACCATAAATGGCCGCGATGTTTGGGTGGTTCAGCGCGGCGAGCACCTCGGCCTCGCGCTGGAACCGTGCGAGCCGCTCCGGGTCGCTTGCAACGGAGGCCGGCAACACCTTGAGTGCCACCGTTCGTTTCAACGTCGTGTCGGTGGCCCTGTAGACCTCGCCCATGCCGCCGGCGCCCGCAGCGGCGGTGACTTCATACGGCCCGAGCCGGGTTCCGGTAGTGAGGGCCATGGCTTACCGCAATCCCTTGAGCATCACGATGTCCTGCCGAATCTCTGACCGCACGATCGCGAGGTGCTTGGCATCAAACGACCAGTCGAAGTCGTCAATGATCATGTCGCGAAACGACGTCAGTGCGTAGGGCGGGCGTCCGTCGATCGGCTGCACCATGATGTTGCGCCTGGAGTAGTCGATGTAGGCGATGCCCAGGTTATCCGGCGTGAGGCGAATCGTGCCCAGGTCGCGTCGCGGTTCCGGAATCGTCCTCATTGATGTGCACGCGGGCAGTTCGCAGATCCTGAAGCTCTTCCTGTCCTGCGATGCAAACGCCGCGTACCGGCCGTCACGTGATACGTCGAACGCTCGGCCCGGAACAAAATTCGCATAGAGCTGAGTGGGGCTGCCGCCAGAGAATGGCGTCAGTACTGGCGACTGAAGCGCTCCAGTCAGTGACACGTAGGCCGACGCGTCCGCCATCAGTCTCAGCGGGTCACGCTGATCACTCACGCGAGTGGCCTCGCCGCCTTCAGGATTGATCCGAAAGGTTGCCCGGGCTGAATCACCGCCGAGCGACAGGTACAACACCGTCTTGCCGTCTTGGCTACCCGAGGGTGCAGTGGCCATCGGTATGACCTCGATCTGCTGCGCGCCGCCGGGAGTCACGGCCCAGATTGCCGTGTCACGCGTGAAGAGGAGTCGCTCTCCAGCCCATGCCACTCGTGCGGCGAAGGCGCCGGATTCGGCGTGCATCGGCACGAATTCTTCAGGGTCATGGCCCTGCCCATCGGCCAGCCACACGCCCACGCGCCGGTCAATCTTCGCTGTGACCAGACTTGTGCGATCCGCAGTGAGGCTGACGCCCGTGTAGTCGCTGAGATCGTTGGTCAGCCGTGTCAACTGTCCGCCGGGGTACGTCATCCGCCAGAGTTGATGGGCCGCCGCCGGTCCATCGCCTTGGCTGAGCACGACAGCCTCTTCGGAGAGCCAGGCGACGGTGCCGCCTCCGGCCAGCGGTGCTGGCAAGGGCATCCAATCCGCAGTTCCAGCGGCGACATCCACCACGACCAGTCTCTGGCCTCTGCCCCCAGCGGGTAGATCCTCCTCGCCTCGCAATGCAATCCGTCGACCACTCGGCGACCACGATGGTGCGGCGAGCGATCCGAACGGTCCGTTCACAATGGCGAAGAGATCTTTGCCGTTCGCAGAGTAGATCTGCTTCTGGTTGGCGCCGTCCGCGTCTGCCACCATCAGAACTTTCGTGCGATTGGGCGGAACGAGACGAATGAAGGCAAACTGCTTTCCGCTCGGGGACCAACCCATGGGCGACCAGACCTTGTCGGCGATCGTCTTCGGCGTGCCGCCAAGAAACGGCACGCGCCACAGCGCCGTGCCGGGAACGACGCCCTTGACGAAGTCGACAAAGCTTCCGTCTGGTGACACGGTCACGCCGAACAGGCTGGTGTCGGGTTCGGCCGGAACAATCTGGCTGTTGCTGTTGCTGCCGGTCTGCCGAATCCACACGCTGGCGTCAGGGCCGATCTGCTCCAAGTAGGCGAGGAATCGGCCGTCGGCCGAAATAGCCGGCCGGTCTGCCGTCTCGGTCCGCGTGAGCGGCACGAACGTAAGATCCGCGCTCGACACCGGTACGGACGCTCGGGGCCCGCTGTCGCCCAGCCACCAATACGTTGCGGCTATGACCACCACGACGGCGGCTGCAGCGATGACAACGGGCCATCGCCAGCGCTGCAGAATGCCGACGATGACCTGCGCGTCTGATGACGGAGCCGGGCGCGACACAGATCCACCTGTCACGTTGACGATCGGTGATGCCGACGCACCATCCAGCTCGCGCTTCGCACGCCTCAGGTCCGCTCTCAGATCGGCCGCGGTCTGATACCGGTCTTCGCGATCCTTCTCGAGCAACTTCAGCAGGATGTCCTCGACACGCGTCGGCAGACTCGGCTGCAGTGTGCGCGGCGATGCCGGTGTCGCGTGCAGAATCGCGCCGGAAATCACCGCGCTCGTCTCGCCCGTGAAGGCCGGGCGGCCCGTCACCATTTCGTAGAGCACGAGGCCAAACGAAAACAGATCGCTGCGCGCGTCGAGCGCGAGGCCGCGCAGCTGTTCGGGCGACATGTACGCGACGGTACCGACGGCCGTGCCGGCTTCGGTGACCGGCGACAGCACCGTGCGCGTCGCGCCGTCGCTCGCGATCTCGCTGTGCGCCTCGGTCGCCATCTTGGCCAGTCCGAAGTCGAGAATCTTCGGACCGCGCGCGGTCACAACAATATTGGCGGGTTTGATGTCGCGGTGAATCAGGCCCTTGGCGTGTGCGGCGTCGAGACCGTCCGCGACGGCAATTGCGATATCGAGCACGGCCGCAAGGTCGGTGACGCCGCGCGCGATGGCCTGTTGCAGCGTTTCGCCGTCGAGCAGCTCCATCGCCAGATACGGCGGCTCGGCGCTGACGTCGAAGATCGTGCAGATGTTCGGATGGTTGAGCGACGATGCCGCGCGAGCTTCGCGTTGAAAGCGTTCGACGGCGGCTGGGCTCTCGAGCAACGCCGCTGCCGGCACTTTGATCGCCACCTCGCGGCCGAGTCGCGTATCGCGCGCGCGATACACGGCGCCCATTCCGCCTGCACCGAGCGGGCCGACGATTTCATACGGGCCGAGGCGGCTGCCGGCAGGTAGCGTGGTCATGGGGAACGGAGAACGAGTGGGATTCTATCCCTGTTTGCCTGGGCAGCGGCCATCGGCTACTTCTTCCCGCTCGTGACTTTGCTCTTGAGGACCTCGAAGAAACCCGTCACGACGGCGACGAGTGGTTCAGTCGGCTCTTTGTCGAGGCCCGGTGTGGCGATTGCGCCAGCGACTCGGCGACCATCGGGATGCAGCGACACGTTGTTCACGGCTGATCGTAAATTGAAGAGCGTTGACGTCCACAGCTTTGGCCGGGATGGACGAAACACGCCATCGACCGTGTCGTAGGTGACGACGTAGACCGGAGTGACCGCGTCTTCGGTGATAAAAAGCAACTCTTGACTGGTGCGGGACCACATCGGCTGCGATCCTCCGTCCACCGACACCTGCGTCCTGCGAGCCGGGTTCGCGACCGACGTCACATACACCTGGAGCCGCGACGAGGCATTCGAGGCATACGCGAGCCACTTGCCATCCGGGGAGAACGCGGGGTGCGACTCCCTGGCGTCGGTGGCGAACAGCGCGAGCGGCGTCCCTGGCTTCAGGCCGGTCTTTTCGTCACCCTCCATCGGCAGCAGCATGACGTCGCCCGCACCGTTCCGGATTTCGGTGTACGCCAACACCAGGCCGTCCGGTAACCACGATCCCGGAAACTGCTGATTGTCGCTGGTGGTGAGACGTTCGGGTGTTCCGCCGTCGGCATCCTGCCAATAGAGGTTGGGCGCGCCGCCGGTGGCAGACGCAAACGTGATGCGGTCCCCGTTCGGCGTCCAGATGGGATTGCTGTCCGATACTTCCCCGAACGTGACGCGCTGAATGGCGTCACGCGACAGATCGTAGAGTGAGACGTTCCGATCCTTTGCGGTGACCACGTCCATGGCCAGCCGCATGCCATCAGGGGAGAATGACAGGCCCAGCCAATTGACAGGCTGACCGGCCAGACGCGTCGCCTTCCCTTGCCGCTCAACGATGTCGATCGACGACTCCGTGTCGTTGCGGCTGTCGGCACTGAGATAGGCGAGCATGCCGTCGCGTGAGATTCCGAAATGCGCCACGCCGCTGACGGTGCCCGAACGTACGTTTTCAATGATGGGCACGCCCGTTCCCGTGATTGCGAGTTGCGCGAGGTCGAATGGCGCCGCGAACAGCGTGTGCCCGTGGACGTATAAGACATGCCCACTTGCGACGTACGTCCAGAACGAACCGCCGCATTGGAGTACGCGGGGCGGCGCGCCATCGAGGGTTTGCACCGCCACGCACCCATCGTCGAAGTTGTCCACGGTTGGCGCGGTGGTGTAAAGGATGGCCCGATTGCCGGGCAGCGCCTGAGGCCAGCGTTGGGTCACTTGCTTTTCCGGCATCGCACCTAGCGGAGTGAGCGCGCCACCACGGGCCTGCACGCGCATCAGCAACCCGCCGGGAGCCCCCGACGGACTGAAGGTGATCACGTCGTCTTCTCCCCAGGTGGCGCCGCGGCTCATGGGTGCGTCTGCGAGCGGCACCGGAGCACCGCCGTTGACTGGCATGGTCCACAGCTTCCCCCTGGCAAAAAATCCAAGCGTCTGGCTGTTGTGCGAAAAGAACGGAGCGAGACCTTCTTCGGTACCGGCAAGCATCGTGGCCGTGAGTTGGTCCAGTGGTCTGACGTAGATGCCACCCGGCCGCCCGCCCAGACTATCCACGGCAAAGGCCAACGTGCGGCCATCGGGAGAAACGGCAAGTGAGGGGCTCAGATTCTGCCCGAAGTTTCCGACGAATCCCGCCTGCACACTGGCATACACGCGTGGCGCAGTGCCGGTGGCCGTCCATGGCCGCGCTATCGTCAGCCAGGCGATGAGGCCGAGGACCAGCGCCGCGACAATCGACCACGGCAACAGCGGTTGGGCAGGGCGGGCCGATCCTGCTGCTGCGGCCGGTTCAATCCCTGCCGGCGACTCGAGCCAGAAGCGCGCCTCGCCGATGTCACGCAGGCGGCGACGTGGATCTTTTTCCAGACAACGCGAGAGCAGATGCCGGATACCCGATGGCACGGTCGCCGGCAACTGTGCGAGATCGATATCCGCGCGAAGCACGGCGGCCAGGACGTCGCTCACCGTCTCACCAGCAAACAACGTGATGCCGGTCAGCATTTCGTAGAGCACCACGCCAAACGCCCAGATATCCGCGCGTTTGTCCACGGGCTTGCCGCGCGCCTGCTCCGGGGACATGTACGCGGCGGTGCCAAGGATCAGCCCCATCTCGGTCATCGCAGGGGACGTCATGGTCGGTCCAGGGTCCAGAGGTCCAGGGTCCAGGGTTCGCGACGCGGTGGAATCGATGGCCCTTGCCAGGCCAAAGTCGAGGACCTTCACCGTACCGTCCGCACGCACTTTGATGTTCGCGGGTTTGAGGTCGCGATGGATGATGCCCGCCTCGTGCGCGGCTTCCAGCGCGTCGACGATCTGTTTCGCGATTACCAGCGCCTCGGACAGCGGGAGCGGGACGTAGGGCGTGGCTTTAGCCGCGCCAATCAACTCCGAGAGATCCCGCCCCTCGACCAACTCCATCACGAGGGCACGCAAAACGACCTCTGAGGTCGAGGTCGTCTCGGTTAACCCGTAGATCGCGCCGATGTTCGGATGATTGAGCGACGCGAGCGCCTTGGCCTCGCGCGTGAAGCGCATCAACCGATCGGGATCGCTCGCGAAGGATTCGGGCAGGACCTTGAGTGCCACGTCGCGATCGAGCTGGGTATCGCGTGCGCGATAGACCTCGCCCATACCCCCAGCGCCCAGGAGGGCGACGATTTCATAGTGAGCCAGACGGGAGCCGGCGGATAGGGACATGGGTGGCCGATTATACGCGTTGGGCGGGTCTCGTCGCCGCGCTGAGGTGTGCCCCAGTCGCCTATAATCGCAGAGCCCGTATGAGTCTGTCTGCCGGTACGCGACTCGGACCCTATGAAATCGTCGCGCCGCTTGGCGTCGGCGGCATGGGTGAGGTGTACCGAGCGCGCGATACGAAACTCGATCGCGACGTGGCAATCAAGGTGCTGCCCGAGACGTTTGCGCTCGATGCGGACCGTCTGGCTCGGTTCGAGCGTGAAGCCAAATCTCTTGCCGCACTCAATCATCCGAACATCGCCGCCATTTACGGGATTGAAGACCGCGCCCTCGTGATGGAACTGGTCGAGGGCGAGGATCTCTCGCACCGCATCGCGCAGGGCGCGATGCCGATTGAAGACGCGCTGCCGATGGCGAAACAGATCGTCGACGCGCTGGAAGCCGCGCACGAAGCGGGCATCGTCCATCGCGATCTCAAACCGGGAAACATCAAGGTGCGCGTCGATGGCACGGTCAAGATCCTGGACTTCGGTCTCGCCAAGGCGGTCGGACCAGACTCTGCATCAGGGGCCTCGGACCTCATGAACTCGCCGACGCTGACGGCTCGTGCCACCCAACTGGGCGTCATCCTCGGCACGGCCGCTTATATGGCGCCGGAGCAGGCGAAGGGCAAGGCGGTCGATAAGCGCGCGGACATCTGGGCGTTTGGCGTCGTGTTGTTCGAGATGTTGACCGGCGATCGTGCGTTCAAGGGCGAAGACATCTCCGAGACGCTGGCGTCGGTCCTCACCAGAGAACCAGATCTGGCGGCGTTGCCGACGGGAACGCCTCGAGCATTACATCGGCTGATCGGCCGCTGCCTCACGCGTGATCCCAGACAGCGTCTGCGCGATATCGGTGATGCCCGCTTCGATCTGGCTGAGGCCGAGCGCGGACCGGACATCGCCACGCCAACGGCTGCACCCGCACGAACCTCGCGTGCGTTGGTCGTGGGACTCGCGGTGGTCGCACTCCTTGCATCGGTGAGTACCGCGTGGCTGCTGTTGACGTCCGGCAACACACCGTTTTCCCTGCCTGTGCATCTCTCGATCGCATTTCCCGAAGGACATAGTCTCGTCTCGGGTCCCGCGATCTCACGCGATGGGCGTCGCGTGGCATTTGTGTCGACTGACGGCGTCGGACGGCCGCAATTGTACGTGCGGGACCTCAATGGTTCAGAGGCACGACTGATGAAAGGCACTGAAGAGGCCGATGGCCCGTTCTTCTCGCCGAACGGACAATGGGTCGCGTTCTATGCGCGGAACACACTGTTCAAGGTCAACGTGGATGGAAGCGCCCCGGTGCCGTTGGCCCAGTCCACCTCCAATGCCGGAGGTACATGGACCGAGTCCGGCACCATCATCTTCAAGAAGACGTGGAACGGCGGGCTCGACGTGGTGGGCGAGAACGGCGGTGAAACGAAGACGTTCATCGCGCCCGATCGCCCCGACGAGTACGCGTACGTGTGGCCGTATGCCATTCCTGGTGGACGCGAGATTCTGTTTGCCAGTTGGGGCAAGACTTTCGACGCCGTCCTCCTGGATTCATCGTCGATGACCAAGCGCGTCGTTGGGCCGGGTTGGTGGAGAAGATTCGCCTATATCCCCTCGGGATACCTTGTCGGCGCAGAAGACGGTGAGTTACGCGCGTTGAAAGTGGCCCCGGCAGGCCAGGCAGCCGGCGAGGCGCTGACAATTGTCAAGGACGTGGATGAGGGATCAATGGTGGGCGATGCCCGGTCCGACGTGTCGCAGAACGGCACGCTCGTCTACATGGCCTCAACGCCAGGCCAGCGTTCACTCGTCGCGGTCGATCGCCGTGGGCAGGTGTCTTCTGTGCCGGTGCCTGTCGGAGACGTCAGCAGCCTACGGGTGGCGTCGGACGGACGACGCGCCGCCTTGGTTGTCGGGGGTGGCCTTGGCATTCTTGATCTCGTGAGCAGTACTCGGACGCCACTTGTGCCCGAACTCGACGCCGCCGGTGGCGCGCGTGGTTCGCCCGCGTGGAGTCCCGGCGGCCAGTCGGTCACGTTCGGATCGAATCACGAGGGTAACTGGGAGATCTATTCGAAGTCTGCGAGCGGGGCGGGCGAACTGGTATCGGTCCTGAAACAGCCGCTCGATCAGTACCCGCAGTCGTATGCCCCTGACGGCACACTGCTGTTCAAGACCACCGGTCCGCTTACCGGCACCGACTTATGGCTGCTTCCCTCCGGCGGTCAGCCGAAGGTGTGGGTGGCGACTGGAGCCGAAGAAAACGATGGCCGGTTTTCACCGGACGGCCGCACCATTGCATATGTCTCCAACGCGTCTGGCCGTAACGAGGTCTACATCCAGTCCCGCGACAGTGCGACCGACCGATTCCAGGTGTCGGCCGCCGGCGGCGCCGGCCCGGTCTGGTCCGCGAAAGGTGACCGCCTCTATTTCCGCCAGGGCAACGTGATGATGGAAGCCGTCGTCACCACGGCGGGCAGCTTGTCTTCCAGCGCGCCTGTGTTGTTGTTCAACGGTGGCTGGACCCTGTCGCAGTCGTTCGACCTGACGCCTGACGGTCAACGCTTTTTGATGGTGCAGCAGCCACGCGAGACGGTACCGACACGCATCGAGGTGATCCTGAACTGGTTCACAGCGCTCAACGAGCGCGTGGGCCGTTCGAAGTAGGTCCGCCCGAGCTCAACAAGCCGTGAAACAGTACCGGCTTCGTGCACAATAGGCTCGCTCATGTCACTCACCGCCGGTACTCGCCTCGGTCCGTATGAAGTTGTCTCTGCCATCGGTGCCGGGGGGATGGGCGAGGTGTATCGGGCGAAAGACACCAACCTCAACCGCGACGTCGCCATCAAGGTGCTGCCGGAGTCGTTCGCGCTCGATGCCGATCGCGTGGCGCGCTTCAAACGCGAAGCGCAGGTGCTCGCGTCGCTCAATCACCCAAACATCGCGGCCATCTACGGGATCGAGATGCCGGAAAAGACGTCGGGTGTCTTTTCCGCGGGCCGCGGCCCGGAAAAGACACCCGACGTCTTTTCCGCGCTCGTGATGGAGTTGGTGGAAGGCGAAGACCTCTCCGCGCACATCGGGCGCGGCGCCCTCCCGCTGTCCGAGGCGCTGCCCATCGCGAAGCAAATCGCAGATGCGCTCGAAGCGGCGCACGAGCAGGGCATCGTCCATCGCGACCTGAAGCCCGCGAACATCAAAGTGCGGCCGGATGGCACCGTGAAGGTGCTGGATTTTGGCCTCGCGAAGGCAATGGACTCCGGGACCTCCGGACCCCAGGACCCCCTGAACTCGCCGACGATGACCGCGCGAATGACCCAGATGGGCATGATCATCGGCACGGCGGCGTATATGTCGCCGGAGCAGGCCGCCGGTAAACCCGTCGACAAGCGCAGCGATATCTGGGCGTTTGGCGTCGTGCTGCTCGAAATGCTCACGGGTAAACGGACGTTCGACGGCGAGACGGTGTCGCACGTGTTGGCGTCGGTGCTGAAAGATGCCCCCGATTTCTCAAGGCTGCCCGGCGACACGCCCGCGTCGATTCGTATGCTTCTGCGCCGATGTCTCGAGAAAGATCGCAAGAAACGGCTCGACTCGGCCGCCGCGGCGCGGATCGAGATCGACGACGCGCTGTCGGGTGCGAGCGCTGCCCCTGTCGTTGCCGCGTCGTCGCACATCGGGGCGGTCGCGCCCTTATGGCGACGCGCGTTACCGCTGGCGGGTGCGGCTCTTGCGGGCGCGGTGCTCTTTGCGGCGGTCGGGAATCAATTCGCCTGGGGCCAAGCACCAGCCACATCGGGAAATGGCGCGCTCGTCAGCCGATTAAGCATCGAAGGGGTCGGTGATCCGTCGGAGATCGCGATTTCGCCAGACGGTGCACGTATTCTGATCCGTAAAGGGAATGCGTTGGAACTGCGATCGATGTCGGACTTCAACATCGTCCCGCTGAAAGTGCAGGCCCCGGGGCTGAACAACATCATGTTCTCTCCCGATGGCGAGTCGATCGGGTTTACATCGGGCCTGACACTCAAACGCACCACGCTGTCTGGTGCTGCAGCCGTCGATCTTGCGCAACTGCCGGCCGAAGCCACTGGCTGTGATTGGGTCGGCGACCACGTGTACTGTGCGGTCGGGTCCAAGGGCATCGTCCGCGTGCCCTCCGTCAGCGGCGCGGTGGAACAGGTGATCACATTGGTACCGGGAGAGTACGCGGGCACACCGGCGTTGCTGCCGGACGGCACAGCGGTGCTCTTTACCCTGGCGTCGGGCACCCAGCGCGGCGATTGGACGCGCGCGAGCGTCGTGGCGCAGTCGTTGTCCACCGGAACACGCACCGTCATCGCCGCGGCTGGCAGTGATCCGCACTACGTGTCGACCGGCCACGTGGTGTATGCGGCCGAGGGCGTCTGGTTTGCCGTGCGTTTCGACGCGAAGACGCTTCGCACCACAGGGGCGCCGGTCGCGGTGATCGAGGGTGTGGGCCGCTGGAACCAGGGCGGGCTGCTTCAGCCACGCGCGCAGGCCGCGATCTCGGCGACGGGCACACTCGTGTACAAAGATGGTCCGATCGTGTTGAGGGGCGACAAGGAACTGATTGTCTCTGATCGCAATGGTCAGGTACGAGTGCTGCCGCTTGATTCCGCAGAATACGAGTCGCCTCGCCTCTCGCCAGATGGCATGTCCCTGGCGGTCAGCACCAACACCGCGCAGGATGCGGCCGTGTGGATTTACGATTTGTCGGCAGCCCGTGCCATTCGGCGCCTGACCTTCACCGGCCGCAACCGCTTGCCCGTCTGGTCACCCGACAGCAAGCGCGTCGCGTTCCAGTCGGACCGAGGCGGCGATGTCGCGATCTACGTCCAGCCGGTCGATGGCTCCGGAGATGCCGAGCGTCTCACGACGGCCCCGGCCGGCACGTTGCAGATTCCCGAGTCGTGGTCGCTCGATGGCCGATATCTGTCGTTCTCGTCCGTGAGCGGCGCCGGCGGTGAGTTGTGGCTGTTGTCGATGGGCGATCGCACGTCCGCGCGGTTTGGCAATGCGGAGTCGAACGCGCCGGTCAATTCCTCGTTCTCGCCGGACGGACGATGGATCGCGTATACGCTGCGTGGGCGCAGGGAAGGGATCGGGACGGCGGTCTTTGTTCAGCCGGTTCCGGCGACCGGCGCCACGTATCAACTCTCGGACAACACCTCAGCGGGGCATCATCCATTCTGGTCGCGGAACGGCAGTGAATTGTTCTACTGGGGCCAGGGCGGCGGGACGCTCGTGTCCACGCCGATGTCGGCCGACGGCCGGATGACGCCCGGACGGCCCACGGCCGTACCGGGGCGGCACCCGAGCAACATGAACGCGGTTGGTCCTCTCAACTACGACATCTCACCGGATGGGCGCGAGTTTGTCTACACACGGCGCACGGCGGCGGCGATCGCCGCCGCCGCTACGTCAGACTCGATCAAGGTCGTGCTGAACTGGCTGGACGAACTGAAACGCGCGGCCAGCCGGTGAGTCTCCCTCCAGGCACCCGTCTCGCCGTAGCCCAAGCGAGGATCTGGCTGTGATTGGAAAAACGATCGGACCGTACCAGATCCTCGGCGAGCTGGGCAGAGGCGGAATGGGGGAGGTGTATCGCGCGAAGGATACGAACCTCAATCGCGACGTCGCCATCAAGATTCTGCCCGAGTCTTTTGCACTCGACGCCGATCGTGTCGCGCGCTTCAAGCGCGAAGCACAAGTCCTGGCGTCACTGAACCACCCGAACATCGCGGCGATCTACGGCATCGAGAGTAACGCCCTTGTCATGGAACTGGTCGAGGGCGAGGACCTCTCCACGCACATCGGTCGAGGCGCCATCCCGCTCGCCGACGCCCTGCCCATCGCTCGACAAATCGCCGACGCGCTCGAAGCCGCGCACGAGCAGGGCATCGTGCATCGCGATCTGAAGCCGCAGAACATCAAGGTCCGCGCCGACGGCACGGTGAAAGTGCTCGACTTTGGATTGGCGAAGGCCGTTGAAAACGTAGGGCGTGGCTTCAGCCGCGCCGATGTTGGCGGTCCTGGCGCGGCTGAAGCCACGCCCTACGAATCACCAACGATGACCTCGCCCGCGATGACCGCCATGGGGATGATCATCGGCACGGCCGCGTACATGTCGCCGGAGCAGGCGCGCGGTCGACCCGTTGACCGTCGCGCCGACATCTGGGCCTTTGGCGTCGTACTCTACGAAATGCTCTCGGGACGGCGCGCGTTCGAGGGCGATGACATTTCGATCACGCTCGCGAACGTGCTCAAAGACGATGTGAAGCTGGATCTGTTGCCGGCTGATCTACCGGCAGCGCTCCGTCGCCTGCTGCGCCGCTGCCTGGAGAAAGACCCACGGAAGCGGCTGAGCTCGATTGGCGACGCGCGGCTCGAACTCGACGACGCGATCGCCGGGACACGTGAGGCTCCGCAGGGTGAGCCGGTCGCATCAGGCCGGTGGACCGGATGGGCCCGTCTCTCGATAGGCCTCGCGCTTGTATCCGTCGCTCTCGCTACATGGCTGGCGGCGAGCGCCCTCAGACGTCCGTCCGCAGATCTCAGTCCGCCGGTCATCGCCAGGTTCTCGCTCGTCTCCGACCCGAACCTTCGCGTCAACACGTCGGTCACCACGCCGTTTGCCGTGTCACGCGACGGCCAATCGATTGTGTTCAGTGGGGACGCCTGCAGTGGCACCTCGCTCTGGATGCGCACGCTCGCCGACGCGGAGCCGCACGTCCTCGCCGACACAGTGGGCGCGTATAACCCTGCCATTTCTCCTGACGGTAAATGGGCGGCGTTCGTCGTCGCCAACCATCAGATCAAGAAGATCCGGCTGGATGGCACTGGGCTCACAACAGTGCTCACGATTGACGACGCGACGGCCGCACTCGCGTGGACATCGAACGACGAGATCATCTTCGAGAAAATCGGATCCAACTCCGGTATCCACCGTGTAAGCGCCAATGGCGGGGCCTCGCCGCAGCTCCTGATCCCCCTGGATGCCCAGGCGAATGAACGAAGCCAGCGGCGCCCGCTCGTGTTGCTGGACGAGCGACGCGTGCTCTATCAAAGCAGCACGAGCGATGGCCGCACCGCAACGATCGCGGTCTTTTCGTTGGACGACGGCCGCCGTGTCCGACTTGAGGTCGAGGGCACACAGCCCCTCGGTGTCGTCGACGGTCAGTTGGTGTATACACGTAAAGACGGCGCGTTGATGGCCGTGCCGTTCGATGCGTCCGGCATGCGGGTGCTTGGACCCAGTCGACAACTCGCGGACCAGGTGGCTGTGTCGGGGTTCGGCACTCCGGTGACGTTGTCGCCCGGAGGCACGCTGGTGGCGGCTCCGCCGTCGCCGCAACTCGCGCAGCTGTTGCTGAGCGATCTGACCGGCAAGACCACGTCGATCATTGGCCCGGCGCGCGACTTCGGTTCGGCGCTGTTTTCACCGGACGG
Source organism: Vicinamibacterales bacterium (assembly GCA_046594875.1). Taxonomy (GTDB): domain Bacteria; phylum Acidobacteriota; class Vicinamibacteria; order Vicinamibacterales; family SCN-69-37; genus SYFT01. Next base: position 13,739 of record JBKJQX010000155.1, read on the forward strand.
TCGCCGGATCGCGGCCAGCATCGGTGATGACCTGTGGTTTGTCGATCCAGTCTCGGGCGAACCCACGCGGCTCACCCGAGAAAAGGGTGGTTCGCTGACGGATTGGACCAAAGACAGCACGTCGCTGGTGTTTACGCGGAATGCAGAGCTCTGGATCACACCGGTGGACGGGAGCTCAGGACCGCGGAAGCTGGGGCCGGTCGAGGGCACCGTGCTGGGAGCATCCATGCTGCCAGACCGCAAGTCCGTTGTGGTGGCGCGTCGCATGAACGGCGCGGAAGGCGAGGTTGATCGCGAGGAATTAGTACGCGTGCCGCTCGACGGCGCTGGTGAGGTCACCACCATCATCGCGTCCAGAAGTTCCGGCGCGACGATGCGATTTGGCGAAGTGCGCGTGTCGCCCAACGGCAAGTGGGTCGCGTTTCAGGAACGGAACGGCCAGCAGATCCACGTGCATGCACTCGATGGGCCGTCGGCGGTGCAGGTCTCGGATACCGGCGGCAATTTCCCGGTGTGGAGCGCAGACAGTCGCCGGATCTTTTATCAGGCATCGACGGGCGCCATGGTGGCGGACCTCGAGACAGGCACACCACTGGGCGTGCGGCGACAGTCCATCCCGGCACTGTCGTGCTCAGGCCGGGTGGTTGAT
>JBKJQX010000170.1:0-2904 GCA_046594875.1 Vicinamibacterales bacterium
GGCCCGCCTGTTCAGGCTCACGGGCGAGCGCCGCTTCCTGGACACCGCGAAGTTGTTCGACAACATCAACTTCTTCTACGGCAACGCGAGCCGCGATCACGGTCTGGCCAAAGGCGTTGACACGATTCGCGGCAGACACGCCAACCAGCACATTCCGCAGATCACCGGCGCGCTCGAGACCTTCCGCAACACGAAGGAACTGCCGTATTACATGATCGCGTCGAACTTCTGGGAGATCGTCAACAGCGGGTATACCTACAGCATTGGTGGCGTGGCCGGCGCCCGCAATCCGAACAACGCCGAATGTTTCCCCGTTCAGCCAAACACCCTGTGGGAGAACGGCTTCGCCTCAGGTGGGCAGAACGAGACCTGCGCCTCCTACAACCTGTTGAAGCTGGACCGGCAGCTCTTCATGTACGACCAGACGGCGAAGTACATGGACCACTACGAGCGCGCGCTCTACAACCACATCCTCGCCTCGGTGGCCGAGCAGGACGCGGGCAACACGTATCACGTGCCGCTCAACCCGGGTGCGCAGAAGCGATTCGGCAATGCCGACATGACGGGCTTCACGTGCTGCAACGGGACGGCCCTCGAAAGCCACACCAAGCTGCAGGACACCATCTACTTCAGGAGCGCCAACAACTCGGCGCTCTACGTCAACCTGTTCATCCCGTCCACACTGACCTGGACCGAGCGCAAGGTCACGGTTCAGCAAATCACGAACTTCCCCAATGCCGACACCACGAAACTTCTGATCACGGGGGCGGGACGATTTGACATCAAGGTGCGGGTGCCGGCGTGGGCCACGCGCGGTGCCTTCGTGAAGATCAACGGTCGCGACGAGGCGGTGAAGGCGACGGCGGGCAGTTATCTCACGATTTCGCGCCTCTGGCGCGACGGCGATACCATTGAGGTGAGAATGCCGTTCGGGTTCCACCTCGACCACCTGGCCGATCAGCCCAACGTGGCCAGCCTGCTCTACGGCCCGGTGTTGCTGGCCGCCGAAGAACCCGGCGCGCGCACGGACTGGCGTCCCGTGGTGCTCGACGCGACCGACATCAGCCGGTCAATCACCGGCGACCCCGCCACGCTCCGGTTCTCAATTGCCGGCGTGGCGTTCAAACCGTTCTACGAAACCTACGGCCGGCATTCGGTCTACCTGCACGTGACGTTCAAGTAGCGAACCTCGGCCTTGAGACCCAGGCCGAGCTACGTTTCTGACCGTCGCCGTATGTAGCTCGGGCTGGGCTCGTCCGTAGCTCGGGCTGGGCCTCAAGCCCGAGTACCCTCACCTGACTCGTGGCGTCACCCGCAGCACGTCCAGCCGCAGCATCTGACCGTCGAGCGGCTTGTCGGTCACACCAGCGATGACCTGCATCCGATCGGCCAGGCCGGGTTCGGCGTTGTCCATCTGCCGATTGTTGCCATCGACCACGCGCACCGTGGCGGTGGCGCCGGCGGCCATCGGAATGGTGGCCTCGAAGTCTTCCTTGTAGATCGTGTGGCTGACTTTCGGATAGTGATTCAACCAGTAGGTCTGCTTCGGATTGGATATCTCGATGTGCCAGGCGGACCAATCGCGTGCCCGGATCGCGCCGCCCACCTGGTAGTACGGATGCGCCGCATCCGGTGTCTCCCCGCCACTGATCGTTGTCGGTTCAAAGAGGCCGCGAATTCGAAGGCGCACGTCGTAGGTAGTTCCCGTCTTGCCGCCGATCGTGACTGGTTTCGCAATAAGTTGTGCGTGAATGCACGTGTCTGGCTGCGGCAGATGCTCACCAGTGCACACGTCGTGCATGAACAACTGATGCAGGCCCTTGGCCACACCGTCAGGATCACCCGACGAGGAAACCTGTCCGGACACAGAAGCCAGCCCGAGGCCGACGATGAAGACGGGAAAGACCAGGACGGCAAAGCGCGAAGGACCCGAGGTGGAGTGAGACATCCGCAGAAGACTGGGCCATCCGCGGACCGGAGTCAAGGGAGTCGGAGTAGCGATGGGCGCGCGGCGCGCGCGGCGACCATGGGCAGCGCAAAGGCCACCACGTAGTCGCCGAGGGTGGAACCCAGCCCCGCATGTCCGCCTGCGGCTATGACAACGAGTTGGCGGCCGCCGTGGCGCACGCGATAGGTCATGGGTGTGGCTTGCGCCGACGCGGGAAGGTCACGTTCCCACAGCAGTTGGCCCGTGCTGAGGTCGAAGGCGCGAAAACGGGAATCGAGCGCCGCCGCTATGAACACCAGACCGCCCGTGATGAGCGGCCCACCCAGATTGGGGGACCCCCAGGCCTTGGGTGTTGGAAACCCGGTGATGTCGCGGAGTCCGCCGAGTGGTGTCTCCCACCGCACCGCGCCAGTCTGAAGATCAACCGCGTGCAGCATGCCCCACGGCGGCGCAATGCACGGAATCCCGAGTGGAGACACGAGGGGCTCGCGCTTGACCACGTACGGAGCCGGCGCCTGCCGGGCCACCGACATCTTCGCGTTGGGATCCACCACGGATGCCCCCGCATCAGCGACAGGGATCAGGGTGGTCACCATCGGCACATTGTTGGTGTTGGCGAAGAGCACACCACTTGCCTGGTCAAACGCCACGCCGCCCCATTCCATGCCGCCAAGGAATCCGGGCACCACGACGCTGCCGCGCAGGCTGGGTGGTGTGTAGACCCCCTCGGACCGCAGGCCGGCCAGCGTGGAGCGGCATGCCGCCCGATCGATGGGCGTGAGGCCCCACGCGTCGAGCGGGCCGAATGACTGGGGCGACAGCGATCGCGGCAACACGGGAAATGGCTGCGTGGGCGATGCCGTTTCTCCGGGCACGTCGCTCTGAGGCACCGCACGTTCGACGACCGGGAACAATGGCTCACCGGTCTCGCGATGCAACACGAAGATGTGCCCGGT
>JBKJQX010000175.1:0-7489 GCA_046594875.1 Vicinamibacterales bacterium
CGCGCGACGTTCGGGCGCCCCCGCGGCGCGATCGCGGGAGACGGGGTTCAGGAACCTCGCCATGTCGATCAGCATGGCGGTGTAACCGGGCCGCCACGACGAAGCGATCGACTTGAGCGCGCGATCGGCGACGACGGCGTCACTCGATGCCGCCTCGAAGAAGAGGGCGAGCGGAGGCGGCGCCTGCGCCGCAAGTGGACGACCGGCGACCCACAGCACAACGAGACCAGCCAGCGCCAGAGTCAGGACTGCTTTCTGCAAGACATTCTCCGAGGGTGTGCCGACGGTACTACGAGTCGCCTCGGCCGGCGGTTACACAACTGCGCTGGATGGACTAGCCCTCGACCTGCCCCGAGGTGGGCGCCATATAATCAGCGCGCTGATGAGTCTGGCCCCAGGAACGAAGCTCGGTCCGTACGAAATCGTCGCTCCGCTCGGTGCCGGCGGGATGGGCGAGGTGTATCGCGCCCATGACGGCCGGCTCGATCGCGATGTGGCCATCAAGATTCTGCCGGAGCTGTTCGCACAGGATCCCGAGCGTCTTGCGCGATTCGAGCGCGAGGCCAAGACACTGGCAGCGCTCAATCACCCGAACATCGCAGCGATTTACGGGATAGAGGAATTCCTGGTTCGAGGTTCGAGGTCCGAGGTTCCAGGTTCGGGGGCCGAAGGCGCAACGCAAGCGCTCATCATGGAGCTGGTCGAAGGCGAGGACTTGTCAGTCATCATTGCCCGGGGTCCAATGCCGGCGGCCGAGGCCCTGCCAATCGCCCGGCAGATCGCCGACGCACTCGAGGCCGCGCACGAACAAGGCATCGTCCATCGCGACCTGAAACCCGCGAATATCAAGGTGCGTGCAGACGGCACAGTGAAGATCCTCGACTTTGGTCTCGCGAAGGCGATGGACCCGAACGTAGGCCGTGGCTTTAGCCGCGCCAGTTCCGGCGCCCCTGAAGGGACGCCCTACGAGTCTCCGACGCTCACCGCGCGCGCCACGCAGATGGGGATGATCATCGGCACGGCCGCCTACATGGCGCCGGAACAGGCCAAAGGCCGGTCCGCGGACCGGCGCGCCGACATCTGGGCGTTTGGCGTCGTGCTCTTCGAAATGCTCACGGGCCGCCGCACGTTCGGGGGCGACGATATTTCCGAAGTGCTGGCGTCGGTCCTCAAGACCGAACCCGAGTGGGCCTCCATGCCCTCCGACGTGTCCCCGTCGGTGCGCCGCCTGCTGCGCCGCTGTCTCGAAAAGGATCCACGCAAACGGCTCAGCTCGATTGGCGACGCGCGCCTGGAACTCGACGAAATCGAGTTGGCCGTTGCGATAATGCCGGCGCCGGTCCTGCAGCCGCGAAGCAGACTCGCCGCGATGCTTGTGCCCGCGGCCGCCGGAGCGATCGTGACCGCGGCGATCGCCGCCGTGTTATGGACCACGATGCGCCCAGCTCCAAACGCCGTCATCACCCGCCTGTCGGTGATCCCGGACGCGGGCGCTGACATTTATCCAGATTCCGCCGAAGTCGCAATCTCTCCGGACGGACGCAGCGTGGTGTACGTGGTGGGGGATCCGCAGGTGATCGGATCGCAGCTCTGGGTTCGATCGCTTGATTCGGTCATGGCGCGACGGCTGGAGGGCGGCGACGGTGCGCATCTGCCGTTCTGGTCACCGGACGGAAGCCGCATCGGATTCATGGCCGATCTCAAGATCAAGACCGTGCCGGCTCAGGGCGGTCGCGCCGCCGTCGTCTGTGACTCACCGGGGTTCCGAGGAGGCACCTGGAACAAGAACGACGTCATCGTCTTTGCACCTGACGCAAGCGGCCCGCTGTTCCAGGTCTCAGCGAACGGTGGTGAGCCGAAACCCGTGACGAAGCTCGACCCCTCACGGAAAGAAACCGGCCACCGTTTTCCAGGATTCCTCCCCGACGGCAATCGCTTCCTGTTCGCCGCATTGCCTGGCACCGGCGGCCTGCTCGACATTTTCGCAGGGTCACTACGCGACGGGACGCAAGTGCTGGTTGGATCGATGGAGAGTTCGCCGGTGTATGCCGAACCAGGGTGGTTGCTGTTCGCCCGGCGCGGGGTGCTGGCAGCGCAGCGCTTCGACGCCAGTGCACTGAAGCTGTCGGGCGAACCGATATCGCTCGACGATGAGCCCAGCGCAGTCCTCGACGCGGAAACGTCGTGGACCGCCGGATACGCGGCCTCCGTCTCGTCAACCGGCGCACTCGCCTATTTCTCGCTGCAGTCGGTGAACACCAGCGCGGTGTGGATCGACGCTGCTGGAAAACCAGCCGGAACGGTCACTCTCCCCAACGGCCGCTATCTGCACATCCGGCTGTCGCCCGATGGCACGCGCGCCGCCCTCGTTCGCACGACATCGCGAACAGAATCGAGCGTGTGGCTGGCGGACCTGCAACGCGGCGGCGCCACACCCGTGTCAACCGGACGCGGCTTGAACGGGTCACCGGTCTGGTCTCCTGATAACGCCCGTATTGTATTTTCCGGCGACCGGAACGGCCCGAACGACTTGTTCATCAGGAACATCGGTGAGGCGACGCCGGAGCAGACCTTCTATGAATCGAGCGTCCCATTCAAGAACCCCGACGTGTGGTCGCCGGACGGCAAGTGGATCGCGATGAAGCAGCTTGATTCGGATACCGCGCAAAACGTGTATCTGCTGCCGACCACGGGCAAGGCCGTTGCGCAACCGTATGTGACGGGCCCAGGTCGCGATGAAGCCGTGGCCGTCTCGCCGAACGGACGATGGATGGCGTATCTGGCCGAAGATACCGGGGAGCAGGAACTCTACGCGCAGGCGTTTCCAACGCCAGGCGGCAGGGTCCAGATCTCGACAGAGGGTGCGCTCTGGGCCTGGTGGTCGGACGAAGGCCGCCGGATCTTGTTTGTCGAGAGTAACCGCATGCGGCTGATGACCGTGGACGTGACGGACGGGGACTCGATCAAGGTCGGCACGCCACGACTCGTTGCGACCTTGCCAAAGGGCATTGTCTGGATGGATGCGATGCCCGATCGCCAGCGGTTTCTCGCCTTGCTGCCAGAGCGCACGGGCACCGGCACGGTCACGGTGGTTCAGAACTGGATGGCGGGCCTCAAGAAATAGCGGGTCAATCGTCCTTCGGATCACGGCGACGCGGCGCGTACCAGAGGTCCATGCCCTCACGCTGCCTGACACCTTTCGTGCCGCGCGAGGCCAGTCGAATCATGAAGAGCCACACCTCGGCCACCGAATGCGTGCGCAACTTTCGGCCCGACGTCAGAACGCTTTCTTTCAGCACGACAAACCGGCCCTGACGCCTGAGCGCCCGGCTCATGATGATCTCTTCCCCCCCGAAGTAGGTTTCGTCGAAACCGCCGACGGCGTCAAAGGCGCCGCGCGTGCAGAAGACAAAGCATCCGGCGGCGAGCCCGAGAGTGCGAAACGCGATGACAAACAGCGGCATCATCACTTTCGCGTACCACGGTACATGCGGATCGAGGCTCACGGCCGCGCCGCCGCCAACTGCACCCTTTCGCATCGCATCAAGGGCAGCGCGCACCACAGTCTCGTTCACGATCGTGTCCGCGTCCACGAAGATGAAGAACTCGCCCGTCGCCTCTCGCGCGCCTGAATTGCGGGCGGCCGCAATCTGACGATGCGCGACTTTGATCACGCGGGCGCCATGCCGCTCGGCACGCTGCGCCGTCTCGTCCGTCGATCCATCGTCCGACACGATGATCTCGTAGGGCTCGTTCAGCGTTCGGCAAGCGGCGTGGATGGCGTCGATGGTGGCGCCAATCAGGCCGGCTTCGTTCCAGGCCGGAACGATGAACGAGGTCATGCCTCTATCATCAGGCCTCCTCCCGTATTTCGCCCTCGATTCAATTTCGCGAGCAAGCAGCCCCGCGCTGACCGCATCGCCCAATACGAGACCACACCGCCATTGGGTCCGAATGCGGGCGTCGTGACCCTGGCCACCAGGTAGCGGCAATCGGCGCCAGCCAGATCGGCGGCACGATTGAGCCGGTCGAAGTCGTCAGGTGACGGACGAGACGACAATTTCACTTCCACGGCCCACACCTGCGACCCCAGCTTGAACACCAGATCGATTTCAACGCCATCGGAAGTCCTGAAGAACGACGGCTCGACGGGCACGCCGAGCGCCGCCAGAGTGCCCAGGACCTGCTGGATGACGAAGCCTTCCCAACTGGAACCGACCCAGGGCTGATGCAACAGTTCGTGAAACGTCCTGACGCCGGTAATGGCGTGCAGCAATCCTGAATCGCGCCAGTACACGCGCGGTGTGCGCACCAGGCGCTTCCTCACATTCGGCAACCACGGGGGCAGCCGGCGCACAAGGAACGCGCCTTCGAGCACATCCAGGTACGAAGCCACGGTGTGGTAGCTCTGAGCGTGGCAAGCATCTTCAGCAGGCGCATGGTCATCGGCGCCTTGGCCGGCAAGCCCCAGAGGGGCAAGTCACGTTGCACGAGCCACGTCAGGTAGTCGTGCTGCCAGGTGGGGAACCGCCCTCGCCGAAGAATGCCCCCATTTACTGCGGGAGCGCTACTTTACGAGTTCGGTCTCAGGGAACTGCGCGAACCAGCCGAACCAGAACGCCCTGAACGCAGACCGTCGCGGCAACCGTGCGGGACCGCTGCGCCCGATGATCGCTTCTTCGGTGATACGCCAGACCTGGCCGGTGGCGTCGGCCACCGAGTCTTCCCCCACCCACTTGACGAAGCGGTGTGGCCCCGCGTCGTACACGCGATTGGCACCCGCGCTCGTCGTCAACACCACAAGGTTCAGCCCGGCCCATGTGCCGTGGTAGATCCGCTGGCGTGCGAGAAACGCCACTGAAAGCGCCACCGCCTGACGCCCGCCGCCTGGCGCGGGCAAGAGCAGCCCCAACACCTCGTCCTTGTTCCTGAGCCGGGAGTCCGTCCGCGACACGCGGAACATCAGATTGTCCGTGTTGAAGTAGTCGCGGTACGCCACGCCCTCGTCGTAGTTCCGGTCGTGCCCGGTGTCGAGCGAGACCACGGTCGTCGCCGGATGTGTGCGCCGCCACTCGCCCCACGTCGTGGTCACCACCGGTTCGTACTCGAGCGTGAGATTGGCGCCGGCCAGCGGTCCTACGACCGGCCGTCCCTCGAGCGTCGACCAGAGACTGCCGGTCTCTTCATCGAACATGAGTTTGTTTGATCGGTACAACAGCCCGCTCGTGCCGAACGTCCGGTGCGTGCCGCCAACCACCGACCGGTACGGAATGACGGTACCGCAGAGCGTGCAGTAGACGACGGTGAGCTTGACGCCACCCAGTTCATCAAGCGCCATTTCATGCCACGCCAGAATACGACGGGGATAGGCGCGGGCTTCGCCGTTGACGACGACGCCGAACACGATGTGGCTGTCTCGGAGCCACGACGCGTCGCCGGCGCGCACGTGGCGCGGCGATCGCAACGGTGGAATGCCGTTGACCTTGACGCCGCCCCAATCGATCTCGTCGAGCCGAATCGTCGACGTGTTTGCAAAGAAGTTGCCCATGCGCGGCTCGACCGCGCCGCGGTAGACGCTGGCCTTGAATGCGAGGTAGCCGGGGTGCGGTTCGTACGGCTGCGCCCACATCCACTCGCGCCATTTACGCAGGTCGTCGCCGAAGCGCTGCCGGGTCTGGCGTTCGAGGAAGCGGATCAGCCGCGCGCGGACGGGATGGACCATGGTCGGCGGCCCGCCAGGGCCCACCTCGAGCGGAACCATGATGGGGTCGTTGGCGGGAGGCCCTCCGGCCAGGTCGGGTCTTCGGCGTTCGGGCGATCCGGCGGCGGCATCACGAGGGACTGGGTTCAGAAACCTGGCCATGTCAATCAGCATGGCGGTGTAGCCCTGCCGCCACGACGACGCGAGCGATTTCAGTGCGCGATCGGCCACCGCCGCATCACTCGACGCCGCCTCGAAGAAGCGCTCGAGCGGTGGCGGGGCAGGCGGCGCCTGGGCGGCAAGGAGACTGCCGGCGACCAACAGCAGCGCAAGCGCGATGGCCGGGACGCGAGCCGGCCTGGCCAGCCGCACAAGGTTGCTGCACGCAATCAACATTTCTCGCACCACATTCCTTCGGTCCGCTAGTTCTACGAGTGGCCGCGAAGGACGGTTACAAACCGCACCTGGGCCGCGTATCAAGGCGGCAAATCAGCGCTTCTGCAACCCGGCGATCCAGTTGTGCCCGATGGTGATGACCTGCGGCGCGGTCACAGGCACCAGCACGCTTGCGAGAAACCGGCGGCCTTTGTCGAACACGGCAAACCCACTGCGGTTGCCTTCCCAGAAGCCGATTATGCCGCCAAAGACGCGCTGCGGCGTAGACGCCCGATTGCCGGAGACCTGCGCCACCATCAGCGTCCGAGTGCCGTCGGCTTCATCGCGGGTGAAGTACAACTCGCTACCGTCTTCGTTCCATGCGGCGAAGCTGCCCCCAGTGGCCGACACCTGCTTCTTGTGGCCGAGTTGTGGGAACGCATCGAGGTACACATGGGAGGGGCCGGATTCGTTCGACACGTAGGCGATCGATGTGCCATCCCGCGAAAACCTGGCGCCGCCCTCGTTGAACGGCGATTGAATGAAGGGCTTTGGCGTGTGATCACCGGTGACGGCGGCCATCATCAAGTCGTTACCGGTGGCCGGATACTGTCGAGTGATCACGACGACGCGCCCGTCGGGTGACGCGGCCACGGGCCAGTTCGCGCCAATGGCCCAAGCTTCCTCGCCCCCCCCAGAGATCGGCGTGACTCGCAGCGTGCCATATCCGCTGCTGTGAAAGATCCGCGTGCCGTCGTGAGACCACGTCGGACTGCTCGCCAGCGCGCCTTCGACCGCCGCCCGCAGCGGCGTGGTGAATCCGGTGTCGACCTGCGTGATCCACGGGTCTATTGAGTTGACCCGAGCGTTGAACCGTTCGATCGCCACTCTGGTCCTGTCAGGCGAGACGGAAAACCCGAAGATGTGCGCCGGTTCACCGAGTGTGCCCACCTGCGCACCGGACCGATCGAACCAGGTCAACTGACTCAGCGGCAGATATGGCGCGGCAGTCGCCGCCAGCACCGACCCGTCCGCCGATACGGAAAACGAGTAGTTCACGGTGTGCCCCGCACTGGCGCCGAGCGCGTCGACGACCCGCGTGCGCTCACCTGACAGCGTGAGCGTCGACTCGTCGAACGCCTGGGCGTACAGCCCGGCCTGGCTGCCGAAGAGCACATACCCGGCCGCGTACTCCGCGCGCGAATACGCCTTCAGAATCCTCGTTGTCTTGCCGTCGTCGAGCGACCCCACGTTGATCCAGGACTCGGTGTCGCTGGACGTCGTGTAGAAGAACCGCCGGCCATCTGGCAAGAAGCTTGGATACATCGACAACGCACCCGGCTTGTCCGCGGCGGCGCCCCTGGCTGCCTTCGCGGACAAGCCGGGTGCGTTGTCGATGTATCCAAGCTTCTT
>JBKJQX010000135.1:0-2708 GCA_046594875.1 Vicinamibacterales bacterium
GTCGGCCCAGTCCTCCGCGCCGGACGGCAGGATGATTCCCGGCCTGAACGTTCCGTAGGTCACGAGCAACGTGGGGTCGCCACTCTGCAGCAACTGCACTGGGCCAGGCACGCCGCACTCGTGCGCCAGCGTATCCGTCAGCGCGCGCCATTCACCGTGGACTGGAGCGCAGGAGGCGCGGAGTCTGCGCAGCCGCCACAAACCACTTGCGAGTCCGGTGAGGGTCACGAGCGAGGCGGCTACCCACAGCCCGGCAAGGAGCATCGGCCAGGTGACGGGTTGCCATGAAGACGTGCCTGCCGCCTCGACCGCGGCCAGCTCCGCCGGTTCTTCGGATGAGAACTTGAGTCCCGTCGAGACCACGGCCGAATCGATCCACCCCACCGTGGGCAGTTGCGGGACCGTCAGTTCAAGCGCCGGCATCAGCGCCGCGCACGCAATGGCGGTGGTGAGCACGGCGTGGCGAACGGCAGCCGAGCGTCGCCTGAGGGCCGCTGCCAGGGCCAGCCCGAGCGCGAGAATCACTGTCGCGTCAATGAGGCTTGCCAACAGCACAGTCATTTGCCGCCGTCCTTTCGCGCCTTGTCGATCAGATTCGCGATGCGGTCCAGTTGTTCGCCCGAGAGCTTCGCGCCCTCGCTGCCCAACAGGGCGGCTACGGCCTTCTCCGGCGACCCGTCGAAGAAGGTTTCGACGACGTGCCGAAGCGCGGTCTTGCGCGCCGCATGCCGGGCCACCACCGGCATGTAGACAAACCGCACCCCGTCGTCTTCGTGCCTGGCGTGACCCTTCTGTTCAAGAACTCGAAGTTGCGTGCGCACGGTGGAGTAACTCGGCTCGCTCGGCAACTCCGCCATGACCTCGGCGGCGGTGGTGCGCCCCCGGCGAAAGAGGATGTCCATAATCTGCCGCTCTCGGCGGGACAGTGTGGTGTGGAGGGGTGTGGCCATGGTGTTATTTTCCTAGCAGCTAGTGCTACAGAAATAACACCACGCCCCTCCGGCTGTCAAGTCGCCGGTGGCGGGCGGTCACACGCCCGTGTGTGTTCGTCCCTTTGTCATCGACACGACCGGGCGGCCTCTGCTATGACGGACATATGACGAACAGACTTCAGCTGTTCCGGCGCGCAATGGTCCTTGGGTGGTTGCTGACCGGCACTTTCAGCCTTGGTGCGGCCCAGCGAGAGCGCGTGGTCGGGTTGCCGTGCGAAGGGTGTGACGCAGTCTTTGAGGGTATGCCGGCAACGATCAGTACCGAAGGCCGGCTCGCGCCCTCAGGTGAACCGGGTGTCCCGCTCGTCGTGGAGGGTGTCGTGACCACAGCCGCGGGTGCTATCGCGAGCGGGGTCATCATCTACGCGTACCAGACGGACGCGGGCGGCCTCTATCCGCCAGCGCCGTCACTGCGCGGTGCCGCGGCTCGGCACGGCCGATTGCGCGGATGGGCTCGGACGGACGCGGCAGGCCGCTATCGGTTCCTCACAGTGCGTCCCGGCGGGTATCCGAACACCGACATCCCCGAGCACGTGCACCTGCACGTGATCGAGCCAGGCCGCTGCACGTATTACATCGACGATGTGGTGTTCGAGGATGATCCCAGACTGACGGCCCGGCAACGCGCCGCGCACGATCGCGGACGCGGCGGCAGCGGCATCGTGCGCCCCACGGGCAGCGCCGCAGCAGGCTGGAACGCGCGGCGCGACATCCGGCTCGGCGCCGGCATCAATGGGTACGACCAGTGCGGGGCCAAGGCTACTCGGCCCGCAGGGTAACGGCGGGGTGCACAAGACGGGGTCGAGTGGTGATAACCCGAGATCGGACCCGTATCGCTTATGATACGAATAGTGCCTGACGCTGTGCCACGGCTGATCCGGGAATTCGTGGATGCGGATGGCAACAACCCATTCCGTCTCTGGTTGGACGGACTGGACCTGAGTGCCAAAGTCCGCATCCAGGCGCGCGTCTTGCGCTTCTCGACCGGTAATCTCGGCGACCACACGGGCGTCGGTGGGGGCGTACTGGAGGCTCGCGTCGCCTTCGGTTCTGGCTATCGGGTGTACTTCGGGCTCGACGGGAAGACCGTGATCTTGCTGCTGCTTGGTGGCGACAAATCCTCACAGGTTCGCGACATCAAGCGAGCCAGAAATTACTGGAAGGCGTATCTGGAGGGACATGATGGCCGGACGAAGTGAAAGTTGGGACGCTGGTTTGGCGAACGACCTTCGCGACCCGCAATTTGCACGGGAGTTCCTCCTCGCAGCGATCGACGAGGGCGTTTCGATTCAGGTCGCGTTGGGACGGGTCGTGCGAGCGATGGGGGTGAAAGAGTTCGCAGCCAAAGTTGGCATGGCTGGACCGAATCTCTCACGAGTGATTGCTCCGCGTCACAACCCGACACAGGACACACTGAATCGTCTCCTGAAGCCCTTCCGCCTACGTCTGAGCTTGGCGCCATTGGAGCGGCCCAAGAAGCGGCACGCCGCCTGAGACTGCCCACTACTACTCGGCCCGCAGGGTGACGGCGGGGTCCACTCGAAGGGCCCGTCGGACGGCTGCGCCCGAGCGCGAATTCACCAGCGGCCTTTCTACTTCAACACCGTCCATTCGAGCGCTGAGTTCACCAGGGCGTATTCACTGCCACCCTCGGCCTTCAGGGTGAAACCCTCCTCGCGCCGGGCATAGACCGGCGGCTGACCCGTAAAAGGATCG
>JBKJQX010000224.1:0-128070 GCA_046594875.1 Vicinamibacterales bacterium
CTCGACTGAGAGTTACTCGAGACCTGTCCCCTTTTTTGCGATTTCTGCGGAAAACACACCCGTCCCCTTTTCAAAGATCATCTCGGTCTCTTTGGAGAAGAGCACCCAAAGGCCGTAGCCGCCGAGGAGGGTGCCGAAGGGGAACTCGATCAGGCGGATCGCCGAGAGCACGATGCCGACAATGCGGGCCCAGCGCTTGAATTTCAGCAACCCGATGCCGGTGATGATGCCGGGGATCCCGATGCAGAGCCAGAACGCGAAGGCGACCATGCCGGTGATGCCCAGGATCGATGCCCCCAGGGCGGCATCCTCCCCGCCTTCCGAGCCGACAATCCCCGCCACGATGCTGAGAATGGCCGTGGATCCAAACGCCAGCAGGACATAGAACGCCCCAAAGACGATGAATAACGTACCGAGCACCTTTACATGAGTCGTCATCGGTACGCCTCCTGGAATCTACTCGTCGTCGTCCTTGGCCGTAGCGGCTGGGTCGTCGAAGTCCGACAGGGTGGACGTGCTGTCTTCCGGCTCGTCATACAGGCCGCCGAGGCGGCCGCTGAATCGCTCCTTGAGCGGGCCCTTCGGGCCTTTTTCCTTGGCGTCCCAGCGCTTCTCGGAGCCCGCGCCCTTGCGCTTCGGAGGACCGAAGTTGCGTCCTGCTGGTGAGGGCGGACCCGAGTTCGGCCTGAAGCCGCCGCCACCACCGCCGCCGCCGGTAAAGCCGCCGCCCGCGCCTGGTGGCCGGGGCGTAAAGCCCGCACCCGGTGGGCGAGGTGCGAATCCGCCAGGCGGACGCTCCTCTCTCGGCCGGGCCTCGCTCACCGACAGCGACCGTCCCATGAACGGCTGCTGGTTGTACCGGTTCACCGCCTCCTCGGCCTGCGCGCGGTCGATGTACTCGACAAACGCGAAGCCTCGCGGGCGACCGGTCTCACGGTCAACGGGAATGACGACCTGTGACGGATCACCTACCGGCGCAAAATGCGCGCGGAGGTCCGCCTCAGTAGCCCCGTAGGGCATGTTGCCGACGAACAAACGAACTGCTGCCACTTTCTCGGTCCTCGTTATCTGGATCTGGATGACGCAATCGTCCGGTCAGGGGACTCGGGCGCTGCAGGGGGAATCAGTTGCAAAGGCGTCAAGGCAGAAACAACCAGGGGATGGTGTCTGAATGATTGGAAGATTAACAAAGCTGCTCCCGGATCGCAAATGGGGCCGCAGCGATGGGGTAACATGGGCGGCTTGGTGCAGCCGTCCTGACGGCAGCCGTGGAACCCATGTCAGACGAGACGTCGACGCCTGCCTCGCGCCCCCCCCGAGCCCTGGTCGTGCGCGGGGCCCGCACCCACAATCTCAAGGGGGTGGACCTGTCGCTGCCACACCGCCAGCTCGTGGTGTTCACCGGGGTCAGTGGATCCGGCAAGTCGTCGCTCGCCTTCGACACGATTTATGCCGAAGGCCAGCGCCGCTACGTCGAGTCGCTCTCCGCCTATGCGCGCCAGTTCCTGGAGCGCATGGAAAAGCCCGACGTGGACAGCATCGAGGGCATCGCGCCGGCCATCGCCATTCGGCAGAAAAACAGCGTCCGGAATCCCCGGTCTACCGTCGGCACCACCACCGAAATCCACGACTACCTGCGGCTGCTCTGGGCCAGAGTTGGTCACACCATTTGCTGGCAGTGCGGCAAGGAAGTGGAGCGCGAGAATCCCGAGGTGGTGGCGGCCGCGTTGCTCGGGTTGGCCGAGGGCACCCGGCTGCTTGTGGGGTTTGACCTGCCGCTGATGTCCAGCGACCTCCACTCGTCGTCTGCCGATCTCGACCCGGGCGAGGAATTCACGTCCGAGGATGTGGCCGAGGCCGCAGTGCCGGCCGAGGACCCGGCCCGGTCGGCGCTCGATCGACTGCGGCGGCGAGGGTTCGGACGCCTGTGGCTCAACGGCCAGGCGGTGGGCCTCGAGGACGTTGACGCCAGCCGCCTGCGTGGGGTGGCGTCGCTCGCGGTCGTCGTGGACCGCATCAAGGTGGAGCCTGCCGTCCACACGCGCCTCACAGATTCGATCGAGACGTCGTTTCACGAAGGCGCAGGTGCGGCGTTTGCGATTGAAGTTGATGCGGCCGGCGCCGCGGTGACCACGCATCGGTTCAGCGAGCGCTTCGAGTGCCGGAACTGCGGCATCCCGTACGAAATTCCTCAGCCGCGGCTCTTTTCGTTCAACAACCCGTTTGGCGCGTGCCAGACGTGCCATGGGTTTGGAAACGTCATCGAACTCGACATGGACCTGGTGGTGCCGGATTCGTCCAAGTCGGTCAATGACGGCGCCATTGAGCCCTGGACCAAGCCGCACTACCGGGGATGCCTTGTTGATCTGAAACGCTCGGCGAAGCAGTCGCATATCCGGCTTGATGCGCCGTGGCGCGATCTGACGGACGAGGAACGACGCTTCATCATCGAAGGGTCTGCCGAGGACGCTGAACCTGACGAGGATGGATCGACCGGGTCATATGCGGGGATTCGCGGCTTCTTCCGCTGGCTCGAGCGAAAAAAATACAAAGTCCACGTGCGCGTGTTCCTCAGTCGCTACCGCGGTTACCAGACGTGTACGTCATGCGGCGGCGCCCGCCTGCGCCGCGAGGCCCGCGACGTGCGCGTGGGCGGTGAGACGATCGACACGGTCTGCGCGCGCACCGTCAAAGCTGCGCTCCGGTTCTTTGAAGAGTTGCCGCTCACCGAAAAGGAAACGGTCGTCGCAGACAAGATCCTGCGCGAGGTGCGCCGCCGCCTCGGCTTCCTGACTGATGTCGGCCTCGACTACCTCGCACTTGACCGGTTGTCGTCCACACTCTCAGGCGGGGAGTCGCAACGCATCAACCTGGCCACGTCGCTCGGGTCGGCGCTGGTGGACACGCTGTATGTGCTGGACGAGCCGTCAATCGGCCTCCACTCGCGCGACAACGAGCGACTGATCTCGATCCTTCGCCAACTGCGCGACCAGGGCAACACGGTGCTGGTGGTGGAACACGACGAAGACATGATCCGTGTGGCCGACATGGTCGTGGACCTGGGCCTGGGGGCCGGCGAGCAGGGCGGGCGCGTCCTCTATGCCGGGTCGCTGCCGGGGCTGCTGGAAGACCAGCGGTCGCTCACCGCCAAGTACCTCCGACGCGACCTGGCGATTCCGCTGCCCAGCAGCCGTCGCAAGCCCACGGCGCAGCGCATCAAGATCCGCGGGGTGACCGAGCACAACCTCAAAGGGATCGACGTCGAGATCCCGCTCGGCCTTCTCACGGTTGTGACCGGCGTGAGCGGCTCGGGCAAGTCCACGCTGGTGCACGACGTGATCTACGCCGCAGCGAAACGTGCGAAGGGCGACTGGGACCGGCGCGTCGGCGCCTACGCCCAGCTTGAGGGCATGGAGTACGTGACCGACACGGTGCTGGTGGACCAGCAGCCGATTGGTCGCACGCCGCGCTCGAATCCTGTAACCTATCTGAAGGCCTTCGATCCGATCCGCGAATTGTTTGCGGCCACCAAAGACGCGAAGGCGTTCGGATTTACTTCAAGTCATTTTTCTTTCAACGTCCCGGGCGGCCGTTGCGAAACGTGTGAAGGCGCCGGCGTGGTGCGCGTGGAGATGCAGTTCCTGGCCGATGTGTTTGTGCCGTGCGATGACTGCGACGGCAAACGCTTCAAGCCGCAGGTGCTGGAGGTTCAGTACAAGGGCCGCAATATCGACCAGGTGCTGGACCTCACCGTGCGCGAGGCGCTCACCTTCTTCGGCAACACGCCGAAAGTGCTGCGGCGCCTGCGGGTGCTCGAGGAAATCGGATTGGGGTACCTTCGACTCGGCCAGCCGGCCACGACGCTGTCTGGCGGCGAGGCGCAGCGCATCAAGATTGCATCGCACCTCAGCGCGCAGGGCGGTGAGCGGATGCTCTACATCCTGGATGAGCCCACCACGGGCCTGCACTTCGACGCCATCGCGAAATTGCTGGCGGCGTTCCGCAAGCTCCTGACAGCGGGGCATACGTTGCTGGTCATCGAGCACAACCTCGATGTGATCAAGACCGCCGACTGGGTCATCGACCTGGGCCCCGAAGGCGGCGATGCCGGCGGGGAAGTGATTGCGGTCGGCACACCCGAACAAATCGCCGCCCACCCGAACTCGTACACCGGACACTACCTCGCCCCTGTGCTCGAGGCCGGGCGCGACGACGAGCCACTTGAACGATAAGCCTGCTGTGTGGACCGGGTGGCACCGTGCACCCACACTCACGGTGCTGCGCACCATCCTCGGCAAAGTCCTTGTCCACGAACGCCGAGGCCGGCGCGTCTCGGGCATCGTCATCGAAGCCGAAGCGTACATCGGTGAAGACGATCCCGCGTGCCACGCAGCCGCAGGGCCGACGCCAAGGAACGCTCCACTCTACGGCCCGCCCGGACGCGCGTATGTGTACCTCAACTATGGCCTGCACTACCTGGTGAATGCGGTGACGGAGGGCGAAGGGAGGCCGGCCGCCGTGCTGATCCGCGCGTTGGTGCCGCACGAAGGTGTGGACCTGATGCGCCGCCGCCGCCCCGGTGTAGCCCTGTCCCGGCTGTGCGCGGGCCCGGGCAACCTGACGAAGGCCCTCGGCATCGACCTTCGTCACAACCGGGGCGACCTGGCCGCGGGCCCCGTGCGTCTTGAGGACCACGGCGTCGCTGTTCGCGGAGTGGCCTACTCGCCGAGGATCGGGATTCGGGTGGGAACCGAGAGGCTCTGGCGCGCGACGTGTGTCCTCGTAGCTCGGCCTGTTCTTCAAGGCCGAGGCCCTCGGGCTTGAGGAACAGCCCGGCTACGAAACGCCCACTCGGCCTACCTTCTCGACGGCATCTGCTCGATCGGGACGTCGAGCGTGACGCGGCGGTTCTGACGCACCACGTCCACCTTGGCCGTGGTGCCGCTGGGTTCGGCCGCCACCAGGCGCGAGAAGGTGGCCAGGTCCATGACGTCGCGTCCGTTGACCGCCACGATCAGGTCGCCTGGCCGCAGGCCGGCGCGATAGGCGGTTGAGTTCCGGTACATGTTCTCGATCCGCACGCCAGGAATGGTGGCGACTCGAGACTCGCGGGCCTCTTCCGCTGTGAACGCGCGCAGTTGTCCGAGACCGACGATGGACCCGCGGCGGACCTCGCCGTACTTGATGAAGTCGGCCATGACGTCGCGCGCCAAATTCGAGGGAATGGCGAAGCCGATGCCTTCATACCCGCCCGACTGCGAGAAGATCTGCGTGTTGATGCCCACCAGTTCGCCGCGCGCGTTCACGAGCGCGCCGCCGGAGTTACCGGGGTTGATGGCGGCGTCGGTCTGGATGAAGTCCACGAATTGATCCGGCCGCGCCAGCGCCGACACGATGCCGAGCGATACCGACTGGTTGAACTGATACGGGTTGCCGATGGCCAGTACCCACTCGGCGATGCGCAGCTTGCTTGAGTCGCCCCAGGTGAACGGCGTCAGTCCTGTGGCCTTCACTTTGACGAGCGCGAGGTCTGTGGCCGCGTCAGCCCCGACGATGGTGCCGTCCATCTCGCGGCCGTCGGGCAACGTGACCTTGATCTTGAGTCCTTCCACGCGCAGGCCGCGGTCGTCGCCAATCACGTGGTTGTTCGTCAACACGTAGCCGTCGGCCGACACGATGACGCCTGAGCCCAGGCTCTGCGAGGGCTGCACCATGTCGCCGCCGCGCCGGCCAAAAATCAGGTCTTCAATCGGGTTGGACTGCACGCGGACAAACTGCGTGGACGAGATATTGGCCGACGAGAGAACGGCGCGTTCGGCCACCGAGGACAGATCGGGCAGCCCGCCGGCGGCCACCTGCGGACGTGGCAGCGCGCCCGGCATTGCCTGCGGTGGCGCGGTGTCGGTCGGCGAGGTCGAGACGAGCTTGCCGGCCAGGATAAACCCGCCCATGACGCCGAGCCCGAGAAACGATCCGAGGACAATCGCCCGTTTGATGCGGTTCACACGTGCTCCTTGCTAGCCGGCGGCTTTTGGAATGGTCACCGTCAAAACGCCGTCGGCGAGATCGGCGCAGATCCGGTCGGGTTCAATCGGCGCCGCGAAGCGAAAGCGTCGTGAAAACGCGCCCTGCGCGCGTTCGAACTGCTGGTAGCGCTGGCAGGCCCCGGGCGAGGGGCGCTGGCCCGCCACGGTCAGCATGCCGGCGGCGTAGGCGATGTTCACGTCCGAACGCTCCAGGCCGGGCAACTCCACGGTGAGCACAAACTGATGGGCCGTTTCGTAGAGGTCGGCGGCCGGAATCCACCCGGGCGTCGCCTCTCCGAAGAGGTTCTCTAGCCGCTCCTGCATGGTCAGCAGGTCCCGGACCGGATCCCAAGGCATAGAAACGATGCTAGCAGAACTGGTAGAATTTCGAGTTCCCTCGATTCAGGACCAGATACACCTATGAGTTCCTTGCAAGCTTCACGCCTCAAAAAGGGCATGTTGATCAAATTCGACGGCGCGTTGGTGCGCGTGCTCGAAATCCAGCACATCACGCCCGGCAACCTGCGCGCCCATGTGCGTTCGAAAATGCGCGATATCGGCAACAACCGGCTGGTAGACCACAAGTTCCGGGCCGACGACACGGTGGACCGCGCCATCCTGGACGAGCGGCAGATGCAGTACCTGTATCGCGAAGCCGACATGTTCGTGTTCATGGACACCGACAACTACGAGCAGGTACACCTGTCCCTCGAAGTCCTTGGTGATGCCGCGCAGTACCTGCTGCCCGAGGCCGTGATCAGCGTCGAGTTCTACGGCGAGGCGCCCGTGGGCATCCACTTGCCCGCCACCGTGGACCTCAAGGTGGTGGACACTGCGCCAGGCATCAAAGGCGCTACGGCCTCGGCCCAGGTCAAGCCGGCCACCGTGGAGACCGGGTTGGTCGTCAGCGTGCCGTCGTTCATCAACAACGACGACCACATTCGCATCAACACCGAAACGGGCGACTACCTGTCGCGGGTCTAGGCACAGGGTATGGACCACACACGCACCGCGCGACCCGGCTGGCTCGAGGTGGTCACCGGCAGCATGTTCAGCGGCAAAAGCGAGGAACTGATTCGCCGGTTGCGGCGAGCCCAGATTGCGCGCCAGAAGGTGCAGGTGTTCAAGCCGGCCATCGACCGCCGTTTTGATGACGAACACATCACGTCACACAGCGAGATGCGTATTCCGTCGGTCAACGTCACAACATCGCGTGAGCTGTACGAGCTGGTGTTGCCCGACACCGAAGTGGTGGGGGTGGATGAAGGGCAGTTCTTCGACATCGAGCTGCCGGCGGTGTGCTCGGCGCTGGCCGACCAGGGCAGGCGCGTGATCGTGGCCGGTCTCGATCAGGACTACCTGGGCAAACCCTTCGAGCCGATGCCGCAGTTGCTGGCCATTGCCGAGTACATCACCAAGACGCTGGCCATCTGCATGGTCTGCGGCGGCCCCGCCAACCACACGCAGCGCCTGGTCGCCTCACGCGAACGCGTGCTCGTCGGCGCCGGCGACAGCTACGAAGCCCGCTGCCGCCACTGCTTCGACCCATCCTTGGGAACTCAGGAAACTGGGAACTGAGGAACTGATCAGTTCCTCAGTTCCCAATTTCCTCAGTTCCCCAGTGTCATAAGCCACCCAATGAGTCCTGGCTCGCCCATCGCCATGGGGTCGCCGAGCCAACCCGGTGGTGTGAGCAGGATGAAGCCAAGGATGAAGAGCACCCAGGCGTCGTAGGGCACCGTGGCGCGTTCGTCGGTCCAGTAGAACGCGCGCCACAACACGCCGGCGATCCCGGTGGGCTTTGGGTGTGTTTTGCCTTCCAGTTCGATATACGTGTAGTAGATGCGGTTGGCCACGGTCACGATCGACAGCACACCCATCACCCACAACACCGCGGCCATGCGGTTGGTAAAGGCGCCGACCATGAAGAGGACGATGCGCTCGGGGCGCTCCATGAAGCCGACTTTGCATCTGGTCAGCAGGCTCTCGGCGCGTGCGCGGGTGTAGCTGGTCATGGTTGCAAAGACCATGGCGATCGAGGTGACGAGCACGTAGTCGGTGCTGCCGAGCTTGGCGTAGAGCACGATGAGGCCGACTGAGAGCGAGAGGTCCGAGAAGCGGTCGATCACCGAATCCCAGAAGCCGCCGAATCTGGTGTCGGCGCCCGACTGGATGGCCACTTTGCCATCGATGTAGTCAAACACGCTGGCGGCGAGCATGATCACGCCCGAGAGGGCAAATTGGCCCTTGGCGAGGGCAAAGCCGGCGGCCAGACTAATCAGCACCCCGGTGAACGTGAGAAGATTTGGGTGTATCCGAAGCCTGATGCAGGTGTTGATGATCAGTCGGAGGGGAAAATTGAACGTGGCGCCGACCGCGCCCGTGAAGGTCACGGCGGATGTTAACTGATGGCCATTCACGAACTCAAGGGCCAGATCGGACGGCTCCCCGAGCAACCAGGGGTCTACCTCTTCTATAACGAGGCCGGCGACACCCTCTATGTGGGCAAGGCCAGGGTGCTCCGCGATCGGGTCAAATCGTATCTGGGCGCCTTCGGCACCAACCCGCGAATTGACGCCCTCCTGCGCGACGCCGCTCGCCTCGAAACCATCGTCACCGACTCCGTGGTTGAGGCGCTGGCGCTTGAGAATCACCTGATCAAGCAGCGCAACCCGCGTTTCAACGTGTTGCTGCGCGATGACAAGACCTATCCGTACCTGCACCTGACGACCAACGAGGCCGCACCGCGAGTGCTGGTGGCGCGGCGGGTGGAACGCGACGGGTCGGTCTATGCGGGCCCGTTCATGCCGGCGTCATTGGCGCGGCAGACGATGAGGCTGACGCACCGGCTGTTTGGGATCCGATCGTGCAACGAGGTGATTGACGGCAAACGGGACCGGCCGTGCCTGGAATACGACATCAAGCGCTGCCTGGCGCCGTGTGTGGAATCGGTGTGCACGCTTGAGCAGTACGGGCGGGCGGTGGGGCAGGCGCGCCTGTTGCTTGAGGGGCGTCAGGCGGAACTCATCGACGGCCTGCGCACCGAGATGGTGGATGCGTCACTCGACGAGCGTTTCGAGCGCGCCGCCACGCTGCGTGATGCCATCCGCACGCTCGAGACGCTGCGCGACCGCCAGCAGAAGATGTCCACGCCGGCGCTGGGCGACCGCGACGCCTTCGGCGTGAAAGTGGGCCCCGCCGGCGCCGTGGTGCAAGTGTTCCAAATGCGCCGCGGCCGGGTGGTCGATCGGATCGAGTTGAAGGGGACGGGTGTCGATCTGTGGAAAACTCCGGCGCCCAGTGATGCGATAAGCCAGGAGTTTTCCACAGATCGACACCCGTCCCCCTATAGTCCCGAATCTTCGAATGAGTCGCCCGCCGAAGTCATCGAGGCGGCCCTGCAGCAGTTTTATGGCGAGCACGAGCCGCCGCCCGACGTGCTGGTGTCCGAGGAACTCGCGGCCGATGTGCGCGAGCCGCTGGAGTTGTGGCTGAGCGAGCGAGCGGGGCGCCGTGTGCACATCGTCACGCCCAGCCGCGGCGACAAGCGGGGACTCGTGGACCTGGCGCTGCGGAATGCGGCGCTGTCGTATGACACGCACTTTGGTGATGGCGCGGTGGTCGCCTTTGAGGCGCTGGACACGCTGCGGCGCGTGCTGGACCTGCCCACGTTGCCGCGGCGCATCGAGTGTTTCGACATTTCCACGTTGCAGGGCACGAACACGGTGGCGTCCATGGTGGTGTGCATCGAGGGGCGGATGAGGCGAGGGGAGTACCGCAAGTTTGCGATCCGCGGCGTCAGCGCGATGCCCGACGATTTTGCGTCGATGGAAGAGGTGGTGCGACGCCGGTATCAGAAACTGCTGGAGCTGGGCGGACCATTCCCCGACCTGATTCTCATCGATGGCGGCAAGGGCCAACTGACGGCCGCGTATGCGGCGTTGCGGCAGCTCGGACTCGACCGCCTCGTGGCGGTCGGCCTGGCGAAGCAGGAGGAGTTGCTGTTTCGTCGCGACCGGATCGAGGGCATCGCGCTGCCACACCAGACGCCCGCGCTCCGGCTTGTGCAGCAGATTCGCGATGAGGCGCACCGGTTCGCGGTGACGTTCCATCGCGCCAAACGCACCACAACCGCCCTCAGGTCCGAGCTGGATGCGGTGCCCGGGATTGGGCCGCGGCGCCGCAAGCAACTGCTCACCACCTTCGGATCGCTGGCCGGCGTGCGCCGCGCGAGCCGCGAGGAACTCGATCGAGTGGTCGGCCCCAAAACCGCCCAGGCCGTCATCGACTACTTCACCAGCAGGTGATAACCTCATTCCCTTGTCGCTCGAAGCTATAGAGGCTGTTGTCCCCGCATTCATCATCCTGATTGCGTCGTTGTCCTTCCACGAGGCGGCGCACGCGTGGGCGGCCGACCGTCTGGGCGACCCGACGGCGCGCATGCTGGGGCGGCTGACGCTGAACCCGCTGGCGCACATCGACTGGATCGGCACCGTGTTGTTTCCACTCGTCGGCATGTTGTCGGGCTTGCCCCTGATTGGCTGGGCCAAACCCGTGCCGGTGGACACGCGGAACCTCAAGGCGCCGCGGCGTGACTTTGCCATCGTCGCTGTGGCGGGCCCCGTCAGCAATCTCGTCCTGGCCCTGGGGGCCGGGCTGGTACTGAAGGCGTCCGGAGGCCTGGTTCCCGAGGGGGGGGCGACCATGTTCACCAGCGCGTTAGCGTTGGCCGTCTTCCTCAACGTCCTGCTGGCGATCTTCAACATGCTGCCGGTGCCGCCGCTGGATGGTGGCAACGTGTTGGCGGGCATCGTGCCAGAATCAGTCGCGCGCCTGATCGACCAGATGCGGCCGTATGGGTTCTTCCTGCTTTACGCGCTGCTCTTGTTGGGCGTGCTGGATATGTTTGTGTGGCCGGTGCAGCGGTTTCTGGGGTCATGGCTGTTGTGATGTCGAAAAAACGGGTCGTATCGGGAATGCGGCCGACTGGACGCCTGCACCTTGGGCATCTGGTGGGGGCGCTTGAGAACTGGGTGGCGCTCGAGCGCCAGTACGACTGCTATTACTTCGTCGCCGACTGGCACGCCCTGACCAGTCACTACGCCTCCACCGAAAACATCACGGCCGACGGGCTTGACAACGCGGCCGACTGGATCGCGGCCGGACTTGACCCCGAGAGCAGCACGCTCTTCATCCAGTCCATGGTGCCCGAACACGCCGAGCTCTATCTGCTGCTGCAGATGGTTACGCCCATTTCGTGGCTCGAGCGCGTGCCCACCTACAAGGAACAGATCGAGCAAATGACCGACAAGGACCTCTCGAATCTGGGGTTCCTCGGGTATCCGCTCCTGCAGGCCGCCGACGTCATCATCTACAACGCGCACTTCGTCCCCGTGGGCGAGGATCAGGTGCCCCACCTGGAACTGTCGCGTGAAGTGGTGCGGCGCTTCCACAATTTTTATGGCGAGGTGTTTGTCGAACCGCAGCCGTTACTGACACCCACGCCCCGCCTGCCCGGCCTCGACAATCGCAAGATGAGCAAGAGCTATGGCAACACCATCGACCTGGCGGACTCGGCCGCCGACGTGGTGAAGAAGATTCGCCAGATGTACACGGACCCCAAGCGCGTGCGTGCCGACATCCCCGGCACGGTCGAAGGCAACCCCGTGTTCATGTACCACGACGTCTTCAACCCGAACGTCGCGGACGTGGACGACCTCAAGGCGCGTTATCGCGCCGGCCAGGTGGGCGATGTCGAAGTGAAGACGAAGCTGGCGGCTGCCGTCAACGCGCGCCTGGAGCCGATGAGGGAACGCCGCGCCCAGGTGCTGGCGCGTCCCGGCTACCTGCGTGACGTGCTGGTGGAGGGCTCGCGCAAGGCGCGTGTGGTGGCGCAGGAGACGATGGCGCGTGTGCGCGCGGCGGTGAAACTTGAGTACTGAGCGCACGTTCACGTCAGCGGATGCGCCGGCGGACTTCGAGCCGGTGCTGGGCGCCTATCCCGTCCGCCTCGAGCGGTTCGAAGGGCCGCTGGATTTGTTGCTGCACCTGATCAAAAAACATCAGGTCAACATTTACGACATTCCCATCGCGCTCATCACCAAGCAGTACCTGGACTACTTGGATCTGATGCAGGATCTCGACCTTGATATCGCGGGCGACTTCCTGGTGATGGCCGCCACGCTGATCCACATCAAGTCGCGCACGTTGCTGCCGCGTCCCGATCCGACGCAGGACGATCCTGAAGAAGACCCGCGCGAAGCGCTGGTGCGCCGGCTGCTGGAGCACCAGCAGTTCAAGGCCGCCGCCGAATTGCTGCACGACCGGGAAATTCAGCGCAGCGCCCAATGGGCGCGTCCGGATGGGCGCGTGGCCGAGGTGATCGGAGAGGCCCCTGAGCCCGAGGTGGAAGTGGACCTCTTCAGCCTGATGGCCGCCTTCCGGCAGGTGCTGGAACGCGCGCGCAACCGGCCCAAGGTATATCTGCCGGCCGAGCATATTTCCATTGAGAGCCGCATCGAGTTGCTGCTCGCGCGGCTCTCGGTCACCGAGGCGTGCGGGTTTGAGGAACTGTTCGCCGATGTGCAGACCCGGCCCGGCATTGTGGTGACGTTCCTGGCGCTTCTCGAGATGATTCGCCTGAAATTGGTGCGGGTCTTTCAGCAGGCGAACTTTGGCGCCATTCGCGTCTACAAGCGCGAGCCGCTGCAGGGTGCGCCCGACTTTTCGCATGAGTGAGGCCAGTCGTCATGTCTGAGTTGAAGGCCATTGTGGAAGCGCTGATTTTTGCGTCACCCGAACCGGTGACGTTGAAGGCGCTGGGGAAGCTGCTCGACACCGAGCCCAAGGAAGACATCGCCGCCGCCGTCGATGCGGTGAGGCAGGACTACGGCCGTCCCGGCGGCCTGCAGTTTGTGGACATCGCCGGCGGCTATCAGATCGTCACCCGGCCCGAGCTCCACGAGTGGGTCCGGCGCCTGTTTCACGAACGCACCAGCCAGAAACTGTCGGTGGCCGCGCTGGAAACGCTGGCGGTGATTGCGTATCGGCAGCCGGTGACGGCGCCGGAAATCGCGGAAATTCGCGGCGTCAACACCTCGGGCGTCCTCGGCACACTCGCCGACCGCAAGCTGGTCAAGATCGTCGGCCGCAAGGCCGTGGTCGGCCGCCCGTTCATGTACGGCACCACGCGCGAGTTCCTTGAACGGTTCGGCCTCAACGATGTGACGGACCTGCCCAAGGTGGAAGACATGTCGGAGCTGCTGGGTTTCGATCTGCCCACCGGCCTCGGTGAGAGAGAGCCGCAGACCGCGCTGCCGTTCGAGGGTGGGGAAGCCACGCAAGAAGTGATAGAAGTGACTGAAGATAACGATGACCCGATCCAGTAAGCCGCCAGCGAGCGGGGTTCGCCTTCAGAAAATTCTCTCTCATGCCGGCGTGTCCTCGCGCCGCGTCGCCGAAGGACTCATCACGCAGGGCCGCGTGGTCGTGAATGGCCAGGTGGCTGACGCCCTGGGCACCAGGGCCGATCCCGATCGCGACGATATTCGCGTGGATGGCCGCCGCCTGAAGCTGAAAGGCGACCGCCGCTATTACCTGATGTACAAACCGCGTGGCGTGGTCAGCACCCGCTCGGATCCGCAGAACCGGCTGACCGTGATCGATGTCCTCTCGAAAGCCGGCCTCCGGGGCTACTTCTATCCGGTCGGGCGCCTCGACTACGACTCAGAAGGTTTGATCATCCTCACCAACGACGGCGGCTTCGCCGAGAAGGTGACCCATCCCAAGCACGAACTCGAACGCGCGTACGAAGTGCTCGTCACCGGCCTGCCCGACGCCCGCGACCTCGAACGCCTCTCACGCGGCATCGTCATCGACGGCCGTCGTACGTTGCCCGCCAAGGTGCGCGTGATTCGTTCCTACCCCAGCAAGAAGGAACCACAGACGATGGTGGAGATTGTGATTCGCGAGGGGCGCAATCGCCAGGTGCGCAAGATGTGCGAGCTCACGGGCCACCACGTGATGTCGCTGCGCCGCACGCGGATTGGCGCGATCACCGATCGGCGCATCAAGCCCGGCCAGGTGCGCGAACTCACGCCCGACGAAGTAAGAAGCCTCATCAAGGGCTCACATGAAGGCGTGAAGGACTGAAGGACTGAAGGAAAGCCCTCCCAGGTAGAGCCCCTTCAGTCCTTCACGCCTTCATGTGAATATCTGCTTCCAGAACCGAACCAGCGCCCAGACGTCCCACGCCGTGACGCTGGCCGTGGCGTCGGCGTGAGCGACGGCGGGCGTCAGCAGCCAGTGCACGTCTGCGGCGCCCGCGCGCTGCAGGAACGCGGCCACGGCCGGCGTTTCTGTTTGCGGAATGACGGTATCCACCGCGCCGTGCACCAGAAAGACGCGCGCCTGTGTGGCCGGCGAACGCTCCGGTGACAGCGCGGGATCGCCGCCGACCTGTTCGGCGAGGTCCACCAGTCGGGGCCCCAGGCGCGTGGCGTCGCGGGCACTGACATCGGCCATCACCGAGCGTGCCGGCTCGGCGAGGGCCGCGCCCAGATCGCGGGCCTCGCGGAACAGTGCCTCCGCGCGCGCCGGTTCCGAGACGTCCACCATTGACGCGTCGAGGAATACGCGGATGGCCCGGTCGAGGGGCGCCACCTGCTCGGCAGGCACCAGATGTGGCAACGCCGCCAGCAGGAAGAGCACGGTGCCGTAGTCATGTGCGGGCTGGGGCGAACCGTCAGGCAACAACCCCGAGCACAGGTATCGCACCACCCGTGGCAGGTCGCCGTGCCCCCCGAACGACACGACCGTGTCCAGCCGATTGGCGAGCGACGGCCGTCCCGCGGCGACGAGCGCCAGTCCGCCGCCGAAACTGATGCCGATGAGTCCGATGCGCCCGGTGGGCGTGATCGCCGGCTGGCCGGCCAGCCACAACGCCGCGTCCTCGATCACGTCCGTCGATCGCGGCGTGACCAGGAACTTCCGCAGGTCGGGCAACGGCAGACTCAACACGGTGATGCCCTCACCGGCCAATCGCCGGCTCAGTCGATCCAGCCGCGGCTCTTCGACGCCTGCCGAATGTAGACCGGGAACTACCAAAACGGTTCGAGACGACGCGCCGGCCGTCCCCGACGGCCGGTACAGACGTCCTTCAACTGCGCCGTGGCGCGTGGCCACCGAGACGTCCGTCGCGTCCACCGGCTGCACGCGTACAGGTAACCAACCACGCCCCGGCGCCTCGCGGCCCGACACGTCGATCACGAGCGCGAGCGACCTGACGTATGGCGCGGCGAACCACGCGAGGCCCGCGATGGCCACGATGATCACCACGCCGACACGCAGCCACCGCCGGGTCACCATTTCCGGTGTTGTCCCACGCAGTGAATAATAGTGGACGTGTTAATCGCCATCGACGGCCCATCGGGTGCGGGCAAAGGCACCGTAGCCAGGACCATTGCGACCCGGTTGAAGTTTCGGCACGTGGATACGGGCGCGATGTACCGGGCGGTGGCCTGGCGCGCCGAGCATCTCGGGATCGATTTGGCGGACGGCCTCGCCGTGGCCGGCGTCGCCGAGCGCGCGGTGTTCGATCTGGACGGGCGCGTGGGCATCGACGGCCACGACGTGACGTCGGCCATCCGGACCACGGCCATGGACGCCGCGGCCGCGACTGTGGCCAGGCACCCCGATGTGCGGCGCGTGCTGGTGGCGCGCCAGCGCGACATGGGCAGCGCCGGGGGCGTGGTCATGGAAGGGCGCGATATCGGGTCAGTGGTGTTTCCCAGCGCGGCCGTAAAGATTTATCTCGATGCGTCGCCCGACGAACGCGCGCGTCGCCGGGCGCTGGATACGTCGCACGGGGCGGGCCAGGCGGGCGGCGCGCCGGACCACGTCGGCCAGGTCGCCCAGGCCCTGGAGGCGCGCGACTTGTCTGACCGCACCCGCGCCGCGTCACCTCTGATGCTGGCACCCGATGCGGTCTACATCGACACCACGGGAGCGTCGATAGACGAGGTCGTGGCCCAGGTCATGGACCTCGTCGTTAATCGTCGTCGTCTTCCTTAGACTCCGGGTCCAGTTCCCAGCGATGTTCGTCGCGCTCGGCGATTTCTTCGCCCCCCATCAGTTCCTCGTCGTCGGCGTATTCCACGCCGAGCGCCTTGCCGATGTCGTCCACGCGATCCTGATCGGGCGTCATGTTGTCGCCACCGGGCGCTTCATCGCCCACTGCGTAGGCGTCCTGCCACTTGGCGTCCACGTCGCCGGCCGTGAGTTCCGGGCTGGCTTCGGTGTGCTGTCTCAACTCCGCGCGCAGTTCGTGGTGGCCCGATCGCGCTGAACTCAGCAGGCGCGAATCGTCACTTTCTCCGGCAAAGGCCCCGGCCTCGGCCTCGGGAAGCACGCGCCGCTCACGCTGCAACCGGGCGGGCGGCGCCACGGCGGCTTTCTTCGCGGCGACCGGCTTCTTCATTGTTGGGGCTGGCTTGGCGGGGGCTGGCGTCGCGAGCGCGGCCTTCTTCACCGGCGCGGCCTTCTTGACGGGGACGGCCGCCCTCTTCTTCACGACCTTCTTCACAACCTTCGCGACCTTGCGAACCACGGCCCTGGCCTTGGGTCGGGCCACCGCCTTCGCCACCTTCTTTGCCGGCTTTTTCACGGCCTTCTTCACGGCCTTTCGCGCCGCTGGCTTCGTCACCTTGCGCGATCTGACAGGCTTGCGGGCCCTGACCACCTTGCGGGACTTGAGTGATTTCGCGGGCTTTCCTGCCTTGGAAGGCTTCTTTGCTGGTTTCTTGGCCATCACGGGTTCTCCTGCAGTGCGTCCGACGACGTTGTTTGACCTATGGCGCAGCCCTGACGGATAATCATCTGCTGTCCGCAATCCCGCGGACACACACCGACAGCCCGTCGAAGCTGGAAATTCGACAAAGGGCCGCCCAGGAGGCCCCAGAACTCAATGGGTAATGTAGACGAAACGACGACAAAGACGCACGGCCATTCTGGCCAGAAGCCGAAACCGGGAAACTCAGGGTTTTCCGCAATGCACACCGACCTTGATGTCGACCAGCAAGAGTACGCCCGAATGTTGGATCTGTACGATACCAGCTTCCGGAATCTTGCGGAAGGTGAAGTCGTCAAGGGCACGGTGGTAAAAGTCACCCCGACCGAAGTGGTGGTGGATGTCGGCTTCAAGTCTGAAGGCATCATCGCCATCGAAGAATTCATCGACGAAAACGGTCACATCGCGGCGCAGGCGGGCGACGTGGTGGACGTGCTCCTGGAGCGCACCGAAGATCGTGAAGGCTATGTCGTGCTGTCGCGCGAGAAGGCCGAGAAGATGAAGATCTGGGACGAGGTCGAAAAGGCCTTCCTGGATCGCCGCGTGGTTATCGGCCGCGTCATCGAGCGCATCAAGGGCGGACTCGCCGTCGACATCGGCGTGCGTGCCTTCCTGCCGGGTTCGCAGATTGACGTGCGGCCCGTCCGCAACCTGGATGCCCTCAAGGGCCAGGAGCTGCGCATGCGCGTCATCAAGGTCAACAAGAAGCGGGGCAACATCGTGTTGTCGCGCAAGGCGTTGCTTGAAGAAGAAAATGCCGAGAAAAAGAAGGTCACGCTCGACACGCTCGCCGACGGCAAGGTGTTGCGCGGCTCGGTCAAGAACCTCACCGACTACGGCGCGTTCATCGATCTGGGCGGCATCGACGGCCTCCTGCACATCACGGACATGTCGTGGGGCCGCGTCACGCACCCCTCGGAAGTGGTCAAGGTTGGCGACGACATCGACGTCATCGTGCTGAAGTACGATCCGGCCACCGAGCGTGTCTCGCTCGGCCACAAGCAGCTGGTACCGGACCCGTGGAGCAACGTCATGGAGCGTTACCCGGCCAGCATCCGCGTGACCGGCAAGGTGGTCAGCCTGACCGACTACGGCGCGTTCATCGAACTCGAGCCCGGTGTCGAAGGCCTGATCCACGTCTCGGAGATGTCGTGGAGCAAGCGCGTGAAGCACCCCTCGAAGGTGCTCAACCAGGGCGACTCGGTGGAAGCGATGGTGCTCGGTGTGGATCCGGGTGCGCGGCGCATTTCGCTGGGCCTCAAGCAGGTGGAGAACAACCCGTGGAACGAACTCACGGACAAGTACCCCATCGGCACCACCATCAACGGCAAGGTGCGCAACCTGACCGAGTTCGGCGCGTTCGTGGAAGTGGAAGATGGCATCGACGGGCTGATCCACATCTCCGACATGTCGTGGAGCAAGATCAAGCACCCGTCGGAAGTCCTCAAGAAGGGCGACGATGTGGAGGCGCAGGTGTTGAGCATCGACGCCGAGAACCAGCGGTTGTCGCTGGGGCTCAAGCAACTGCAGACCGGCATCTGGAAGGAGTTCTTCGACAAGAACCACGCCGGCGATGTGGTGGAAGGCAAGGTCGTGCGTCTCACCAACTTCGGCGCGTTCGTCGAACTGGCGGAAGGGATCGAAGGCCTCATCCACGTGTCGGAGTTTGACGCGGCGGCCGGTGGCGAGAAGCTCGAGCTCAAGACGGGCGAGAACTACCAGATGAAGATCATTCGCCTGGTGCCCGAAGAGCGGAAGATCGGCCTGAGCATTCGTGCGCTCAAGGACGAACAGTTCCGGGCGGATTGGGAAGCCTACACGGATTCCAGCGGCCGGCCTGAAGCCACACTGGGCGATCACTTCAAGCACCTGAAGTAGACGGTTCAACGTAGGGCGTGGCTTCAGCCGCGCCAATCTCGAGGCTGTTGCGGCGTTCGCGCCGCGACAGCCTTTTTTCGTGGGGCCTGTGCAATCCCGTACGTTTTCCCGGTGGGCGCCTAAGACATGATCGAGGTGGTGTGTTCCGTGAATCAGGTGCAGACGTCTCACCGCTGGTGTGCCGCCGTCCTCGTGATGGCGATCGGAGCATCGGCCATCGCGTCGGCTCGCCAGGACCGGCCCGAGGTGAAGGTGAAGGCCCTGTCGTTTGTCGGCAACAAGGCGTTCACCGAGCCGGTGCTTCGCGCCGTCATGCGCACCCGGAAGGCCAGCCGGTGGCCCTGGTCAAACTGGGCACCGTTTGATCAACGGATTCTCGATGCCGACCTCGAACGGCTGAAGGCATTCCACATCGATCAGGGGTTTCCAGACGTGAAGG
This sequence comes from Vicinamibacterales bacterium, assembly GCA_046594875.1. Taxonomy (GTDB): domain Bacteria; phylum Acidobacteriota; class Vicinamibacteria; order Vicinamibacterales; family SCN-69-37; genus SYFT01. The sequence continues at coordinate 19,190 of JBKJQX010000224.1, forward strand.
TCCGCCTGGACGAGGTGAAGCTCAGCGCGGATGGCCGGTCCATCGAACTGCGGGTGGCCATCGACGAAGGAGTGCCCCTGACGATCGGACGGGTGTGGATCGAAGGTCTGGATGGACGGCCTCCGGCGATCACCCAGCCTGCGAATGATCTTGGAATGTTACCCGGCGACCGCCGGGAGAGCAGCGTGCTGATCAGATCGCGCGACCGCGTGCTGGGTCTGCTGCGCGAACACGGCTACCCCTACGCCCGCGTCAGCATCGAAGAGCAGCCGGTGTCGCCGGGCGTCATCAACATTCGGATCATGGCCGAGCCGGGCGGCGAGGTCCGGTTTGGGGAGATGATCGTCAACGGCCTCAAGCGGACGAAGCACGTGATCATTCGCCGCGCCGTCACGTTTCGCGAGGGCGATCTGTACCGGGAGAGTGCCGTCACGAAGAGCCAGCGCCGGCTGGCCGGCATCTCGGCGTTTGAATTCGCGAACCTGACGCCGGAAGTGACCGCGCGGGAGGCGCAGGTGCCTGAGTTGCCGATGGTGGTGACGGTGACGGAAGCCAAGCGCCACCGGTTTGAGTTCGGGGTCGGGTACGGCACAGAGGACCGTGTGCGAGGCACGTTCGAATGGCGCGACCAGAATTTTTTCGGCAACGGCAGCCAACTCGTTGCCAACGCGAAGTACTCCAAGGTGTTGCGCGACGTGGGGTTCGGGTACGAACATCCGTATCTGCTGCCCTCTGGCGGCACGCTGAGCGTGCACGCCTCCTCCACGTGGAGAGAAGAAACGCTGTTTGCGTCACGAAGCGCGGGCGGCAGTGTCTCTGTGCGGCATGCCTTCGGGGGCACGAACACGCCGTCAGCGCTCATCGTGACCGGCTGGGAAGCCACCGGCACCTACCGGAATGAACGGCTGACCTACCAGGTGAGGGACGCGGCGCTTGCCGATCTCGGGTCGGTGGACGAGCGCATCGCGCTTGGCCTCGACCCTGTCACCGGGCGCGGGGATGGCACCGTGGCAGGCCTGGAGCTTGACGTGAGCCGTCGGTCGCTTGACTCGCCGGCGGACCCGTCGAAGGGCACCACGTTCGCGTTTCGGGCGGTGCACGTGGCGCCGTGGCTGGGCGGCACCTTCAGGTTCAACGAACTCGCCACGGAGGTGCGCGGGTACCTGCCTGTGCGTGGCCAGCTGCGCGTGGCAGGCCGCCTGAGGGCCGGCACACTCATCGCCGAGAACAACTCCACGTTCCCGTTCTCGCAGCGTTACTTTCTGGGCGGCTCCAGCAGCGTGCGTGGCTGGAGCCGATTTCAAATCAGCCCAACCAGCGCGTCCGGCGTCCCCATCGGGGGGCGCAGCGTGCTTGAAGGATCGGCAGAGGTCAGGTTTCCCATCTGGGACGTGCTTGGCGGTGTCGCATTTGTCGATGCGGGCCGCGTGGGCTCGGAACAATGGGACTTCTCGACGCGGGAGATGTCGTACGCCGCCGGTGGCGGACTGCGGTACCTCACCGTGGTGGGTGTGGTGCGGGTCGACGTCGCGTTCCAACTCAATCCCATCGAAGGCCTGCGCGTGCAGGGGCAGCCGCAGAAGCGGTCGTACCGCATTCACCTGAGCATTGGGCATGCCTTCTAGGTGGTCACGATGACGGGCGCCACGGTTCGGCGTTGGATCCTGCGCAGCCTGCTGTTTGTGGCGACGCTGATTCTGACCGTCTGGCTCGTGCTGCAGACGTCGTGGGGCAAGGCACGAGTCAAGGACATCATGCTGCGCCAGGTCGCCGCGGCGTTTGATGGCGAGCTCACCATTGAGCGCCTTGAAGGTGGGCTGTGGTCGTCCGCGTCGCTGCGAGGCGTTCGCGTCAGCCAGGCCGGTGTCGTGGTGTTTGCCGTAGACCATTTGGCGGCCACCTACAATCTGGTGGGCCTGCTGGGCGGCGATATCACGCTGTCACGGCTCGACGTTGACGGCCTGATCGTGACGGTCGAGGAGGGCACCAACGGCTGGGCCGTCAAAGGCCTCTCTGAGTCCGACAACCCCGACTCTGGTGGGGGCGGCACGTTCGCGTTTCCCAAAATTCACTTCACCCGTGGCCACATTGTCGTGGCGCCCGCCGCCGCGACGCGGCGCGAACTGGTGGACGTGACGCTTGATGGCGCGGTCATCGTGTCCGACGGCGAAATCACGGTGACGTCGCGCGGGTTTTCAGGCAGGGAAGTCACCGGTGGCCTGGTCGTACGTCAGATGACCGGCCGCCTGGAACTGCGCGATGACGCGATGTCGATCGCCGACCTCACGCTCGAAACGGCGAACAGCCGCGTGACAGGCCGCGCGCAGGTGTCTCTGCGGACGACGCCGGCCACGACCGAGGGACACTTGATCAGTGACTCGGGCCTCTCGCTCCCTGAGTTCGCGCCGTACCTGGGCGCGATCGGCACCCGGACGATGAAGCCTGCGTTTGACCTCACGTGGACAGGCCCGATGGCGGCCATGCACGTGAAGGGCACCGTGCGTTCAGACGCCGGGGAAATCACCACCGATGCGGTGGCGAACCTCACCGAGGCGAAGACCGTGGTCGGCACCGCGCGCGTCGTGCGTCTGGACCTGGCGCCCATCATGTCGGATCCGGAATTCAAGAGCCGGTTCACCGGTGATGCGTCGTTTGACCTTCGATTCGTCGAGTCGGCGGTGTATGGCGTCACCGGGGCGTTTGACGCCCGGCTGGATGACGCGCAAATCTCCGGCTATGCGGTATCGAAGCTCAAGGCGAAGGGACGGATTGATGCCAAAGGCGTGAGCGCCAGGGTTGATGGTGCGGCCTACGGCGCCGCGACGCAGGGCGACATGCGCTGGACCGCGGCAACAGAGGAGTTCACCGCCAAAGGGCACGTGCAGCACCTTGATGTCCGGCGCCTGCCGGCGATTCTCGATTTTTATCCGGCGCTCGAGACCTTGCTGGCTGCGGAGTACCAGCTCACCAAGACCGGCAGGGACTGGTCGGTGATCGCGACGTTGCAGGAGAGCATGATCGAGGGCGCGACACTGGCGGCCGGCACCACGGTCGACGTCAAGGCCCGCGGCGAGGACCTGACGTACCACGCCATCGGGAACGTCACGAATCTTGACACGCGGCGGCTGGCGCCATCGCTCAAGCTCGAGTCTGAATACCTGCGCGATACGCCACTCAGAGTGAACACCTGGTTCGACGTCAGCGGCACCGGCCAGACGGAACTCAAGTCGCACGACATGACGTTTGCCTTTCGCGATCTTGCCGCCAACGTGGATGGCGCGCTCATGGAGGGCATGGCGGGCCACGGCACACTCGTCTTTGGCCGCCTGAGCCTGACAGGTGAAGGACGCGCGGCTGGCGGGCAGTGGGCACGACTGCTCCTCCTGCCGGAGTACGACCTGCAGCCCGTGGGCCACGTCGTGCTGGACGTGGTGATTGACGATGCTACTGCGGAGGAGATCCCGTTCGAGTCCATGACGGGGACAGCGCGCATCACCCTCGAACGGTCCAGCCTCGGTGGACTGGACGTCGAACACGCGCTCGTGAATGTGCGCTTCGCGGCCGGGGCCGCGACGTTCACCGACACCAGTGCCAAAGGCCACGGGTTGGAGGCCACGATCAATGGTGATCTGGCCGTCAGCGGCGCCGGTACCTCGAGGCTCAGCTTCGTGATTGACGCGCCGGATCTGGCACCGGCCAGTGAGTTCGCCGGCGCCACCCTCGGAGGCGCCGCGCATGCGGAAGGGCTGATCACGGGGCCGGCGACCGCTCCAGAGATCACGGGCACGGCGCGGGGCACACAACTGGTGTACGACACGGTGCGTGTGCTCGGACTCCAGAGCACGTTCCAGCTCGTGGCGCCCGAGTGGGACCTGACGAAAATGCGCGGCGACGTGAAAGGGGACGGCGTCTTTATCGACGTGGCCGGCCAGACGCTGCAGCGTGCCGTGGTCACCGCCAAACTCGACGGCGCGCGGGCGGACGTCGAGAGTGTGCTGGAGCAGCCCGACCGAAAGCTCACCGCCAGTGCCAGCATCCTGATGGACCCCGACAAACGGGAGGCCTCGATCACCCGGGCCGATCTCGTGAGCGCGGGCGAGACCTGGCAGCTGGCGCCCGGCGTGACCGGCCGCATCCGGCAGACAACCGGCGGGCTCGCCATCGAAGACCTCAGGCTGATCAACGGCGACCAGCAACTCAGCATCGCCGGCGCGCTTGCGACCGACGCGTCGAGCCCGGTGGCCGAGGGCATTCTGGTGCGCGCCGAACGTGTGGCCGTGGGGGGGCTCTTCAAGATTCTGATGGGTGAAGAGCGCGTGAAGGGACTGCTCGCCGGCGAGGCGCGGATCACGGGGTCGCTGGCCGACCCGCTGATCACCAGCCGGTTTGATATCGGTGAAGGCACCGCCGATGGCGTGCCGTTCCGGTCGTTCAGCGGCAAGGCCGACTACAAGTCGGGTCAGGCGGCTCTTGCTGTGGCGCTCGACGTGGATGAGTCGGCCCGGTTGTCGATCGTTGGCACGGTGCCGGTGGCCGCGGCTGAAGGTGGCGGCGAAACGCCACTCAACGTTCAGGTGACCGGCCGGATCCCGAACGTCGCGGTGCTTGGGCCCGCACTGCCATGGGTGCGAGATTTGACCGGTGCCGCGGATGTGGATGTCGTGTTGAGCGGCAGCATCGAAAAGATGCTCGCCACCGGCACGGCCGCGATGCAGGACATCGCCTTCCGGGTCCCCGAGCTGGGCGCAGAGTACAAGGGCCTCAACGCCGCACTGCGTTTCGACGAAACCGTGATGGTGGTGGATCGCTTCGTGATCCTCGACGAGGACGGCAACCAGTTGCGGATGGAAGGCAGCCTTGACGTGCTGGCGAGCGGCGCATCCAAGGCCGTCAACCTTCGCGCGCGCGCCGACGAATTCATCCTGCTCCGCAACGAGTACGGCGAACTTGTGGTCAGCGCTGACCTGACCGCAGGAGGCGACCTGGTGACGCCGAATGTGCTCGGCACGATTCGCGTCGAGCGCGGCCGCGTGGAAGTGGACCGACTGCTGCGCGAGTTCGTTGTGGCGCAGGGGTATGTCGCCGTCGGACCCGTGGGCACGCCGCCACCCGCCAAGGATGCGGACGTGCCGCCCGTTCCCAAGATGTTCGTGGGCTCAGCCGTGAGCATCGAACTCACGTTGCCCGACAACGTCGTGGTGCGTGGCCGCGGTATCCAGACCGAAGAAGGCGTGATTGGACTCGGTGATGTGAACCTCACGGTGGGCGGCCGGCTGAGTATCCGCAAGACACCAGGTCAGGAAATTGCGTTGTTCGGCGAACTTGCCGCAGTGCGCGGCACCTACGAATTCCAGGGGAGCCGCTTCGACATCGCCCGCGGCAGCCTGTTGCGATTCCGCGGCGACGACATGACCAACCCGACGCTCGACATCATCGCGGAACGTGAAATTGCCGGCGTCGACGTCACCATTCGCATTCGAGGCACCGCCGCCGAACCCATCCTGACGCTCGCGAGCCAGCCACCGCTCGATCAAGCGGACATCCTCGCCCTGGTCGCGTTTGGACGGCCGATCAGCCAGTTGGGCACTGGCGAACGGACGTCGCTGGCCGCGCGCGCCACCACGGTGGCGGCGGGCGCGCTCGCGACGCCCATCGCCGATTCGGTGGCCCGGGCCCTCGATCTGGATGTGTTCGAAATCCAGGCCGGCGAGACCATTGGGGCCGGCCCGACGGTTGTGGTGGGCCGGCAGGTCAGCGACAGGCTGTTCGTGGGGTTCCGGCACGAGTTCGGCACCGCCGGCGCCCAGCGCCTGTCGTTTGAGTACCGCTTGACGCAGTTCCTCAGAATTGTCTCGACGATTTCGACCGGGGGCGACGCCGCGGACCTGTCGGCACGCACCGAGGCGGCCGGCCTGGATTTGATCTTTGTGATCCGCAGGTAGGACTGGCGTTGACCGATGCCCCTAAGTGTCGGATAATCCAGTGCTTAGCGGCATCGGAGGGCGCGCGCTGACCATGACAAAAGCCGAACTCGTCGAAGAAGTGTCCCGCGTGTCCGACCTGACCAAGAAACACTCCGAGGTCATCGTGGACAGTGTGTTCCAGACGATCATTGACGCCCTGCACCGCGGCGAAAAAATCGAACTGCGCGGGTTCGGCAGCTTCCGGTTGCGCCAGCGTGAGCCACGCAAGGGGCGGAACCCGAAGACCGGCGACAAGGTGGATGTGCCGCCGAAGAAGGTGCCTTACTTCAAGCCCGGCAAAGAGCTGAAGGACCTGATCAACCAGACACCGCTGTCCCCCGATGAGGACCTTGGCGCGTAGCGTCCGGTCATGGAACGCCTCTGGACGCCGTGGAGGCTGGCTTACGTGACTGCGGCCAGCAGAGACACTCCCGGGTGTGTGTTTTGTCAGGCGCTGGCCACCGGCGCCGATGAGTCGCTCATCGTGTATCGCGGCACCGCGTGTTTCGTGATTCTCAACCTCTACCCGTACAACAACGGCCATTTGATGGTGGTGCCCAGCCGGCATGTCGGCCGCCTGTCGGGCCTGGAGCCCGACGAAGCCGGCGAGATGATGCGCCTGACGCGGGTGGTGGAGATGGCCCTGCAGGAGTTGTATCAGCCACACGGCTTCAACATGGGGCTGAACCTGGGCAAGTCGGCCGGCGCCGGCGTGCTCGATCACTTGCACATGCATGTGGTGCCGCGCTGGAACGGTGATACCAATTTCATGACGGTGGTGGGCGATACGCGCGTGTTGCCCGAAGATCTGGCCCGCACGGCCGAACGGCTCCGGCCGATTCTGTCGCGCCTGGCCCACAGTGTTTGACCAACGAAAGGGTCCATGGAGTTCTCTCGCAGTACCGACGAAGCCGCGTTTCTCGAGACCGTGCGCACGTTTGCCCGGGATCGGGTGGCGCCGCGCGCTGCTGAAATTGATGTCACCGGCATTTTTCCCCGCGACGTGATCCGCGAGGCGGCCGCCCTCGGGTTGACGGGAATGACCCTGCCCACGTCGGTGGGCGGATTGGCGCAGAGTTACGCGACGTATGCCGCCGCGCTCGAGCTGGTCTCGGCTGCCAGTGCCACGGTGGCGGTCATCCTGTCGGTGAACAACTCGCTGGTAGCAGAGCCCCTGAACGAGTTTGGTACCGACGTCCAGAAGGAGAACTGGCTGCGGCGCCTGGCGACTGGCGATGCGCTCGGGTCATTTGCGCTGTCAGAGGCGCAGGCGGGGTCGGATGCCCGCAACCAGCAGACGTTCGCGCGGCTTGATCCCCAGGGCTACGTGATCTCCGGCCGCAAGGTCTGGGTGGCCAACGCCGACGTCGCCGACGTCGTCATCGTCTTTGCCGCCACGCAACCGGACGTGCGGGGCCGGGGCATCTCGGCGTTTCTCGTGCCTCTCGATCGACCCGGCATCAACCGCGTGCCGTCGCCCGATTCGCTGGGTGTGCGTGGACTGGGCTGCATGGACCTGCATTTTGACGAGGTGCGTGTGGGTGCGGGTGCGTTGCTGGGCGAACAGGGCCGCGGCTTCACGCTGGCGATGCGCGCGCTTGAGGGCGGCCGGGTGGCTATCGCCGCGCAAGCGCTGGGTGTGGGGCAGGCGGCGCTGGATGAGGCTGTGCGGTATTCGCGCACACGCATCGCATTTGGTCAGCCGGTGGGGAACTTCCAGGCCATTCAGTTTCAACTCGCGGATCTGGCCACCGATCTCGAAGCGGCGCGCCTGCTGATGTGGCGCGCGGCGGATGCGCGCGACCGTGCGCCGAAAGCCACCACGGAAGCGGCGATGGCGAAGTTGCAGGCGTCCGAAGCGGCGCACCGGGCGGCCGACCGCGCCATGCAGATTCTGGCGTCGGAAGGATACCGACGCGGGTCCACCATTGAGCGCTTGTTCCGGGATATTCGCGCCGCCGAGATCTATCAAGGCACGTCAGAAGTGCAGCGCATGATCATCGCCGCCGACGTGCTCGCCTGACGGCGGGGTCTCGGGCTGGTCCTCAAGCCCGAGGAACTTACCCGAGCAGGTGCTTGGCGATCGTCTGCAACTGCAGGTTCGACGTGCCTTCGTAGATCTGGCCGATCTTCGCGTCGCGGTACAACTTCTCCACGGGATAGTCCCTGACGAAGCCGTTGCCGCCGTGCAGATTCACGGCGAGTGACGCCGTGCGCTCCGCGGCTTCCGAAGCAAACAATTTGCACATGGCGGCCTCGGCCAGGAACGGCTTGCCCGCGTCTCGCAACCGCGCGGCGTTGTAGACCGACAGCCGCGCGAGTTCCACTTCCATGGCCGCGCGCGCCAACTGAAACTGGACGCCCTGATAGTCCGCAATCGCGGCGCCAAACTGCTTGCGTTCCTTGGTGTAGCGAATCGTGTGGTCGAGCGCTCCCTGCGCGAGACCCACCATCTGCGCGCCAATACCGATGCGCCCCTCGTTCAGCGTCTCGATCGCCACCTTGTAACCCTTCCCGACGTCTCCCAGAACAGAGTCGGCACCGACCAGGCAATCTTCGAAAATCAGCTCACACGTGCTTGATGCCCGGATGCCGAGTTTGTCTTCCTTCTTGCCGACGGAAAACCCGGGGGCGCCGCGCTCAACAATGAATGCCGTGATGCCTTTGTACCCGAGCTGATGGTCGATCGTGGCAAACACGATAAACAGGTCGGCCTCGTTGCCATTCGTGATCCACAGCTTGCGGCCGTTGATCACGTAGCCGGCGTCCGTCTGCCTGGCGCGTGTCTGCAGCGCAAACGCATCGCTGCCAGATCCGGCCTCCGACAACGCGTAGGCGCCAATCGTGGAGGAGGCCAGGCGCGGCAACAGCCGCTGATGCTGCTCGGGCGTACCCCAGCGGAGGAGCGCGTTGATGACGAGAGTGTTCTGGACGTCCACCATCACGCCCACCGAAGGGTCCACGCGCGAGAGTTCCTCTACCACCAGGACTGAATGGAAAAACGTGCCGCCCGCACCGCCATGGGCTTCCGGGATCTCCACCGACATCACGCCGAGCTTGAACAACTCCTCGATGAGGCGCGGCGAGAACTTGGCTGCGTCGTCCATCTCGCGGATGAGTGGTCGCACCTGGGCCTCCGCGAACTCGCTCACGCTCTGTCGCAGCAGAACCTCGTCTTCACTCAGAACCGTCAGTGGGGGCATGGCCGAAGTGGCGGCGGGTGTCATCGCGGTTACTTTATCACCGGCGCCGCCGGGACCGGCCTCTCGGGAGCCGGGTGTTATGATGGCAGAACCCTGTGATGACACGCCGCCTTCTTCTCCTGGGCATTGGTGTCTGTGGCTGGGCCGCGTCCGGTTCAGCGGTGACGGCCACTGCCTCCAGCCAGAATTCGCCCGCGCAGGACCCGCAGCGGCCCACCTTTGTCAGTCGAATCGACACCGTCCGCGTGGACGTCATCGTCACTGACAAACAGGGCCGGGCGGTGGTGGATTTGACCGCGGCTGACTTCGAGATCGAGGAGCACAAGAAGCCGCAGAAAGTGGACTCCTTCAAGCTCATCCAGATTGACGATGAGACGGACGTGGACCCGGCGCAAAACCGCGAGATCCGGTCGCTGGAGCAGCAGGCGCGTGAGGTGGCGCGCGACGATGTGCGCGTCATCGTGATTTTTCTCGACGACTATCACACGCGGCTGCTCAATGCGCTGGCCGTGCGCGAGAAGCTGGCCCGGTTTGTCCGTGACCTGAATCCGCGTGACGTGGTGGCGCTGATGACGCCGCTGCTGCCGACGGCGGGGATCACGTTTTCGCGCAATCACGATGCCACCGCGCGTCAGATCATGGCCTTCCAGGGACGGAAGTTCGACTACACGGTGAAGCACCCGGTCGAAGAGATCTATATGTACCTGCAGCCGGCGCAGATCGAGATGCTGCGCAACCAGATCGTCACAAGCGCGCTGGAAGGGTTGTGTGTGTATATGGGCACGTTGCGGGAGGGCCGCAAAACCATCCTGTACGTCAGCGAAGGCCTGACCAGTTCGGTGCCCCAGGGCGCGCGGACCACCGGGATGTCGCCCGGCACGGGGCGTACGCCGACCCAGCCGCCGGCATCGGGTCTGGCCCAGCAGATGGAAGCCGAACGCGCAACGCAGTCGCAGCAGACCGTGTTGCTGGACTACCTCCGTTTCATTTTCGCGGCGGCGAGCCGCGGCAATACGTCGATCTACACGCTGGACCCGCGGGGACTGGCCGCGTCGGAGTTCGATATCGCCGACACGGTCAGCATGGCCGACGACCGGCGCGCGCTCAACGAATCCATGGACGTGTTGCGGATACTGGCCGGCAACACAGACGGCCGTGCGATGGTCGGCAGCAATGACCCGCTGCCGGGACTCAAACAGATGTTGCGCGACAGCAGCGCCTATTATCTGCTCGGCTACACGTCTACCGAAGCGCCGCGCGACGGCAAGTTCCACCCCATCAAGGTCACGGTGAAACGCCGCGATGTCGAAGTGCGGTCGCGCAGCGGCTACTGGGCATACAGCGACGACGATGTGGCGCGGGCGTCGGCGCCGGTGTTTGTGCGTCCGCCCGAGGTGGTCAAAGCGTTCGACGCGATTGCAGAGCCCGCTGCCGGCCGGTTGATCCGGAGCTGGTTTGCGGCAACACGGCGGCCGGATGGCCGCAGCGATGTGACCCTGGTGTGGGAAGCGATCAGGCCGCGCGGACCGGAAGTGCCGTCACGGGTCATGGTCACTGCCAGTACGGCAGCCGGCAGCCTTGTGCATCGGGGCCGAGTGGCGAAATCAGTGGACCCGACGGGACGAGTGGCGGGGCAGGTGACGTTTGCGGCGGCCCCGGGGCCGTTGGTGGTGCGACTCTCGGCCGAGAACGACGGGGGCGATGCGCTCGACACCGACTCTCGCGAGTGGGTGGTGCCCGACTTTACCGGCCCCGACGCGTCGATCAGCACACCGCGCGTCTATCGCGCGCGGACGGCCCGCGATATGCAAACGCTCCAGGCGGCGGTGTCACCGGTGCCTGCGACGGAACGTCACTTCTCGCGAATCGAACGGCTCCTGATCCGGTTTGAGGTCTACGGACCCGGCGTCGCCACACCCACGCTGCGCCTGCTGAATCGCAACGGCGACGTGATGTCGAGCTGGCCCGTGACCGCGCGGTCCGGCGGTGGGAGCGAAGCCGAGGTCGCACTCGCTGGTGTGCCGCCCGGCGACTACCTGCTGGAAGTGAAGGCGTCGAAGGACGCGGTGGCGGCCACGACGCTCGTCGCCTTCCGCGTCACCGGGTAACCAGTTTTCCACCTTCGCTCCTCCGGAGCTACGGCGGACAGGCCCCAGTTCCTCATTCCGCCTGTGGTAGCATCCGGCTCCATATGCTGACACCGCTTCTCGCACTGCAGTCGGCCCTGGCTGCATTCACTGTGTATTACCTGGGCGCATGGTTCACCGGCGCCCGAGCGGCGCAAACCGCGGCGGGCGTTCCCGCCGAAGCGCGTGACAGTACAGCGCCGTCGCCGGCCCATCTGGGAATTGGCCTCGTCACGAACTTCTTCGACACGCTGGGCATCGGCTCCTTCGCGCCGACCACGGCCATCTACAAGTTCTTCAAGTTTGTGCCCGACCGGCTCATTCCTGGCACACTCAACGTCGGTCACACGATTCCGACCATCATTCAAGCGTTCATCTACACCGCGGCCATCGAGGTGGATGAGAAGACACTCATCCTCATGATTCTCGCGGCAGTAGCCGGCGCGTGGCTGGGCGCCAGTGTGGTGGCGAGCTGGCCCAAGCGGACCATCCAGATCGGGATGGGTTTCGCCCTCCTTGTGGCCGCGGGGCTGTTTGCCTGGCGCAATCTTGGTGGGGGCGGCACCGAGGTGGGCACGACCGGGCTCGAAGGGACGAAGCTTATCCTGGGGCTCGTGGGGAACTTCGCGTTGGGTGCCCTCATGACGCTCGGCATCGGCATGTATGCGCCCTGCATGATCCTGGTGGGGCTATTGGGGATGAACGCCGCCGCCGCCTTCCCGATCATGATGGGATCGTGCGCGTTCCTGATGCCCGTGGCCAGTGCACGATTTGTCCAGAAACACGCCTACGCCAGGCGGCCGGCGCTGGGCCTCGCGATTGGCGGCATCCCCGGCGTCCTTGCCGCCGCCTACATCTTCACCTCACTGGACATCTACTACGTCCGATGGCTGGTCGTGGGCGTCGTCCTCATCGCGGCAACGATGATGCTCAAGTCGGCGTTTGTCGACAAGGACTAGAAGAATCGGCAATCTCGAATCGGGGAACCATCTGGGAATCGCTCCCAGATGGTTCCCCGATTTGCCGTTTGCCGATATATTTATCCCTATGACCTGGCTCCGAGAATCGATGGCCCCTTCCTTCTTCAACGCGATAGCCGACGAGCCCGAGGCGGTCGCGATTCTTGAGCGAGAGGTCGAGACGCTCAGAACCAACCAGAACCTGATTCTGGCCGATCGCCCGGGCACGCTGATCCTGGCGACTCGCAGCCTTCCCGGCTCCCTGTATGAGGGCGTCACCCGGCGCGCCGGTGTGGAGCGTCCCATCTCGTATGCGATGTTTGCGCATTCGCAGACGCACATGCCGGGCATGGGGCAGTCACTGGAAATTCAGCGCTTCCAGTTTGACTGCAAGACCGAAGCGCAGGTGCAAGCCGGCCTGGCCGCCGGGGTGACCATTCCCGAAGACGTGCGGACGGCGGCGCAAGAGGTGCTCTCGAAGGATCCCAGATTCGACATGGGCGAGTTCGACCGGCTGCTGGCGATCCTCTGGATCAACCACGCCGCGTACGTGCGCGTGTCGCCGCCGGCAAAAACGGCCGAGGCCCTCGTGATGCTGCACCTGTGTGAAGGGCTGAGCGGCCTGTATTTCGACTTCACCCCGGTGGGGGAAGGCTCCAAGGAAATGCGCCTGTTGTTCGGGACCGCGAACCCGCCGCACAACGGGTACCTGGCGCAGGTGGTGGAAATCCTGAATCGGTTTGACCTGGGGGTGCGCAGCGGCGACGTGCTCGACGTCTCGACCGGCGTGCGGCCCTACGCGTTGTTCTCGCTGTGCGTGCGGCCGCGCAACGGCCAGACGATTCCGGAGGGTCCGGGATTCGGCGATCGGTTGCAGAGCGAGCTGTTCAATACCCAGATTCTGGCTGCCAATTCGCCCGAGTACCGCGAGTTTGTCACCACCGGCGTGATGAGCGGCGAAGACGCCGCGCTGACACGGGCGCTGGTCGCGTTCTGTCACACACAGCTGGCCCATGCCCAGCCCGATCGCTTTGACTGGGAGGAAGTGCAGGGCGCGATTCATGCGAATCCGGCACTCGTGGCGCAGTTCGTGGCGCTGTTCCGCTTGCGGTTCAGCCCCGAGGATCGGGACCGCCGGGCGGCATTCAAGACCATGCGCGTCGCTGCCGGCAAAGCGGTGGCCGGCTACGACACCGGCCACGCCCATCTCGACGAGATTCGTCGCGTCGTGTTCCGCTGTTGCCTGACGTTTGTGGATCACGTGCTGAAGACCAATTTTTTTGTCAAAGAGAAACAGGCGCTCTCGTTCCGCCTGGATCCGGCGTATCTGGCGGATCTGGGGCCCGGCACGACGGGGTTGTTGCCCTCGGGCACGCCATTCCGCATCACGTTTTTTTTCGGCGGCGAGGCCTTTGGGTATCACATCGGATTTTCGGATATCGCGCGCGGCGGTTGGCGTACCGTCATTTGCCTGACCCATGACGACTTCCTCACCAACGCGTCCACGCTGTTCCGCGAAAACTTCGTCCTGGCGCACACGCAGCACCTCAAGAACAAGGACATCTACGAAGGCGGGTCGAAGCTGGTGTTGCTGATGGACGCCTCCGCCTATGCCAAGGCCCCGAAGGGCGTGCAGGAACGCATCCTGAAAAAGGAACAGCGCGACGTCTTCAGCGCGTTCCTGGACATCTACGTGACTGAAGGTGGTGTCGCGAAACATCCGGCGGTGGTGGACTACTACCGGCAGGATGAGCCGATTGAGCTGGGCCCCGACGAGAACATGCACGACGACATGATCGAGGAGATCGCGGTGACGTCGAAGCGGAGGGGCTACATCCTCGGCACGGGCGTGATCTCTTCGAAGAAGATCGGCATCAATCACAAGGAGTACGGCGTCACCTCCACCGGCGTCGTCAAGTTTGCCGAAATCTCGATGCAGGAAATCGGGATCGACATTCTGAAGGATCCCTTCTCCGTGAAGTTCACCGGCGGGCCCAACGGCGACGTGGCCGGCAACGCGATGCAGATCATGCTGAACCGCTGCCCGAAGATGCAGATTCGTCTCATCCTCGACGGCACCGCAGCGCTCCTCGACATGGAGGGCGCCGACGCCACCGAACTGCGTCGCATTCTGCTCAAGGATGACCTGCACGCATTTGATCCGGCGGCGCTGCACGTCGGCGGATTCATCCTGTTCCGGGGTGCGCCAAAAGACGACGGCATGCGGAAGGTCTATCGGCGGGTCAAGCGCACCGCCGAGGGCGTGGTTGAAGAGTGGGTCTCGGTCGACGACATGTCGCGGGAGTTTGGCGACCTGCCGTTTTCGGTGGCGGCGGATCTGTTCATCCCGGGCGGTGGCCGGCCCGAAACGATCAACGACGCGAACTGGGAGCGCTTCCTGCTGCCGGACGGCTCGCCGTCGTCGAGGGTCATCGTGGAAGGGGCGAACTCCTTCATCACACCGAAGGCCCGCCTGGAGCTTCAGAAGAAAGGTGTTGTCCTGATGCGGGATGCGTCGGCCAACAAGTGCGGTGTCATTTCGTCGTCGTACGAAATCATCGCGAATCTGCTGCTGAGCGAAGAGGAGTTCCTGGCGCACAAAAAGCAGTACGTGGCCGACGTCCTGAGCATCCTCGAGCGCCGGGCTGAAGATGAGGCTCGACTCCTGGTGCGACGCCACAAGGACGGCGGGAAGCCGTGGACGCAGATCTCGGACGAGGTGTCGGTCGAGATCAACAGCAATTACAGCCGCTTGTTTGAGTTCTTCCAGAAGAACTCCGACATCGGCAAGCAGGAGTTGTTCGAGCGTGTGATTCTCAGCCATCTGCCGACGCTCTTGCGTGAGGACCCGGTGTTTCGCGGACGGCTGGGCGTGTTGCCCCCGAAGTACCGGTCAGCCATTCTGGCGGCGGAGATCGGCTCCTCGATGGTATATCGCGCCGATCACGACGCGGAGTTCGAGGATTCCATCCGGTTGCATGTGGGGCGGCGATTCAACTGAGGGGGCCATATATAATTGACGCCTATGAAGTCCCCCGCTCCCGGCACCGAGTTTGAGACCAGCAAGGCCCGTTGGGAGCGCGAGATCCTGGAGCCCACGCTTAAACGGTCCCCTGAACGTGCTGGGGAGTTCACGACGATCTCGGGCCGTCCGATCGATCGCCTCTACACACAAGACGACGTTGCGGAGGGCGAGGCCCCCGCGCCGGGTGCGTTCCCCTACACCCGCGGCATTCATCCCACCGGCTACCGCGGCAAGTTGTGGACGATGCGTCAGTTTGCCGGGTTTGGCACGCCGGAAGAGACCAACGAACGCTACCAACAGCTGTTGCGCGCCGGTGGCACGGGGCTGAGCGTGGCTTTCGACCTGCCGACGCTGATGGGGCGCGATCCCGACCATCCGCTGTCGCTGGGCGAAGTGGGCAAGTGCGGCGTATCCATCATGTCGCTGGCCGACATGGAACGGCTGTTTGAAGGCATCACGCTGGCCGACATCACGACGTCGATGACGATCAACTCGCCGGCGCCGATGATCTTCGCGATGTACTTGGTGGTGGCCGAACAGCAAGGCGCGGACTGGAAGACGCTGTCGGGCACGATCCAGAACGACATCCTGAAGGAGTTCATCGCCCAGAAGGAGTACATTTTCCCGCCGCGGCCGTCGATGCGGCTCATCACCGATATTTTTCAGTTCTGCGCGAAAGATGTGCCGAAGTGGAACACCATTTCGGTGAGCGGGTATCACATCCGCGAGGCGGGATCGACCGCGTTGCAGGAGCTGGCGTTTACGTTGCGTGACGGCATCGAGTACGTGCAGTGGGGCATTGATGCCGGCCTTGATGTGGATGAGTTCGTGCCGCGCATGTCGTTCTTCTTCAACGCGCACTCCGACTTCTTCGAGGAAATCGCGAAATATCGTGCGGCCAGGAAAATTTGGGCGCGCGTCATGCGGGAGCGGTTCGGCGCCAAAGACGAGCGGTCGCTGAAGCTGCGGTTTCACAGCCAGACGGCGGGCGTATCGCTCACCGCGCAGCAGCCCTACAACAACGTGGTCCGCACGGCGTTGCAGGCGCTGTCGGCGGTGCTGGGCGGCACCAACTCATTGCACACCAACTCGCTTGACGAGGCGTTGGCGTTGCCGACCGAAGCAGCGGCCACGTTGGCGCTGCGCACGCAGCAGGTCATCGCCTGTGAGAGCGGCGTGACGAACGTGGTGGATCCGCTGGGTGGGTCCTACTTCATCGAGAAGTTGACGCTCGATATGGAAGAGGGCGCGTACAAATACTTTGACGCCATCGACCGCATGGGCGGGATGGTGGCGGCGGTGGAGGCCGGCTTCCCGCAGCGCGAAATCGCCGAGGCGTCGTACCGGTACCAGCAGTCGGTGGAGCGCGGCGAGAAGATCGTCGTGGGCGTCAATGGGTACGTGGACCGCGATGAGCCGCCGTTCCCCATTCTCTACATCGACGATCAGGCGTCCGACCTCCAGATGGCGCGGCTCAAGACGCTGCGCGAGACCCGCGACAACGCGCGTGTGGCTGTCACGCTGGACGCGCTGAAGGAAGCCGCGCGCGGCGCCGACAACACCATGTATCCGCTGCTGGATTGTGTGCGGGCCTACGCCACGGTCGGAGAGATGTGTGATGCGCTCCGCGAGGTGTGGGGCGAATACGAAGAGGTCCCGTCAATCTAATGCGAACTATTCGTGTCGTGATCGCCAAACCCGGATTGGACGGCCACGACCGTGGCGCCAAGGTCATCGCCCGCGCGCTGCGGGACGCGGGCATGGAAGTGATCTACACCGGCCTGCGCCAGACGCCGGAAAAAATCGTGGCGGCCGCCTTGCAGGAGGATGCCGATGTCATCGGCCTGTCGATCCTCAGCGGGGCGCACATGCACATTTGCCCACGCGTCATGGCGCTGCTGAAGGAACAGGGTCTGGACCACGTCACAGTGGTGATTGGCGGCATCATTCCCGACGTAGATCGCGAAAAACTGCGGGCCATGGGTATTGCTGGTATCTTCCTTCCGGGCACCCCGATGCAGACGATTGTGGACTTCATCAATCAGCATGTGCAGCCACGGGCCGAGGTGGTATAGCCGATGGCCACGCTGCTGCTCGCCGACGATAGCGTGACGATTCAGCGCGTCATAGAGCTGACGTTTGCCGACGAGGGCATTCGCGTCATCTCGGTCAGCGACGGAGAGAGCGCCATTGCGCACCTGAACGCCGAGAGTCCGGACATCGTGCTGGCGGATGTCGGCATGCCCAACGTGGATGGGTACCAGGTGGCCGCACACGTGAAACACACACCGGCGTTGGCGCACGTGCCGGTGTTGCTGCTCACCGGGGCCTTCGAGCCGATTGACGAACTGCGAGCGCGAGCCACCGGCTGTGACGGTGTGCTCGTCAAGCCGTTTGAGCCGAGGCATTTGATCAGGACGGTGCGGAGCCTGCTGTTCGGCCAGAAGCCTGCCGACTTGTGGCCGGTAGACATGCCCAGGGCGGAAATTCGGACGGAGCGCCCAGCGCCCGCGCTCGATCCGCCACCCCCGGCGCCCACGCCTCTGCTCGGGATGGTCCCGCCGCCTGAGCCTGCGCGGGTGGAGGAAGCTCTGATTCCCGACGTGATCCCGGAGCCAATCGAAGCCCCGGCACCCATCGCGCTGTCGGTGCCGTACGAAGCGGATTCGGATCCCGATCTCGCCATCGCGCTTGCGAGCCTTGAGTTTGTGGGCGCGCCGGACCCTGAGCCACCGCCCGCCATTCACGTGCTGGCCGCATCGCTCGAGGGTGAGGAAACGCCCGGTGTGGAGTGGGATCTGTCCGTCGCGCCTGCACCCACCGCCGCGCCCACACCCGCACCAGTGCCCGCGATGGCGTCACCGGCTGCGGCTCCAGCACGTCAGACGCCGGTGCCCCCGGCCGAACCGATGTCATTGGCGACCGTGTTTTCCGCGCTGCTGGCGGCCGAGCGAAAGGGCGCCGAGATGCATCCGCAGGCGCTGGCCGGGGCGGTATTGTCCGAGGCCCACGTTGAAGAAGTGGTGCAGCGCGTGGTCAGCCGCATGACCGACGAACTGGTGCGCAAGATCGTGCTGGAGACTGCCGAACGGCTCATCCGCGAGGAGATCGATCGGATCAAGTCGTAGCCGGACTGTCCTCGATAATCGAATGGTTCCTGAAAAACCCGTCCTTGAAGGACTTGAAGAGAAGTGGCGCGTCCGTTGGGACGCCGGCGAGACCTACGGGTTCGATCGTCAGGCCCCGCGCGAGTCGGTGTTCGCCATCGACACCCCGCCGCCCACCGTCAGCGGCTCGCTGCACGTGGGGCATGTGTTTTCGTACACGCACACCGATGTCATTGCGCGGTATCAGCGCATGCGCGGCAAAGCCGTGTTCTACCCGATGGGGTGGGACGACAACGGGCTGCCCACCGAGCGGCGCGTGCAGAACTACTATGGCGTGCGGTGTGATCCCGCGCTGCCGTACGACCCGTCGTTTACGCCTCCGGCCACGCCAGGCAAACAGCCCATCTCGGTCTCGCGGCCCAACTTCGTGGAGTTGTGCGAACGCCTGACCGGCGAAGACGAGGTCGTCTTCGAGCGGCTGTGGCGGCACCTCGGCCTCTCTGTGGACTGGTCGATGACGTACGCCACCATCAGCGCGCCCACGAGGCGTGTGTCGCAGCTCGCGTTCCTGCGGCTGGTGCAGCGCGATCTGGCCTACCAGCTCGAAGCGCCGACCTTGTGGGACGTGGACTTCCGCACCGCTGTCGCGCAGGCCGAACTCGAAGACCGCGAAATGCCCGGCGCGTACCACCGCATCCGGTTTGCACGCGCTGACGGCGGCTTTGTCGAAGTGGAGACGACCCGGCCCGAGTTGCTGCCCGCGTGTGTCGCCCTCGTGGCGCATCCAGACGATGAGCGGTATCAGGCGCTGTTTGGGAAAGAGGTGCTGACACCGTTGTTTGGTGTGCCGGTGCCTGTGAGAGCACATGCGCTGGCCGACCCGGAAAAGGGCAGTGGCGTGGCGATGATTTGCACGTTCGGCGACATCACCGACGTGACCTGGTGGCGCGAGTTGAACCTGCCCGTGCGCGCGGTGATTCAGGCGAACGGCACGTTCCGTCCGGTGACCTGGGGAGCCGACGGCTGGGAGTCTCGCGACGCCGCGGCGGCACAAGCGCGCTACGACCGGATGGCCGGGCTGTCTGCCCTCAAAGCCCGCGCGGGTGTGGTGGAGTTGCTGCGCGAAAGCGGCGACCTGCTCGGGGAACCGCGCCCGATTACCCATCATGTGAAGTTCTTCGAGAAGGGCGACCGGCCGCTCGAGATCATCACCTCGCGCCAGTGGTTCATCCGGACCATGGCGGAGCGCGAAGCGCTGCTCGGGCGTGGCCGCGAACTCAAGTGGCACCCGGAATACATGCAGGCCCGGTTCGACAACTGGGTGAACGGTCTCAACGGCGATTGGTGCGTCAGCCGGCAGCGGTTTTTCGGCGTGCCGTTTCCGGTGTGGTACCGCGTGCGTCAGGACGGGACCACCGACTTCAACGCGCGGCTGCTGCCTGCGGAAGCAGACCTGCCCGTGGACCCGTCCACCGATGGGCCGGCCGGATATACGGCTGATCAGCGCGGTGTGCCAGGAGGGTTTGTCGGCGACCCGGACGTCATGGACACCTGGGCCACTTCATCACTCACGCCGTTCATCGTGTGCGGATGGGAACGCGACCCGGCGCTGTTCGCGCAGACGTTCCCGATGCACCTGCGTCCACAGGCCCACGACATTATCCGCACGTGGCTGTTTGCCACGGTGCTGCGGTCACATCTGGAAACCGACACGCTCCCCTGGGAGCACGCGGCCATCTCGGGCTGGGTCCTCGATCCCGACCGCAAAAAAATGTCCAAGTCCAAAGGCAACGTCGTCACACCGATGGCGCTGCTTGAGGAACATGGTTCGGACGCCGTGAGGTACTGGGCGGCCAAGGGTGGGCCCGGCGTAGACACCGCGTTTGAGCCAGGGCAGATGAAAGTCGGGCGGCGCCTGGCGATCAAGTTGCTCAACGCGTCGAAGTTCACACTGGCGCGGACAGAAGCCGCAGGCCCGGTGACTGAGGCGATCGATCGGGGGATGCTGGCCGATCTGGACGCACTAGTGCGCAAGGCCACCGCCCAGCTCGAGGCGTTCGACTACGGCGCGGCGCTGCGCGATACCGAGAGCTTCTTCTGGACGTTCTGCGACTACTACATCGAACTCGCGAAGCGGCGCCGCCAGGGTGACGACGAGGCTGCCAGGTCCGCGATCGCCGCGTCCCAGACCGCGTTGTCGACGCTCCTGCGACTCTTCGCGCCGTTCATGCCGTTTGTGACCGAGGAAGTCTGGTCGTGGTGGCAGAACGGGTCGGTGCACCGCGCGCCGTGGCCAGCCCCCGCAGAACTCCCCGGCGGGTCGCAGGATGCGTTCGATCAGGCGGCGTACTCGTACGCGACAGATGTCACGACACGCATCCGTGAGCAGCGGTCGGCCCTGAAGTTGGGGTTTGGTGTTCCGGTGTCTGCAGCGCTTCGTCTGCACGTCGGGAACGAACACCTGTGGGCTGCCATCGCCGGTGACGTCCGCGGCGGTAACAACGTGGCCGACGCCGACGTGAGTTTCGATGTGGCTGCCGATGCGCCAATCGAAGTGCGCCTGACACCTCTGACCGCCGCGGAAGTCTGACAATGACACCTGACCCGGTCCCCGCCGACGTGGCTGCGGCCCTGTCGGCTGCGGGCCTGCCTCCCCTGGTGTTTTTTACGGAGGTGGACTCCACCAACGATCACGCGCTTTCGCTGGCGGAGCTCGATGCGCCGGAGTTCACTGCCGTGCTGGCCGACGTGCAGCATGCGGGCCGGGGTCGGCGCGGACGCACCTGGTGCTCACCGCCGGGCGCGGGAATGTATCTGTCAGTGGTGGTGCGAGGCGGTGGGTTGGGCTCGCAGTTGCCGCTGCTGACCATGGCCGCCGGTGTGGCCGTCGCCGACGCGGTGACCAGTGTCAGCGGCCTGCCCGTGGAACTGAAGTGGCCGAACGACCTCGTGATCGGCCGGCCGTGGCGCAAACTCGCGGGCATTCTGTGCGAGGCCTCGGCGTTGGGCACGCCAAAGGCGGCAGTGGTGGTGGGCATCGGGGTGAACCTCGACCGAGCCGCGTATCCACGCGAGGTTGCGGACCGCGCCACATCGCTGGCTGCTGAATGCCACCAGCCGGTGGCTCGGGCGGAGCTTGTCGCCGCGTGTCTCGTCGAGCTGCGTGCGCGCGTGGCGGACCTTCGCGCGAATGCGACCACCGCGGTGCTGGACCGCTGGCGTACGCTCGGTCGCGCAGGCCTGGACCAGGCGCCTGTGCGATGGACCGATGCACGCGGAGCCTGCCGGGGCATCGCCCACGGCGTGGATGCCGGCGGCGCGCTGCTCGTGCGGCGCGCGGGGCCGGTGGCGCACCCGGCTGAAGGCGAATCCCTCGAGCGGTTGATCGCCGGCGATGTGGAATGGGAGTTGTTGTCTCGTGTCTGATGTTGCGGATTTCTGCCGCCAGGTGGAAGCCCATCTGACCCGTATCAACGGCGGTCACATGGTGCGTGTCGTGGGAGCCGGTTTCACGCTCGTGAAGCAATGGGCCGACGATGGGGTGCCGCTGTCGGTGGTGTTTCGAGCGATTGAACAGAAGGCCGAGCGGCACAACGCAGGCACGTCAAAGCGGCCCCTTCGCATCGAGTTTTGTGAAGCCGATGTACGTCAATTGCACGCCGCGTGGCGTCGGGCGGTCGGTCTGACCGGCGGCGCGGAACGTGCCGCCTCCGAGCCCGTCGACGCGCCGGCCGCGGTCGCCGAGCCCAGGCGGCGTCCGGTGTCGAAGGCGATCGAGCGTGCGATTGAGCGGCTGGGCCGTCTGGCGGGCCGGCTTGAACTGCCTGGAGAGTTTCGTGACGCGGTGAGCGAGGCGATTGAGCAACTCTCGGTGTTGCGCGAGGCATTGGCGCGCACGCGCGGAGCCGCACGCGAGCAGTGGCTGGAGCGACTCGCGCCGATCGAGCACGAACTGCTCACGCAGGCGAGGCAGGCGGTGGCGCCTGACATGTTGCGCAACTTCACCAGTCAGGCTGAGCAGGAACTGGCGCCGTATCGCGACCGCCTGTCCACAGAACAGTGGGCGCGTGCTGTCGCGGTCACCGTGGATCGCAGCATCCGCGATCATTTGGCACTGCCGGTATTGGAGTTGTGATGGCCGATTCGTCCCTCGTGGAATTGCAGATCGAGCGGCCGGTGGCCGGCGGCCGGATGTTGGCCCGGCTCGACGGCCGTGTGGTGTTTGTGGCCGGTGCGGTGCCAGGCGAACGTGTGCGCGCGCGGGTTACCAAGCGCACCGGCAAGGTGGTGTGGGCCGACACCGTCGCGGTGATCGAGGCGAGCGCGGATCGCCGCGAGACGATGGGGGACCCGCGATGCGGGGGCGCGCTATATGCGCACATCGCCTACGAGCGCCAACTCGCGCTCAAGGCCGAGGTGATTGTGGATACGTTCCGGCGCATCGGCAAACTCACGCTCGATAGTGCCGTCGTGGTGGCGAGGTCGCCCGAGGAGGGCTACCGCCTGCGTGCTCGGTTGCATGTGCAGGGCAGTCGCGTCGGGTTTCTTCTGGAGGGGTCGCACGCATTGTGCGACGCCGAGGTGACCCGCCAGCTGGGGCCGGGCGCGTTCGAGGCGGTGGGCCGGTTGCGCGAGGCGCTCGGGCCGGCCCTGGGCGCGTGCGAGTCCATCGTGGTGTCGGAGAACATCTCCGGCCTTGAGCGGGTCGCGCTTTGCGAGCTGCGTCCCGACGCCGACCCGGTCCGGTTTGCCGGGTTGCCGCTGACCGACGGTTTGTCGGGTGTGGCCGTCCTGACGCGCAAGGGCATGTTCACCTGCGCGGGCCACGACAAGATTGTGGAGCACGGCCGTGAACTGCTGGGAGTGGAAACCAGCCTCCGGTGGACGCGCCAGGCGGCCTCGTTTTTCCAGGGCAATCGTTTTCTCGTCGGCACGCTCCTGCAACGCGTGATCGACGCGTCTGGCGGCGGCCATTTTGTGGACCTCTATTCGGGTATCGGGCTGTTCGCCGTCGCGTTGGCGGACCGGGGCGCCACTGGTGTGGCTGTGGAAGGTGACGCGGCGAGCGGACAGGACCTGACGCTCAACGCCGAGCAGTCAGACGGGCGTCTGGCAGTGCAGCTGGGGCCGGTGGAAGAAGCCACGGCGTCGATCCCCGCGCGGCGTCCCGACGTGGTGGTGGTGGACCCGCCCCGCACGGGATTGTCCGCAGAGGTGGTTGATGGTCTATTGCGATGGGACGCACCGCGCCTGGTGTATATCTCCTGCGACGTGCCCACATTGGCGCGCGATGCGGCCAAGGTCGTGGCCGCCGGCTATCGGCTCTCGTCGCTCGACGCGCTGGACATGTTCCCGAACACGGCACACGTGGAATGTGTGGCGGTCTTCGACCGCTGAGGCAAAAAGACGTCGGGTGTCTTTTTGGCGACGGCCGGGCAAAAAGACACCCGACGTCTTTTTGCTTCATCGGCCATCCGAACGTAGCTCGGCCTGTTCTTCAAGGCCGAGGCGTGAATCTTCCTGCCGCAGCCACGAAGCTCGTGAACAGGGACGCTGTTTCGCCGGTGCGCCAGAAATTTTCAGGGTGCCATTGGACGCCGACACAGAAGCCGACGCGGGCTGCGTCGATCGATTGAGCTGCTTCGATGGCCTCGATCGTCCCGTCAGAGGCCGTGGCCGAGACGACAAAGCCAGGGGCGACGACGTCGACGGCTTGATGGTGCCGGCTGTTGACGTCGAGCCGGCCGTCGCTCTTCAGATGCGGCGCGACGACCTCTGCCAGGCGTGAGCCTGGGACCACCGCGACGTCGTGTGAGATGGCCGTTTTGGGCGTGACCACCGAGTGATTGAGGCCGCCGGGACGTGCAGACGGCAGGTCCTGTACGAGCGTGCCACCGGCCGCGACATTCAGGACCTGGACGCCGCGACAGATGGCGAGCAGCGGAAGGCCACGTTCGATCGCGGCTCTGACGAGCGGCAACTCAAACGCATCTCGCTCATCCTCAATCTCAACGGTCGGATGAGGCACGGCCACGCCGTAGAGCGCCGGCCGCACGTCGGGGCCGCCGGTCAGGAGGATGCCGTCAAGCCCTTCGAGGGCGTGCTGCGCTGGGCCCGCCGCCGGGGACAACTCGCGTACCTCAGCTCCGGCCGCCTCAAGCGCCGCCGTGTAGTCCGGCCTGGTAAATGCCACCCCAATCACCGGTCGTTTCATGACCCTCCCGCCTCCGCCAAGGCTACGGCGGGCAAGCCGCGGGACCCTGGACTCTGGACTCTGGACTCTGGACTCTGGACCCTGGACCCTACATCCTCACCGGCACCGAGCAGCCCATCAGCTCCAGGGAGCGGGTGAGTTGCCGTTTGCAGTACGCCACGGCGGCCGCGCGCCACAGGCGTAGGTCCGCGCGCTCTTCGCGCATGATCGGTTGTCGGTGATAGAAGGTGTTGAACGACTGCGCGAGCGTGAACGTGAACTTCGCGAGATGCGAGATCTCGAGTGCGCGCACCGCCGAATCCACAATTTCATCCAGGCGGGACGCCTCGAGAACCAGGCCCCACAACTCGTCCGCATCCTCGCCCTCGACCAGGGCGCCGGGTGACAGCGCATCAAGGTGGTCGGCGATCGACTCCGCGGTGACGCCATCGCGCTCGCGCAGTTTGCCGAAGATGTTGTTCGCGCGCACGACCGCGTACTGGAGATACGGGCCCGTGTCGCCTTCGAAGCTCAATGCTTCCTTGATGTCGAACGCGATGACTTTGCCTCGCGAGAATTTCACAAGGAAATACCGAACAGCAGCCACGGCGATCGCCTCAGCGATGACTCGTGCGTCGGCGGCCGGCAGCTCGGGCTGGCGTGTCATGACCTCGCCTGTGGCGGTCGTGATGAGGCGGTCGAGCAGGTCGTCGGCCTTCACGCCCCGGCCTTTCCGGCCCGATACCTCCACAAACGGCTTGCCGAGGCCCTCTTCATCCGCGTAACCCAGCTCTCGAGCCGTAGCATGCGACAGCGCAACCATCTCGTAAGCGAAGTGTGTAGACGCCTCGGCCTGCTGCGCGAAGCCCATCGCCCCGAGTGCTTGCTTCAACAACTCCTGGAGGTACGCCTGTCGCGAGTCGATGACGTTGTAGACCGCCGACGCGCGCCCAAACGGCGGTGCCGCAGGGCTGTCTGCCGTCGGCGTTGACGAGGTCGCCCACAACGGCCGGCCGCCGCGGTCGTCGAACACGCGATAGTGGAAGTCGCGCCCCAGCAGGCCGAACTTCCAGAACTGGTTGGCGATGTCTTTGCCGACGTAGGTGACGGTGCCGTTGGAGCGCACGATGACTTTCTCGCGGGATTCGTCTTTTCCACGCTCGGCTTGCGCCTCGCGGTCGTGTCCAGGCTCGTCGCTCGCATCGTCCGGCGCTGCGCCGTCCTCGATCTTCATCACCCAGCATCCGGCGAGTCGGCCTTCCGTTTGCAGGAACACGGCGCCGAGGGCTTTCAGTGCTTCGAAGGCCTTGGTCCAGAACTGCAGGCGGAGGATGTCGCCTTCCCATGTCAGCAGGTCGTAGTCCACATTCATCCTCGCCATCGTGCGCAGGTGGCAGCGCACAATGCGGTCGGCGATGAAGGCGCCCATCTCAGCCATCGCGTTTCCGCCGGCTTCGATGTCGTGCATCGCGGCGGCGCGGACCTTCAGCCGCTCGGCGTCACCCTCGTACCACTCGGTGACCTTCGCGTACAGGTCCCAGCAGTAGTAATCGAAGCGGACACCCGGGTCGTCAGCGAGCGTCCTGACGCCGGCCAGATCGCGACCGTCGAGTTGTGAGAAACCCACCACCACGTCGGCCACCTGTACGCCCGTGTCATCAATGTAGTTCTGCACTTCCACCGGCCGGCCCTGGAATCGCAGGAGCCGCGCCATGGTGTCGCCGAGGGCCGAGTTGCGCAGGTGCCCGATGTGCGCAGCCTTGTTGGGATTGATCGCCGTGTGTTCGACGATGACCTTGTCGGCGGCCGTGGTCTGCGGGATCGGCTCGCCCTGAGCCTGTCGATGGGCATCCCTGAGGCGCGCCATCACGAAGATGCGGCGGTCGAGATAAAAATTCAGATACCCGTTCGGCGCGGCTTCGACCCGGGCGACGCCGGGGATGGTGCCAAGAGCTGCCGCCAGTTCCTGTGCGATCGCGCGAGGCGCCTTGCGCAGGCGTCGCGCCAGTTCAAATGCGACCGGCACCGCCAAATCGCCGAGTGCGCGTCGCGGTGGTGTCTCGATGACGATGGGCGGCTGGTCGCTTTCAGGCAGACCGAACGTCTGCGACAGCGTGTGCTGTAACCGGCTTCTGACAAGGGCGTGAACGGGCAGAATCATGCGAGGGGTTATTGTACCCGCGCGTAGTCCTCCGGCGTGTTGAGGTTAGCGAGCATGTGATCCGGGTCGCCAAACGCGGCCACGTCCTGTTCGGAGAGCTCGCCCATTGTCAGCTGGAGCCCGATGTCCGCCGCCTTGAGGTGTCCGGCGGCGATGGCCTCGCGGATGCGCTCTCGCGCAGATTGCCGATAACAGGCCACAAGCGGCTCCGGCCCCCGGCGTGTTCTGACCCAGGCACCGTCTCCCGACTCGGCGAGTGCCAGCAAGGCTCGAAGCAGTGGTTCCACCAGGAAGGGCATGTCGCAGGCAATCACCAGGACGCGATCGGCGGTGGTGGACGCAAGCGCGGTGTTGATGCCACCGAGCGCTCCGGCGCCGGCCACGCGATCGCCCACCACCCGCAGGCCAAGGTCGGCAAATCGTTCCGGGTCGTGACCAACCAAAAAGACTTCGTCAGTCACACGCTGCAGCAGTTGGACCTGGCGGACGATAATGGGGGTACCGTCAATGACGAGCCGACTTTTGTCGCGTCCGTCAAATCGGCGGGCCCGGCCCCCGGCCAGAATGGCCCCGGCCGTCGTCTGCACAGACATCTTGCGGAGAATGATGACACGGCTCCACGACTATCGACTTCGCCGACTTCTGACCGCGGGTGTCATCTTCGGCGCCCTGCTATGGCCGGCCACGGGCGGCGCCCAGATCGGGCCGACGGCCCGTGTCCTGGTGCTGCCGTTTTCGGTGACCGTCGAAGCCGCTGTGCCAGGAGGAGAGGGGGCGGCGTTCTGGCTTGGTGAGGCGGCGGCCATCCTCCTCGCCGACGAACTTGATGCTCGCGGCGCGGCGGCGCTGTCGCGCGCGGACCGCCTGGAGGCGTTTTCGCGATTGCAGTTGCCGATGGCGCCCACGCTGACACGGGCCACGATGATGCGGGTGGCCGAGCTGGTGGGCGCCAGCGAACTCGTGATTGGCGAGGTTCGGCTGGGGGCGCGGATGACGGTGACCACGCGCGTCATCGCGGTGGACTCTGCGCGGCAACGCCCTGAGATTGTGGAAGAGGGGCAGGGCGTGCAGATATATGCCGTGTTTGAGCGCATCGCGGCGCGCCTGGTGCCCGGCACCGAGGGCGCCACGCACCGGCCGCACTTGCCGCTCGGCGCGTTCGAGCAATACGTGAAGGGCCTGGTGGCGCCGACGCCGGCGGCGCAAGAGCGTTTCCTCGAGCAGGCCCGGCAGCAGGCGCCTGCCGACGACCGCGTGTTGCTCGCGCTGTGGGATCTGTATGCCTCGCAGGGCGCCGACGCCAAGGCGCTGGCCGCCGCACAGGCCGTCGCTCGGAGCGCGCCGCTCGATCGGCAGGCCCGTTTCTCCGCGGCCTTGTCGATGATCGCGCTCCGCCGCTTCAACGACGCGTTCGTCGTCCTCCAGGCGCTGCATGGCGAGACGCCCTCGCCGGTGTTGTCCAATGCCATGGGGATCATTCAGTTGCGCCGAGGCAGCACTCCGCAGACCGGGCTTCCGTCGTACTTCTTCAACCGCGCCGCCGACCAGGCGCCCGACAACGCCGACTACCTCTTTAATCTCGGGTATGCCTACGCGCGCAGTCGCGACGTGGACGCCGCGCTCTATTGGCTACGGGAAGGGGTGCGTTTCGCCCCCGCTGACGGAGAGGCGCATCTCCTGATGAGCCAGATGCTGCTGATCGCCGGCAGGAAGGTGGAAGCCCAGCGGGAGTTCGACCTCGCGAAGCAGCTCGGCACCAGCCTTGATCCGGAAGGTCTGGCCCTCAGTGATGCGGTGCCCCCCGGCCTTGAACGCCTGGTGGGCCGGCTCGACCTGCGGCCCCACGATCGGGTCAACGCCGCCATTGCGAATCCGGCCCAGCGCGAACAGCTGGAACTGGCTGCGTTTCATGTGGCACGCGGACGACGCCTGTTTGAGCAGGAAGACGACCGTGCCTCCGCCAACGAGTTGCGCCGCGCGATCTACTTACGCCCATATGACGACGAGCCGCATTTGTTGCTGGGTCGTATCTACCAGCGGGGCGGCCGGCTCAGCGAGGCCATTGATGAGTTTCGCATTGCGGTGTGGTCGCGCGACTCGGCTGAGGCCAGGGTGCGGCTCGGTGAAGCGTTGCTTGATAGCGGCGATCGGCCGGGCGCCAGGGAACAGGCGTTACTCGCGATTGCGCTCGTGGCCGACCATCTCGAGGCCAAAGCGCTACTTGCGAGGATCGGCGGAAAGGCTCCATAGTGCGTGCTAAAATCGAGGGCGAGATCATGTCCGATCAGGGTTTTCACGAAGTCCAATTGAGCGGAAAACAGCTGGTGTTTCTGTTCATGTCTGCTGTCGTGTTGGCGGTCGTGGTCTTTTTGCTGGGCGTCAACGTCGGCCAGGGCGTGCGTTCATCCGTGGGCGACACGGAAAGCACGACGGCCGAGGCGGCGGTGCCCGAGACACTGGTGCCCGCAGACCCAGCCCCTGGCGACAAGGCCGAGAAGACCGAGAAGCCTGCCGAGCCCGAGTTGAGCTACCACGAGATGCTGGTGGGTTCAGCCACCCCTCCGCCTGTGGCCGAGGTCGCGCCATCCAAACCTGTGGCCGAGGTCGCGCCACCCAAACCTGAGGCGACGCAAACGGCGGCGCCACTTGCCGCCGCCCCTGTTGCCGGCGCCGGCGACTGGTTCCTGCAGATGGGCGCCTACTCCACGCGCGGCGTGGCCGACAGCCAGGCGGAGAAGCTCAAGCAGTTGAGCGTGCCGGCGTTTGTGCTCGTGCCCGGCGCAGGTTCTGCGGACAAGTTGTTCAAGGTGCGCGTCGGCCCCTACAAGGACCGCGCCGAGGCGGAGCAAGTCAAGATTCGCCTGGAACGGCAGGGCACTTCATCGCGAATTACTCGCTAGTGTCCACGTTACTGGCGCTGCTGTCGGGCGGACTCCTCGCCGCCAGCTTTCCGAAGTACGGACATCCCGCCTTCGCGTGGACGGCGCTCGCCCCATTGTTCGTGGCGGTCGCGCTGCATGCCACGCGGTCGCCAACCGCGGGGAGCCGTGGTGTGTTCGCACTGGGCTGGCTCACCGGCATCGTTCATTTCAGCCTCACAGTGTCGTGGGTGGTGGAGGTCATGAACCTGCACGGCGGCCTGCCGCAGCCTGTCGCGTGGGCCGTCATGCTGCTGCTGGCGAGTTACCTGGCGCTGTATCCGGCCCTGTGCGCCGTGTTGGTGGGACGTGCGGTCAAACACTTTGGCGTGACGGGGTTGTGGCTCGCTCCCGCGTGCTGGGT
Organism: Vicinamibacterales bacterium; assembly: GCA_046594875.1. Taxonomy (GTDB): domain Bacteria; phylum Acidobacteriota; class Vicinamibacteria; order Vicinamibacterales; family SCN-69-37; genus SYFT01. The sequence goes on from JBKJQX010000224.1 coordinate 49,209, forward strand.
GGCCACGGAATGGTTGCGCGGCTGGGTAGGCGGCGGCTTTCCGTGGGCGCTGCTCGGCACATCGCAGGCGTCAGTCACGCCCGTGATTCAACTCGCAAGTGTCACTGGCGTCTTTGGCGTCTCGGCGCTTCTGGCGCTTGTGTCGGCCGCCGCCGCCGTCGTGACCGTCACGCGCAGGCCTCGCCACCTGTGGGCCGCCGGCGGTGTGATGGCGCTTGTCGCCGTGGTGACGGCACTTGGGGCCTGGCGTGTGGCGGGTGGCACGCTCGTGTCGACCGGACCAGTCCTGAAGGTCGGGCTCGTGCAAGGCAACGTGGCCCAGGGCCAGAAATGGGATCCGGAGTTTCGACAGGAAATCACCGATCGCTACCTGCGGTTGAGTCGGCAGGTGATCGACGTCGGCGCGCGGTTCGTGGTGTGGCCTGAAGCTTCGACCCCGTTCTTTTTTGAAGCGGAGCCGGTGCGTGCCGAGCAGATTCGTGCGCTGGCCAGAGAGACGCGCACGGCCATCCTCATCGGGAGCGACCTGTTCGAGCGCGACGCCACCGGCGACCGCATCTATAACTCTGCGGTGATGGTGGGCGAGGACGGCACCTCGCGGGGATCGTATTCGAAGATGCAGCTGGTGCCCTTTGGCGAATACGTGCCGCTGAAGTCACTGCTGTTCTTCATTGGTCCCCTCGTCGAGAAGGTGTCGGACTTCACGCACGGGACCGACCCCACGGTCCTTGAGGCCGGCGGGGTCAAGACGGGTGTGGCGATTTGTTACGAGGTCGTCTATCCGTGGATTACGCGGGCGTTTGCCGAGCGCGGCGCCGAGTTGCTCACCACCATTACCAATGACGCGTGGTTTGGCGTGTCGTCGGCCCCGTATCAGCACTTTGAGCAGGCCAGCGTGCGTGCGGTGGAACAGGGGCGCTATCTCGTCCGGGCCGCCAACACCGGCATTACAGGTGTAGTAGACCCGTACGGGCGGACCATCGTGACGACCGGGTTGTTTGAAGAGACCGCGATCACTCAGGACGTACGGCTGATCCAGTCGCGCACGATCTACAGTTATCTGGGCGACGTGGTGGCGTGGGTCTGTGCCCTCGCCGCCGCCATGGTGGCCATGGTCAGCATGACGGGCATGACGGGCCGCCGGCGTCGCCACCCAGCTTCGCAGAGCCTTGCCGGTGGAGACTAGATATGAGTGACCGAGAAATGACCATCGAAGAGCAGGCGCGCTGGTACGCGGACCTGGCCGACCGCGCCGCCGATCTCCGGAGGGGGCTTTGACGAAGCACGGCTCGAGCGTGAACTAGGCCAGATCGAAGCTCAGGTCTCTGAACCCGATTTCTGGAAAGACCAGGAGCGCGCCCAACAGACGCTCCAGCGACGCCGGCGGCTCGATGATGACCGTGTGATTGCCGCGTCGGTGCGGACGCAGACCGACGACCTGGCGGTGCTCATCGAGTGGGGCCGACAGGGGGAAGACGTGTCGGCGGACCTCTCGAAGGGCCTGACCGCGTTCGCGGCGGCCATCGAGGCGGGCGAAGTGCGCACCATGTTGTCGGGGCCCATGGACAGTAACAACGCCATTGTCACCATTCATCCTGGTGCGGGCGGGACCGAGTCGCAGGATTGGGCTCAGATGATCATGCGCATGTACGTCCGCTGGAGTGAGCGTCGCGGCTTCAAGCGTGAAGTGGTCGACCTGCAGCCCGGTGACGAAGCCGGGATCAAAAGCGCGACCATGACCATCTATGGCGAAAACGCGTACGGTCTGCTCGCCGCCGAGGCCGGTGTGCACCGCCTGGTGCGGATCTCGCCGTTTGATCAGGCGGCGCGCCGGCACACGTCGTTCGCCTCGGTGTACGTCTGGCCCGAATTGCCCGACGACATCGATATCGAGATCGATGACAAGGATCTGCGTGTAGACACCTTCCGGTCCAGCGGCGCCGGCGGCCAGCACGTCAACGTGACCGACTCGGCTGTGCGCTTGACGCACTTGCCCACGGGGATCGTCGTGTCGTGTCAGAACGAACGGTCGCAGCACAAGAACCGCGCGTCGGCGATGAAGGTGCTGAAGTCCCGCCTGTACGACGTCAAGATGAAAGAACAGCAGGCGAAGCTGGATCAAATTGGCGGCGAGAAAAAAGACATCGCCTTCGGCAGCCAGATTCGCAGCTATGTGCTGGCGCCGTATCGTATGGTCAAAGACCATCGGACGAAGTATCAGGTGGGCGATCCAGACCGGGTGCTGGACGGCGACCTGGAGGAGTTCATCCGGTCGTTCCTGTTGAAGAAGGGCAGCGGCAATCTTTCCACCGCCGACGAACCGGACGCGGATTTGTAGAGTCCAGGGTCCAGGGTCCAGAGTCCATGGGCCTGCAGGATTTCAGCGGATGCCTGGCTCCGTGCCGGCGATGAACGCTTCCAGGCCCTTGCTGGTCATCACCATGATCACGTTGCTCGGGCGTTCGAAGGACGGCGGCGCGGGGAGTTGGGCGCGGCGGCGCGCCACCCACGGTTTCATGATGTCGATCCAGATCGGCAGCGCGGCCGCCGTGCCCGTCTGGCCGGGGCCGATCGGCTTCTTCTGGTCACGGCCCACCCAGACGCCCAGGGTGATGTCGGGATCGAACCCGATGAACCAGGCGTCGGTGTAGTCGTCGGTCGTGCCGGTCTTGCCGCCCACCGGCCAGTCCAGCACTTGTGCCCTCACCGCGGTGCCGTGCTGCACCGCACCCTGCAGCAAGTGGGCCATCACAAACGCGGTGTCGGCGCGCAGCGCGTCGTGCGGCACTGGCCGGCGGTCTTCGAGAATGTTGCCGTCACGATCGAGGACCTGCGTATAGGCCAGCGGCGTGACGCGTACGCCCTGGTTGGCAAAAGCGGAATAGGCGGAGGTCATCTCGATGAGCGTCGCTTCAGCGGCGCCAATGGCCACCGGAAGGAAGGCCGGCAGGGGAGACGTGATGCCCATGCGCTTGGCCGTGCCGATGACCTGCGCGGGGCCGAGCGCGTCCATCAGCTTGATCGTCGGAATGTTGCGCGACCCGGCGAGGGCGTCGCGCAGCATGACCTGCCCGAGATATTCGCGGTCATAGTTTTGCGGCTGCCACAGCGGCTGGTTCGGGCCGGCCACAAAACTCACGGGGCTGTCGTCGATGAGCGAGGTGGCCGTATAGCCGCGGTCGATCGCTGCCGTGTAGACAAACGGCTTGAACGTGGATCCCACTTGCCGCAGCGCTTGTGTCGCCCGGTTGAACTGGCTGCGCCCGAAATTGTGGCCGCCCACCATCGCCAGAATCTGGCCGGTTCGGTTCTCGATGGCTACGACGGCGCCCTCAATTGATGGCGTCTGTTCGAGTCCGGCGACGAACTGCTTGGATTCGTCGATGCGGCTCATCACCCGCACTTCGATCAGGTCGCCACGTCGCACCAGGGCGTCGACGCGTCGTCGTGTCCAGGCGTAGCCTGCGGCCGCAATCGTCCCTTCCCATGCGCCGGCGCGCACACGGATGGTGCCGCGATCCAGGTTGAGCACGAGTGCCGGGATCACGTCGTTCACCGTCGGCGGACGAGACCAGCGGGGCACCCTGAAGGTGTCGAGGTCCAGCTTCTCGGCCACGAGGTTGCGGGCCGGTCGGCGATAGCCGCCGAGCCGATCGATCCGCCGCAGCTCGCGGTCGAGGACCTCGATCGCCGTCCGCTGCAACTCCGCGTCCAGTCCCGTACGCACCGTCAGGCCGCTTTCGTAGATCGCCTTGGCGCCGTAGCGGTCCTGCAACTCCTGCCGAATGTTCTCAGTGAAGTGCGGCGCCAGCGTGGGGCCACCCAGCGGGGCACCGGAGGTGACGATGGGCCGGGCCTTGGCGGCGGTGGCGTCCTCTGGGGTGATGAAGTTGTTGGCGGCCATACGGTCCAGCGCCAGATTGCGCTTGCGCCTGGCCTCAGGCAGGTTCACGTACGGGCTTTGCCGCTCGGGCGTCTGAATGATGCCCGCAAGCATGGCGGCCTCTTCAAGCGTCAGATCCACAATCGACTTGTCGAAGTACAACCGCGACGCGGCCTGCACGCCATACGCGCCGTGGCCCCAGTAGATCTGGTTGCAGTACATCGTGAAGATTTCGGACTTGCCGTAGCGACGTTCGATCTGCAGCGCCACAAGCGCTTCCTTAACCTTCCGTTCCCACCCGCTGACGTCCACCCAGGCGTTCGGGTCGCGTCTGAATCCAATCGTGTCTCGAAACAGGTTGCGCGCCAGCTGCTGGGTGATAGTGGACCGGCCCGGCGTGCGGCCAGATCCTGTCAGGTCGCGGACGACCGCCCAGACCATGCGCGTGGGCTGCAGCCCCATGTGGTCGTTGAAGTCGGCGTCTTCCACCGCCATGATGGCCTGGCGAAGCACCGTTGGGATCTGCGCGTCGGTGATGACCTCGCGCCGTTCGGTGGCGAACTCGCCGACCACGCCGCCGTCCCGCCCGACGACTCGGGTGATTGTGCTGGGCGCGTAGCTATCGAGCGCGCTGATCTGCGGCAGGTCGCCGACAAACGCGAGCACCACACCGCTCGCAATGCCGAACAACGCTGCCGCAAGAAAAAGCGCGACGAGACCGAATCCACGGACGAGACGGATCGTGACGACAGCCATGAGCTGTCTGTAACGATATCAGCCCCCGCTGCGACCGCGACGGACCGCGGTGCCCGATCCGCCACTCGATCGTCCGTCAGACGGGCCGGTCGATGGGGTGCGCGAGCCCGAAGGCGCCCCGGATCGTGACGGTGACTGCACGCCGGACCCCGAGCGCTGCGGCTCCGACGGCCTGACCGACTGTGTCGGCCGCTCTGAGGAGGGCGGCTGGCGCGTGGCCGGCGGAGCCGGTCGCGACTCCTGCGGCGACGGTCGCGAGATCGAGGGCACGCGTCGATCCGTCGGTCCCTGCCGTGGCTGGGGTTCCATCCGCTGATTGGATGGCGTCTGGGGCCTTGTGGCCATCGGTGTGTTACGCGACGGGAACGGGGACTGGCGCATTTGCGGCGCCTGCGACGGTGCCTGGGAAGGCGCGTTTCGAGGCACGCCGCGAGGCACCGCTCGTTGTTGCGTTTCGGGACGTGGCTCGGGGCGTTGCCCGGTTCGGGGCAGGTCGATCCGGTCCTGGTCGATCACCGGTGGGCGATATCCTCCGCCAGTGGGCCGGCCGGACGGGTAGTTCGTGGCGCGTGGGTCGCGTTGATTGTTCTGCCCCGGCCGCCCGGTGAATGGGCGCGAAACGTTCGGTCGCGAGTAGTAGGGCACTGACGTGCTGAACGACTGCCTCGGCACCGCGTACCCGACGCGTCTGGCCTGAACGGGTCGCTGCGGCACCCAGAACCACCGCGATCCCCCTCGCTCCCATCGCCCGTAGTGGTGCGTCGGCCACTCCCAACGCGAACCACCAATCCAGGAATAGCCGAAGTTCACGACGAACGACCAGCGGCCGGTTCGATACGGTTGCCATCCCACTGACACCTGGGGATACCAGACCCATCCGTACGATCCGTAGCGCGACCACGAGCCGTGTCGATCGAAGTCGCCACCATACGCGCGGAGTTCCACGGGCAGGTACCGCACCGATTCCACGCCATAACGATCGGCTTCGAGCGATTCGGTCCAGCGTTCGAAGTCATCGCGCGGCGTGGCGTAGGCGTACGGCACCGACGGCGCATAACTTGCGGTCGTCAACGCGCGCGTGCCGGCACGCACCGACGTGCGGCCCATCGAATTCTCGAGCTCGGCCAATCCACGTGAAACGGCGAGCTCCAGTTCCGCTTCGCCTCGACGATTGTCAGCCAGGGTGATGCGATAGTCGCCGCCGCTGCGCACACGCGCGGCACCACTTGGCCGCGCATCAATATCAAACGACCCGGCGCGCCACGTCACTTTCAGTCGTCCGCCCTGCAGCAGCCACGCGGCTGAATCGTCAATCGTGATGTCCGTGTATTCGTCGAGCGCAATGACGCTGCCGTCCGAGAACAGCACTTCCACGCGGCCGCGCGATGTGCTCAGGCGATCGCCCACTTCAAGCGGCACCTGTTCGAAGTCGCGGACGCTCTCGCCGCCGCGATACAACTGCGCGTTGCCATCCACCGCCGACACGTACGCCGGCACGTCCTGGTAGGACGGCTCATCACCTGAATAACTCGGCTGTTCAGAGTCGCGCCCGGGCACGTATTGCTGCCCTGGGTCATTGCGATACTGCGCAATTAGAGAGGGCGACCAGGCCAGGGCGCCGGTCGTGAGGACGGGAACAACAAGAAGCCTGACTGTGCGTGCAAAGGTCATCGGACCCTCTAAGTCAGACAGTGAGCTGGCAAGGACAGTATAGCGGGGTCCAGGGTCCAGGGTCCAGGGTCCAGGGTCCAGGGTCCAGGGTCCAGCAGGAGATATATTGACATCAACACGCTCATGTTTCTATAATGCGTAAGACTAAGGTTTGGCCATTTTCCTGCCCTTCGCGGCAGAGGAGCAACGGACATCATGAGCAAGATCATTGGAATTGACCTCGGCACCACCAACTCTGTCGTCGCCGTCATGGAGGGGGGCGAGGCGGTTGTCATCACCAACTCTGAAGGTGGGCGTCTGACGCCGTCGGTGGTTGGGTTTGCAAAGTCGGGCGAGCGCCTGGTGGGCCAGGTTGCGAAGCGCCAGGCCGTGACCAACCCCGAAAACACGGTGTACTCCATCAAGCGTTTCATGGGCCGCCGGTTCGACGAGGTGGGCGAGGAACTCAAGATGGTGCCGTATCGGGTGACGGCAGAAGGTGGCCACGTCGCCGTGAAGGTGGACGGCCAGGACAAGCCGTTCACGCCACCGCAAATCTCCGCGATGATTCTCGGCAAGCTGAAACAGGCCGCCGAAGACTACCTCGGCCAGCCGGTGACCAAGGCGGTCATCACGGTACCGGCGTACTTCAACGACGCGCAGCGCCAGGCGACGCAGGACGCCGGCAAGATCGCGGGCCTCGAAGTCATGCGCATCGTCAACGAGCCGACCGCGGCCGCGCTTGCGTACGGACTCGACAAAAAGAAGGACGAAACGATCGTCGTCTATGACTTCGGCGGTGGCACGTTCGATGTGTCGATCCTCGAAGTGGGTGAGGGCGTCGTTGAGGTGAAATCCACCAACGGCGACACGCATCTGGGTGGCGACAACCTCGACCAGCGCGTCATTGACTGGATCGTCGCCGAGTTCCGGAAGCAGGAAGGCATCGACCTGTCGAAGGACCGCATGGCGCTGCAGCGTTTGAAGGAAGCGGCGGAGAAGGCCAAGATGGAACTCTCGACGCTGGTGGAGACCGAGATCAATCTGCCGTTTGTCACGGCGGACGCCACCGGTCCGAAGCACCTGGCGATGAAGCTGACGCGCGCCAAGTTCGAGTCGCTCGTCGAGGACCTGCTGCAGAAGACGATGGGACCGTGCCGGCAGGCATTGCAGGATGCGGGCCTCTCGGCGAAGGACATCGACGAAGTGGTGATGGTCGGCGGGTCCACACGTATCCCCCGTGTGCAGCAGCTGGTCAAGGATCAGTTCGGCAGGGAGCCGCATAAGGGTGTGAACCCCGACGAAGTGGTGGCGATCGGCGCCGCACTCCAGGCCGGTGTGCTCTCGGGTGAAGTGAAGGACCTGCTGCTGCTCGACGTGACCCCGCTGTCACTGGGCATCGAAACGCTGGGCGGCGTGATGACGACGCTGATTACGCGGAACACGACCATTCCGACGCGCAAGAGCGAGACGTTCTCGACGGCGGCCGACGGCCAGACCAGCGTGGAAGTGCACGTGCTGCAGGGCGAGCGCCAGATGGCGCGCGACAACCGGCCGCTCGGCAAGTTCCATCTCGATGGCATTCCTGCCGCGCCGCGCGGTGTGCCGCAGGTGGAGGTGACCTTCGACATCGACGCCAACGGCATCGTCAATGTGTCGGCTCGGGATAAGGGCACCGGCAAGGAGCAGAAGATCACCATCACCGCGTCGAGCGGCCTGTCGAAAGACGAGGTTGAGCGCATGGTGAAAGACGCCGAGGCCCACGCCGAGGAAGACAAGAAGCGCAAGGAAGAAGTGGAAACGCGCAACCGTGCCGACCAGGCGGTGCACGCGGCGTCCACGTTCCTCAAGGAGTCGGGCGACAAGGTGCCGGCTGCCGATCGCATGGCGATTGAGTCGGCGGTCAACGACGTGAAGCAGGCGCTTGAGTCGAACGATGCCGCCGCCATCAATCGCACGCTGGACGCGTTGATGCAGGCGCAGGGCAAGGCCGCGCAGGAACTGTACAAACAGGCCGGGTCGGATGCCGCGGCGGGTGCGGCCGGCGGGAACGCGCAGCCTGGTAGCGATGCCGCTGGTGGCGACGTCATTGACGCGGAAGTGATTGAAGACGAGAAGAAGTAATGGACCTGTATGGCGCGCTCGACTTGACGCCGGCCGCGACGCCGGCCGACATCGAGCGCGCGTATCTGCGGCTCGCGAGGCGGTATCACCCGGGCATCAACCCGGGTGATCGCCTCGGGGCCGAACGCTTCCGTCAGGTGCAGGAAGCCTACGAAGTGTTGGGCGATCCCGCGCGGCGTCGTCAGTACGACGAGGGACAGCACGGGCAGCGTGGGGTTGTTGAGACCACCATCGCATTCGATGGGTTCGATTTCACCTCGGCCGTGCAAGGCGCCGAGGCGGCCACGTTTTCAGAGCTCTTCGCAGACGTTTTTCAGGACGCCACGCGGCGGGCGATGGCGCAGGATCAAGGCGCGTCGCTTGAACTCACCATGCAGCTCTCGTTCGAGGAAGCGATGCGAGGGGGAACGGTCCCCGTTTCTGTCGTCCGTCGTGAGCGCTGCCCTGCGTGTAGTGGCGCGGGCGTGGTGGCACTCGAGTCGGAAGCCTGCTCCGCGTGTCATGGTCAGGGGGCCATCAGGTGGGCCCGTGGCCACATGGTGTTTACCAAAGCCTGCGAGCCGTGTGGCGGGTCTGGACGCCTGACGCGGGCGGGCTGCCGGATGTGCGCCGCCACCGGCGTGCAGACGCGCAGCGAAGTGGTGACGGTGCACGTGCCTGCCGGTATCGAGTCGCAGGCGCGGCTCGTGGTACCGGGGCGCGGGCACGCCGGCGAACGAGGTGGGCCGGCCGGGGATTTGTATGTGACCATCGAGGTGGCGCCCCATTCGGTGTTCCATCGCGATGGGTTGGACCTGCACGTGAAGGTACCTGTCGCGATTCACGAAGCGGCGCTCGGAGCGCGAATTGACGTTCCAACGCTGGCGGGTCCCGTGAAAGCCCGGGTGCCACCGGGAACCGCCGCAGGAGCCCGGCTTCGCCTTCGAGGCCACGGAGTGCCGAGCCAACTCGGCCCCGACGCCGCGGGCGACCTCATCGTCGAGCTCCAGATCGTATTGCCGCCTGTCCAGGACGAGCGGTCGAAAGCACTTCTGCGCGAGTTTGCACGGTTGAATCCCGTGGACGTACGCGCACACCTGTTTGACTCATGAAGCAGAAAGGCACGGTACGGCCATGACCAGACGCACGGGCACCGGCAAGGGCTATTACATGATTAGCGCCGTGTCGACCAAGTACGACATCCACCCTCAGACGCTGCGGCTCTACGAGCGCGAGGGTCTACTCGCGCCTTCCCGCACTGAAGGCAACACGCGGCTCTATTCCGATGAAGACCTCCAGCGCCTCGAGACCATCCTGGCGTTGACGCGCGAACTCGGCGTGAATCTTGCCGGCGTCGAGATCATCCTGAACATGCGCCAGAAAATGGAGCGTATGCAGAGCGAAGTCAACGAGTTCATGGCGTATGTCAAGACAGAACTCGCGCGTGGGCTGGGCGACTGGGAACAACGCCTGAACACCGCCCTTGTGCCCGCTGGAGAAAAAGACTCGGGCAAAGGCGCCGGCTTGTAAATGGCGAAATGTCACAAATGTCCGAAATGGCGAACTGCGGACAAACCATTGCAGGGAAGAATGTGGGAATGTCTTTGCCCTTCAATGATTGAATCTGCTGCTCAAAGGTCAATCGCCCACTGCGCGCATTGGACATTCGGGGATTTGATCATTCGCGCACTGTAGACATTTCGCCATTTCGGTCATTTGTGGCATTTCACAATTGCGGATTTACTGTTACCCTAACTCTCCCGTGGAATGCGCAATCTGTAACGGAACAGGATGGAAGCCGGTCGAAGTCGGCAACGTGCGGCGCGTCGAGCGTTGTGAGTGCTGGCGCGCGCAGGCGTCGTCTCGTCTGATGCACGACGCGCGGATTCCGCCGCGTTACGCGCGGTGCGACCTCTCGAATTTCGTCACCTATCCGAACGAAAAGCTGCAGCTCACGCTCACGCGTGCCAGGAAATTTGCCGAGACATTTCCGGCGGTAACGAAGGGGTTGTGCCTGATCGGTCCGCCTGGAATCGGCAAGACGCACATCGCGGTGGGCGTGTTGCGCCAGTCGATTCAGCGCACCGGCGTCCGGGGGTTGTTCTACGACGTTCGCGAATTGCTGAAGATGATTCGGTCTACCTACAACCCGGTGGTGCGCACGGCCGAAATGGACATCCTGCGCCCTGTGATGGATGCGGAACTGCTGGTGCTGGACGACCTTGGCGCTGAAAAGCCCTCGGAGTGGGTGGAAGAGACGATGAACCTCATCGTCAACACCCGGTACAACGAGCGTCGTCCGACAATCTTCACCACCAACTACGAAGACACGCCTGACGACAGCAATCTTGACTCGCTGAAAGTGCGTGTAGGGTTCCGGATGCATTCGCGGCTCCACGAAATGTGCGAGTTCCTGGAGTACGAAGGACCCGACTTCCGGATGCTCGGCCCCGGCAGCGGCGCCGAGGAGCTCGCGATCCTCTGGAAGGACGGTAAAGGCCGTCGCACGCTGCCTCCCAAGGCCCGCAGCCAGGCGCGTGCTCAACTGCGCGAGAACGACCCGCTTCGCTCGCTCAAGCAGCCCGGCCCATCCCGTGAGCTCAAGTGGCCCGGCGGCAAAGCCGGCCGGGGGTGAGGCCCCACAAGCCTGCGGACCTGGGTCTGTACGTCCATATCCCGTTCTGCCAGGCGATTTGCTCCTACTGCAACTTCAACCGCGGGTTGCTTGATGAGGACCTGAAGCGGCGCTACGTCTCGGCGCTCGAAACAGAGATCCGGCGGGCGCCCGGTGGCAAGGCCGACACAATTTTTTTCGGTGGTGGCACGCCGTCCCTATTGGCGGCTGATGAGGTGGCTGGCCTCATCCGCGCGTGCCGCGAGACGTTCGACCTGGCGGCCGACGCCGAAATCACGCTCGAGACCAATCCCGAAACCGCCACGGTCGAACGGTTGGCGGCGTTTCGGGATGCCGGAATCAATCGCATCAGCTTCGGCGTCCAGTCATTTGATGACGACGAGTTGAAGCGCCTCGGGCGCATTCACTCGTCGGCCAAGGCCATCGAGGCCATCGCCGCCGCGCAGTCCCTCGGCTTCAACAGCGTGTCGTTCGACCTGATGTTGTGGCTGCCGCAGCAGTCTCGTGAGACATGGCGCCGCACGGTGGACCAGGCCGTGGCGCTCCGGCCCGACCATCTGTCGCTCTATCTGCTCGAGTTGTATCCCAACGCGCCGCTCAAGGAAGACATGGCGCGCGCCGGCTGGTCTATGGCGCCAGACGACGACGCGGCAGAGATGTATCTGGCAGGGTTGGACGTGCTCGAGCAGCACGGATTGCTGCAGTACGAAATTTCAAATGTGGCTAGACCCGGCCATCGCTCGCGCCACAACGTCAAGTACTGGCAGGGGGGCGGGTGGTTCGGTTTTGGGTGCGGCGCCCATTCCACCGTGGCCGGCGAGCGATGGAAAAACGTGTCGGCCACTGAAGAATATGTGTCGCGCGTGATGTCGGGGGCGTCGGTGGCGCTCGATCGCCATCATCTGACGCCGCAAGCCCAGGTCGAAGAGGCCCTGTTTATGGGGCTTCGGCTGACTGACGGACTGGACAGGTCCGAATTTGCGGGCCAATTTGGTCTGGACCCGTGGGAGCAGTACGGGGAGGCCCTGGCGCCGTTTGTCGAGGGCGGACAGGTGTGGCATCGGAGTGGCCGATTTGGTCTCACCCGAGGGGGTATGCTGGTGGCGAACAGCGTCCTTGAAGTGTTTGTCTAAGAGTGGACTTGCCATTCAAGGTCGGTACGGTAAAGTAGGGTCTCTTTTTGGAACGTACGCCCCTGTGGCGAGGAGGAGTTTCATGCGGTTGTCAGGTTTCTTGCCGGTCATGGGCCGGCGCGTAATGGTTGCGCTGGGCGTGGCCGGGTTGTTGATGGTGGCGACGTCGGCTCAGGCCCAGGTGGCTGCGCCGGCACAGGCGGCGGCTCAGCCCGAGCCACCGGATCCTCTGAAGTTCAACGGCGCCACATCGATCATGGTGTTGCTGTCGGTCAAGCAGGGGCAGGAAGCCACGTTTGAATCGGCGTTTAATGAGATGAAGGCGGGCCTCGCGGCGGGTTCCAAGCCTGAATTCCAGGCGCAGGCCAAGACGATGACGTTCCTGAAGGTGGACGCTGTCCCGCCACCTGATCAGCCCGTGCTGTATTTGCTGTTCCTGGATCCCCCGGTTACGAACCTGAGCTACAACATCACCCAGATTCTGTACTACGGCGGCGCCTTCGATGTGGCCACGCCGGAGGCGCGGAAAAAGGTTGATGACCTGTACGCGAAGTTCACAGCGTCGCTGGCCAATCAGAACATTTGGCCGATCGTCAAGAAGTAGCCCGACGCTGCGGCGTCTGACTGAAGTGAACGGGACGTCCTCGCGCAAGCGGTGACGTCCCGTTGTTTTTGTGGCAACCAGGGAAGGGCCGACGTGAGACACACACTCCATCAATTGAGCGGCATCGCTCTGGCGAGCGCGCTTGTGCTGATGCCCGTGCAAGCGACAGCCCAGGTCCCACCACCCGTGCCGCCGCCCGTGCCGCCAACCACCACACAGGCGCCGCCGCCAGGGGCCAAGCCCCTGGCCGGAGCCAAACCGGCGGCGGGCACCGAGGAGGATAAGGCCGAGCCCGGCGTGCCGGCCGACTACACGTTCGCTTCGGGCGCAGGCCTGTTGTTTTTTCACGTGCAGAAAGCCAGGGCCGCCGACTTCGAGGCCATCCTCGGCCGCATCCGCGCCGCGCTGGACCGGGCCGAAGTGCCGATGCGCAAGCAGCAGGCGCTGAACTGGAAGATTTACAAATCGGCGGAGACCTCAAAAGACGCGGCCATCTTCGTCTTCATGTTCGACCCCGCCCTCACCACAGCCAACTACGATCCGTTACTGCTACTGGCCGAGGTCCTGCCGGCCGAAGTGCAGCCCATCTACGATCGGTTGAAAGTGGCGATCATCAAGATCGAGCGCATGGGGCTGACGAAGATACGGTGACAGCGGTCCGTGGGTCCGCAGGTCCGTGGGTCCGTAGGTTCTCGGTGGGCGCTTTGCGCCATCTCCTTTTTCTGACAAAGCCCCGCGCCGAACGGCGCGGCTCCGCGAACCCACGCACCCACGGACCTGCGGACCGGTTGACCGGCGGACCGCTCAGAACGCCGCGTTGACCCCAGCGTAGACGCGGTGAACGGTCTTGTAGAGCGGCTCCCCGCGAAGGCGAAAGAGCCGATAGTCTACGCGCAGTTTGAGCGGACCCATCAGGCCCATCTTCAGGCCGCCGCCGATATTGAGGCCGACGTTGGTTTCCTGAAATGTCCCGCGCAGCGACTCGCGATAGCCGCCGGCGCCGACGGTCCCATACAGCTGCACGCCTCCGGTGGGCGTTTGCACAATGGCGTTGATCATGCCGGTGCGCAGGCGGGGCGCGGAGTCGGCGTCTTTTTCCGAAATGTCGGAGTATTCCACTTCAAAACCCACCACGAGGAGCGTGACGCCAAAGGCGAGGCCCTTGGCCGTGCGAGTGGTCGGATTCCGGCCGGCGCCAAAGAAGGCCGTGATGTCGGCGGCCGCCGCGGCCGGGGTGGCGACGAGGATGCCGGCCGTCAGCATGCCGATGATCAGGCGGCGGCCATGCCGCGCGAGCGAAAAGGATCTGTTCATGGTCTCAGTATCGGCCCTGCGGGTGTAATCGTGCACGGGTGAACGGGGGGCAACGTGATATTTTTCTCCTGATGGATCTGCGTCCAACCAGCGAACAAGCGATTCTCCGCCGTACCGTCAGGGAATTCGCCGAAGCCGAAATCGGTCCCCATGTCATGGAATGGGACGAGGCCGAGGCGTTTCCGGACACGCTGGTGGCCAAAATGGCGGCGCTCGGCCTGATGGGCATCCAGTTCCCGGAAGTGCTGGGCGGCGCTGGGATGTCGGCCATCGAATACTGCATCTGCATCGAGGAACTGGCGCGCGTGTGCCCATCGGTGTCGCTGTCAGTGGCGGCGCACAACGGGCTTTGCACGTCGCACTTGCACATGTTCGGCAGCGATGCCCAGCGACAGCAGTACGTGGTGCCGCTCATTCGTGGCGACTACCTGGGCGCGTGGGGACTGACCGAAAGCGGCGCCGGCAGCGATGCGGCCGCCATGCGGTGTTCGGCGCGCCGCGAGGGCGATGGCTGGGTCATCAACGGCTCGAAGCAGTTCATCACCCACGGGGCCGTCGGCGGCGCCATCGTCGTCATGACGGTCACCGATCGGGCGAAAGGCAACAGGGGCATCTCCGCGTTTGTGGTTCCTCGCGGCACCAAGGGCATGAAGGCCGGCAAGAAGGAACATAAGCTTGGCATGCGCGCGAGCGATACCAGTGAAGTGCTGTTTGAGAATTGCTGGGTGCCTGCCGATGCCATGGTTGGCGACGAGGGCCAAGGCTTCCTCAACACCCTGCAGGTGCTCGACGCCGGGCGCATCGGCATCGCGGCGTTGGCCGTGGGGCTGGCGCAAGGGGCGTACGAAGCAGCGCTGCGGTATGCCAAGGAGCGCCGGCAGTTTGGACAGCCGATCGCGACGTTCCAGGCGATTCAGTGGAAGCTGGCCGATATGGCCACGCGCATCGAGGCCGCGCGCCTGCTGACCTATCGCGCCGCGTGGCTGAAAGATCAAGGCGTCGCCAGGACGGGGCGCGAGTCGTCGATGGCGAAGTTGTACTCAAGCGAAATCGCCGTCCGCGCCGCCGAAGAGTCTGTGCAGATTCATGGCGGATACGGCTTCATGAGGGACTACCCGGCCGAGAAATTTTTCCGCGACGTGAAACTCTGCACCATCGGTGAGGGCACAAGCGAAATTCAACGGCTGGTCATCGCCCGCCAATTGTTGGGACGATGATGGCGTCGCAGTCGTTGTCAGACCGTGTGCTTGCGCGCGACCCAAGGGCGATTGCCCGGGGCATCTCGCTCATCGAAGACGAAACACCCGAGGGCGCGTTGCTCGTCGGCCGTATCTTCGAGCACACGGGCCGCGCGTATCTGGTGGGGATTACTGGGCCACCGGGAGCCGGCAAGAGCACCCTTGTGGACCGGCTCATCACGAATCTTCGCAAGGATGGGAAAACAGTCGGCGTGCTCGCCGTCGATCCGACCAGTCCCTTTAGCGGCGGCGCGATCCTTGGCGACCGCGTCCGCATGCAGGCCCACGCCGAAGATACCGGCGTCTTCATTCGCAGCATGGCCACACGCGGCCATCTGGGCGGGCTTGCCCGCACCACCGCCGAAGCCGCCATCGTCCTTGATGCCGCCGGCTACGACGTCGTGATTATTGAGACCGTGGGAGTCGGCCAGGACGAAGTGGATATTGTCCGGATGGCCGATGTGTCGGTGGTGACGCTGGTACCCGGGACGGGTGATGAAGTGCAGGCGCTCAAGGCCGGCATCATGGAAATTGCCGACATCTTCGTGGTGAACAAGTCCGACCGCGAAGGCGCAGATCGCACGGCGGCGTCCATTGAGATGATGCTGGCCACCGACGAGGCGATGGGCGAGGGCTGGCGGCCGCCGGTGTTGCGCACCGAAGCCACGAGCGGCCGCGGTATCGACGAACTGCTCGCGATGATCGAGCGCTTCCGTGTGCAGTCGTCTGACACGCTCGGCGCGCGCCGGCGTGCGCGCGGCGAGTGGCGCCTGCGCGAAATCCTCAGCCGCAGGTTCATGCACCACCTCGAGCATAACGTGCTCGGCCCTGGCGAGTTCGGCCAGTGGCTGGACCGCATCAGCGCGCGGGAGATCGATCCCTACGCCGCGGCCGCAGAAATGACGTCGGGTGTCTTTTTTGATGGGCTGGAAAAAGGGGGACGGGTGTCTACCTGTGGGAAACTCGACGAGACACCAACGAGTTTTCCACAGTCAGACACCCGTCCCCTTTCCCCCGACACCCGACTCACCATCGACCACGTCGGAATCGCCGTCGCAGACGTGGATGCGTCCTTGAAGTTCTTCACAGGCGTCCTGGGGCTGACGGCGGGCAAGACTGAAGACATCAAGAGCCAGAACACCCGCGTTCGGTTTGTGGATACCGGAGATGCCAAGCTCGAACTGGTGGAGTCACTCGCGCCGGATTCCGCGATTGGGAAGTACATCGAAAAGCGCGGGCCGGGGCTGCACCATGTGGCGCTTCGGGTGCCCGACATTCAGGCCGCAATGGCGCGGGTGGTGGCCGCAGGTGTGCGGATGATCGATCAGGTGCCTCGGCAAGGTGCGCACGGCTCACTGATTGCGTTTGTGCATCCGGGTGATACCCACGGAGTGCTCGTGGAACTGAAGCAAGTGGCCGTTGCACCGGAGGGGAACTGACGTGCAACTCGGCGACTTTGAACTGATTTCGCTCTCCGACGGCACGTTCCGCCTCGATGGTGGCGCCATGTTCGGCGTGGTGCCAAAGACGATGTGGCAGAAGAGGACGACGGCTGATGAGAAGAACCGGATTCCGTTAGGCTTGCGGCCGCTGCTGGTGCGAACGCCGGAGCATACGGTGCTGATTGATTCCGGCATCGGCGACAAGATGCCGCCCAAGCTGGCCGAGATCTACGCCATCGACCGGTCGCGCCACCTGGACCATTCCCTGGCCGATGCGGGCCTGACCGCCAACGACATCACCGTGGTCATCGCCAGCCACTTGCACTTCGACCACTTTGGCGGATCGACGATGCGGGAGGGCGACGTGATTGTCCCGCGTTTCCGGAACGCCCGTTACCTAATTCGGCGTGATGAGTGGCACGATGCCACGCACACGCACGATCGCAACCGCGCCAGCTACCTGCCCGAGAATTTCCTGCCGTTGGCTGAAGCCGGCGTGGTGGATTTTATCGAAGGGGACGGCGAGGTGCTGCCAGGCATCAGCGTCTGGCAAACCGGCGGGCATTGCCTGCACCATTCGTGGATTCGCGTTCAGTCCGGCGGCCGAACCGCCGCGTTTGTGGCTGACTTGATCCCGACCACCGCGCATCTGGACGAGCCCTGGATCATGGGCTACGACCTCTATCCAATGGACACGTTTTACTACAAACAGCGGTTCCTGCGCGAAGCCATCGACGGCGAGTATGTGGTGTTCTTCGAACACGACCCGTCGATTCCCGCCGGCATCATCCGCGAAAAAGACGGCCGCCGATTCATCGACACGGAGATTGCATGACGATGGTCCAGGGTCCAGAGTCCAGGGTCCAGAGTCCAGGGTCCAGGGTCCAGAGTCCAGAGGGATCGGTGCGCATTGGCATCATCGGGGGCTCCGGCCTGTACGACATGGCCGAGTTGACCGACCGCGAGTCGCGGGTCATCGACACGCCATTCGGTTCGCCGTCGGGGCCGTATGTGATCGCGACTCTGCGGGGCCGGCGGGTGGCGTTCCTCGCGCGCCATGGCGAGGGGCATCGGTTCACGCCGTCAGAACTGAACTATCGCGCGAACATCTTCGGATTCAAGACCTTGGGCGTCGAGTGGATTCTCTCGGCGAGCGCGGTGGGCAGCCTGCGCGAAGACTTCAAACCCCTCGACCTGGTTGTGCCCGATCAGTTCTTCGATCGCACGCGCGGCCGGGTCAGCACGTTCTTCGGTGAGGGCATCGTGGCGCATGTGGGATTTGCGCATCCCTTCTGCACGCCGCTGTCGGCCATTCTGACCGCTTCAGCCAGGTCGGCCCATGCCACAGTTCACGAAGGTGGCACGTACGTGTGCATGGAGGGGCCGCAGTTTTCGACCGTCGCGGAGTCGGAGTTCTACCGCAAACAGGGGTGGGACATCATCGGTATGACCAACCTGCAGGAGGCGAAGCTCGCTCGCGAAGCCGAGATCTGCTACAGCACACTCGCGCTTGTCACCGACTACGACTGCTGGCACCCCGACCACGACTCGGTCACTGTCGAAATGATCGTGGCGAATCTGATGCAGAACGCGAAGACGGCGCAGCAGGTGATTGCGGCTGCCGTCGAACGTCTGCCCATCGAACGCACATGTGAGTGCGCACGCGCGCTGGCCACGGCGCTTATCACCCGGCCCGAGGCGATTCCCGCCGCGCGCAAGGCCCTGCTTCAACCTCTCATCGGAAAATACCTCTCATGAAGATCATCGTCACCGGCTCTATCGCGTTCGACTACCTGATGTCGTTTCCGGGCAAGTTCACGGAGCACCTGCTGCCCGAACATTTTTCGCGCGTGAGCCTCAGTTTCCTGGTGGACACGATGG
Organism: Vicinamibacterales bacterium; assembly: GCA_046594875.1. Taxonomy (GTDB): domain Bacteria; phylum Acidobacteriota; class Vicinamibacteria; order Vicinamibacterales; family SCN-69-37; genus SYFT01. The sequence continues at coordinate 67,848 of JBKJQX010000224.1, forward strand.
ACAAGCGCCGCGGTGGCTGCGCGCCGAACATCGCGTACACGCTGGCGTTGCTCGGCGAGCGGCCCAGGCTGATGGCCACGGCCGGCCAGGATTTTGGCGACTACCGGCGCTGGCTCGACGCGGCGGGCGTGGATACATCGCTCGTGAAAGAAATCGACGGCAAGTTCACGGCATCGTTCTTCTGCAACACGGACGAAGCCAACAACCAGATCGCGTCGTTCTACACCGGAGCCATGGCGGACGCGTCGCAACTGTCGTTCCGCACCGTTGAGCGGCCGGAGCTGGTGATCATTTCGCCGAATGACCCGGCGGCGATGGTGCAATATGCCGAGGAGTGCCGGGCGCTCGACATCCACTACATGTTCGACCCGGGCCAGCAGTGCGCGCGCATGTCGGGCGACGAACTGAAAGACGGCATCAGAGGCGCGTCCTACGTGATCTGCAACGACTACGAGTTCGAACTGATTCGCCAGAAGACCGGCATGAGTGAAGCCGACGTGCTCGACGAGTCTGGCGTACTGATTGTGACCAAGGGCGAGAAGGGGTCGTCGATTCTGCAGAAGGGCCTGCAGATTGATGTGCCGGCTGTGGAGCCCACGCGCCTGGCAGACCCCACCGGCGTGGGTGACGCGTATCGCGGCGGGTTCCTGAAGGGCCTGGCGGTGGCGGCTCCATTGGACGTGTGCGCACAGATCGGATCGGTGGCCGCCACCTACGCGCTGGAGCACCTTGGCGGATCCAGCCATGCCTACAGCTGGACCGAGTTCGAGGATCGGTACGAACGTCACTTCGGCCCCCTGATCCTGGTGGATTGATGCTGACCCGCGTGCTGGTGGCGGCTGTCGTCGCGTGGCCCCTGGTCGCGGGCGCCGCCCTCTGGCACCGGGTGTCACACCCACACGACGGGCCGGGCTGGGCGAACGTGGTGTACCTCATCGCGGGGCAGGTCTGCCACCAGCGGCCCGAGCGGTCGTTTGAGACGGCCGGTGTGGCGTGGCCCGTCTGCGCTCGATGCACGGGCTTATATCTCGCCGCGCCTTTCGGCGCCTTTCTGGCCCTTGGGCGCGTCGGGTCTCGCGCCAAGGGCCGCGGCCTTGAGGCTCAGGCCGCGCTACGAGGACAGGCCGCGCTACGAGGAGCGCGTGGGATCGTGGCGGTCGCGGCGGTGCCCACGGCGCTGACCCTCGCGTGGGAATGGGGCGGCCTCGGAACGCCGCCGAATCTTTGGCGGCTGGTCACAGCCCTGCCCCTGGGGCTGGCCGTTGCCTTCGTCGTGATTCAAGTGACGCGGTCCAATCAGGTACACTGATGCGTTATGTCGGCGCCCCGTAAACCCATCAGCAAGGCCTCGATGCCCACAATCGCCCGGCCCGGCGTTGCGCTGACGTGTGCACTCGCCTGGGTCTTTCCTGGAGGCGGCCACATGCTGCAGGGCCAGGCGGGGAAGGCGTTGGTGTTTGGCACGATGCTGCTGCCGATGTACGTCCTCGGTCTGGCGTTCGGCGGGCGGCTCTTTCCGTTTCAAAGTGTTGAGCCCTTGATGCTGCTGGCGGCCGCGGCCCAGTGGATGATTGGCGCGACACGATTGGTGGCGGGCTGGGCCGGCTACGGCCTCGGCGATGTCGTCGCCGCCTCGTACGAATACGGCAACACGTTTCTCATCGTGGCCGGGCTGATGAATGTGCTGGTGATCTTCGACGCCGCCGATGTGGCCCGCGGTGGGAAGGTGGAAACGCCGTGACCAGTCACCTGGGCCTCCTCATTCTGTTCGCCGCGCTGGTGTCACCGGTGTTTGCGGCCCTGCATCGCGACGACCTTCACACGGGGCTGCGGTTTGCCGCGCGGCTGTTTGGCGCGCTTGTGGGTGGTGCGCTGCTGCTCGGCTGGGTGCTGTATCTCGCTTTTAATTGAGTCCGCCGGTGACCGGGCGGCAAGGCTCGCCTGGCGTTGGGGACCGGCCGTCTTGTGGATGGCCGCGACGTTTGCCGCCTCCCATCGGCCGGCCATCGCCATCCCGTTCGGCGCGCCCGACTATGTGGCTCATGCGTTGAGTTATGCCGTGCTCGGCGCCTTGCTCGTGCGGGCGCTCGGGGGCGGGCCGCTCGGCTCCATGACCCAGTCGTTGATTGTGCCTGCCGCCCTCATCGGCGCCCTCTACGGCTTGAGTGATGAATTCCATCAGTCGTTTGTTCCCGGACGCATGGCCTCTGCCGGAGATCTTGCGGCCGATGCCATCGGGTCACTGGCCGGTGCCGTCGCGGCCGCCGCCACGGGCGCGTTCGTCCGGCGTATGGGGTGGCGGGTATAATCACGGGTGCATGTCCTCTGAAAACCCTCTGTCCTTTGAGAATATCCTTGTCGAGCGCGATGGTGCCGTCACCACCATCACCCTGAACCGCCTCAAAGTCCTGAACGCCCTCAACGCGCAGACCCTCGATGAGTTGACGACCGCGTTTGAGGCGGTTGCGGCAGATGCAGAGACGCGCGTGGTGATCCTGACGGGCGCCGGCGACAAGTCATTCGTGGCCGGGGCAGACATCAACGAACTCGCGGTGCAGACGCCCGTCGGCGGGCGCGATCATGCGCGTCGCGGGCAGCGGTTGTTCGATCGCATCGAGCGCCTGGGAAAACCAGTTGTGGCCGCCGTCAATGGGTTTGCCCTCGGCGGTGGATGTGAGTTGGCGATGGCCTGCACGATGCGCATTGCGGCCGACACGGCGCGGTTTGGCCAGCCCGAAATCAATCTGGGGATCATTCCCGGGTACGCCGGATCGCAGCGGCTGCCGCGCCTGGTGGGTCGTGGTCGCGCGCAGGAGTTGTTGCTGACCGGCGACATGATTGGCGCCGACGAGGCGCACCGCATCGGCCTGGTCAATCGCGTGGTGCCCGCTGCGCAGTTGATGGACGAGGCGCGCAAGCTGGCGCAGACGCTGGCCACGAAAGCCCCTGTGGCCGTGCGCTACATCCTCGACGCGGTCGCCAGCGGCGCCGACATGGCGTTTGCTGAGGCCGAGGACCACGAAGCCACGCTGTTTGGCCTGGTCTCCACCACCGACGACATGCGTGAAGGCACCCGGGCGTTTCTCGAAAAGCGCAAGCCGACGTTCACCGGAAAATAGCGGATGCCGACCCGAGTTGCCCTGGTCGTCTCCCGGTACCACGACTTCGTCACCAGCCGTCTGGAGGCGGGCGCGCGCGCAGCGTTGCGCGAAGCCGGCGTCCTCGACCACGACATCGTGACGTTTACGGTTCCGGGCGCCTATGAGTTAGCGCAAGCCGCACAACGTGTGGCCGAAGTGGAAGGGTGGGACGCGGTCGTGTGTCTCGGCTGCCTCATCCGTGGTGAGACCCCGCACTTTGATTACATCGCCACGGCGGCCGCCGAAGGCATCATGCGCGCCGCACAGGCGACCGGTGTCCCCATCGCGTTTGGTGTGTTGACGACGAACACGGCGGAAGAAGCGTTGGCGCGCGCCGGAGACGGCCCGGCGAACAAGGGGCGGGAGTCGGCCGCAGCCGCGCTCGAGATGGCGCAGTTGTATCGTTCGCTGCCCTCCGGCGATGGAGCGGTGTCATGAACATGACGCCACGCCATCAGGCGCGCGAAGCGGCCCTGCAGGCCCTGTACTTCTGGGAGGTCGGCGGCACCGCGCCCGACGAGGCGCTTGATGGCGTGTTTGCCGAGCATCTGCCCGAGGCGACCGACGCCGTTCGCAGTTTTGCCGAAGTGCTGATGCGAGGCGCGGTGGCGCACCATCAGGAGATTGACGCACTGATCGAGCGCCAGGCGAGCCACTGGCGCCTTGAGCGTATCGCCCTGATGGACAAACTGATCCTGCGCCTGGCCGTCTGGGAACTGCAGCACCAGCCCGAGACGCCGCCGGCGGTGATCGTGAACGAGGCGCTCGAACTGGCCCGCACGTTCAGCGCCGACGAATCGGTCAAGTTCGTCAACGGAGTCCTGGACGGGATTCGGCGTTCTTTGTTGGTGGGGTGACCGTTGTCATGGCGAACGAAGTAGAGCAGATCGCGCAGCGCAAGGCCAAGCTCGAGGAGCTGGTCGCCCTTGGCGTGCCGCCGTATCCCGTGCGATTCGATCGCACCGCGACCATTGCGGAGATTGTCGCCGCGTTCACCGACACCGCCGGCGAGGTGCTCGAAGCGGAAAAGCCCCAGGCGCGCGTGGCCGGCCGCATTCTGTCGATCCGGAGCTTCGGCAAAGCGAATTTCCTTGTCCTCTCGGATGGCCTCACTCGCCTGCAGGTGTACGTGCGCGCGGACTCGATGCCCGAGCGCGACTTCGAGATTTTCAAGCGGCTCGACTTCGGCGATCACGTGGGTGTCTCGGGCCGGGTGTTTCGCACCAAGACCAACGAGCTGACGATCTTCGCGGAGTCGATCGTGTTTCTGGCCAAGTGCCTGCTGCCGCTCCCCGAAAAATGGCACGGGCTCACCGACGTTGAAATTCGCTACCGGCAGCGCTACCTCGACCTCATCGTCAACGCCGAGGCACGCAAGGTGTTCGAGACGCGCGCCAGGGTGGTGGCGGGCATCCGGCGTTTCATGAACGCCCGCGGATTTCTCGAGGTCGAGACCCCGATGATGCAGCCCATTGCCGGCGGCGCATTGGCGCGGCCCTTTGTGACGCATCACAACACGCTCGACATGCAGCTCTACCTGCGCATCGCGCCGGAGTTGTATCTGAAGCGTTTGACTGTCGGCGGGTTCGAGAAGGTCTACGAGATCAACCGGAACTTCAGGAACGAGGGGATTTCGACCCAGCACAATCCCGAGTTCACGATGCTGGAGTTCTACGAAGCGTACGTGGACTATCAACATCTGATGTCGATGACCGAAGAGATGCTGGCCGACGTCGCGCTGGAAGCCACAGGGGGACTCGAGTGCCAGTTCAACGGCCACACGATCTCGTTTGCCGCGCCATTCCGCCGACTGTCGTTGCGCCACGCCGCAGCCGAAGCGGCGACCGCGCGGCTGGGCCGCGCGGTGACTGAACTCGACTTGCGCGATCGTGAGACAGCGGCGGGCGTCGCCACGGCCCTGGGCTTCGCGGTGAAGGCGTCACACGGCGCAGGCAAGATCGCCACCACGGTCTTCGAGGGCCTCTGGGAAGACCAGCTCGTGCAGCCGACATTTGTGTACGACTTTCCGACCGAAGTGTCGCCGCTGTCGAAGCAAAAGCCGGACGACCTGGACACCGTGGAACGGTTCGAAATGTACGCCGGTGGTTTTGAAGTGGCGAACGGGTTCAGCGAACTCAACGACCCGGCCGAGCAGCGCCGCCGGTTCGAGGGCCAACTGAAGGACCGGGCGGCCGGCGACCACGAGGCGCACCAGATGGACGAAGACTACGTCCGCGCCCTCGAATACGGCATGCCTCCCACGGGCGGCGAGGGCATCGGCATTGACCGGCTCGTGATGCTCCTCACTGGCAGCCCATCAATTCGCGACGTCATTCTCTTTCCGCTCATGCGCCCTGTGAAGAATGAGCCCATTGGCCATTTAGGCAATGAGCCAGTTGGCCAATGAGGCAATGAGGCCATGTCTTTCCCCTGGTTCATCGCCCTCAGGTATCTGACCGCCCGACGCAAGCAGGCGTTCATCTCGCTGATCTCGCTGGTGTCGATCCTGGGCGTGGGCGTGGGTGTGATGGCGCTGATCATTGCGACGGCGCTGATGACGGGCGTGCAGGGCGAACTGCGGGATCGCATCGTCGGCGCGACCGCGCACATCAACGTCTACAAGACGGCGGATGGCGGACTGCTGGATGTGGAGGCCGAGGCGCAGAAAATGCAGATGGAGGGCGTGGTCGGCGTGGCTCCGGTCGTCGTGGGACAGGGCCTGGTTGTGTTCAACGGCCAGCAGGCGCCTCTGCAACTCAAAGGGATCGACCCCGCTCGCGAGGTGCAGGTCACCGATCTCGGGACATCGATGACCGCAGGCAGCCTGACGGCGCTGGTGGCCGCACCCGAGACCGGCCCGGAGGACGATCCCATTTATGACCCGATCCTGCTGGGCCAGGATCTGGCCGACCGCTTGCGCGTGACGGTAGGTGACACCGTGCAAATCATGACGCCGGAAGGCGTGATGACGCCTCTGGCCATGATGCCGCGGCTGCGCCGCTTCCATGTGGTCGGCATCTTCAAGCTGGGGTTTTACCAGTTTGACGCGAACTACGGACTGATTCCATTGTCTGTGGCACTCGACTTCCTGAGCCAACCCGGACCCGACGCCATGCAACTCAAGGTGGCCGACCTGGATGAAGCTCCCGCGATCGCCGCGCGGTTGCGAGACGCCCTGGGCGGGGCGTATCTCACCGAAGACTGGACCGAACTCAATGCGTCGCTGTACTCAGCGCTCCGCCTCGAGAAGGTGGCCATCGCCCTCACCATCGGGCTCATTGTCATGGTGGCCGCGCTCAACATCGTGGCCTCGCTGGTGTTGCTCGTAATGGAGAAGAGCCGCGACATCGGCATCCTGCGCACGATGGGCGCTCCGGCCTCGGCCATCAGGCGCATCTTCCTGCTGCAGGGACTGACGATTGGCGCCATCGGCACCGGCGCCGGCACGGCGATGGGCCTGCTCGTGTGCTGGGTGGCCGAGCACTACCGTTTGTTTGAATTGCCGGGCGACGTGTACCAGATCACGCGCCTGCGGTTTCAGGTGGTGCCATTGGATGTACTCACCATCATGGCCTCGGCGATGGTCATCTGCCTGGTCGCCACGTTGTACCCATCCCGCAAAGCCGCGTCGCTCGATCCGGCCGAAGCCCTGAGGTATCAATGACCATGGGCGTCATCGAGGCACGCGGTGTCGTCAAGTCGTATCAGACCGCCACGCGGCGTCTTGAAGTGCTGCGCGGCGTCGATCTCGATGTACTTCCGGGGGAGATGGTGGCCATTGTCGGCGCGTCAGGCGTCGGAAAAAGTTCACTGCTGCACGTGCTGGGCGGTCTGGACGTGTTCGACGCCGGCACGATCCGCCTCGGCGATGCCCAGATCCACGAGATGACCGACGCGGCCCGCGTCGCGTTTCGCAATCGGCACGTCGGCTTTGTGTTCCAGTTCCACCACCTGTTGCCGGAGTTTACGGCGCTTGAGAACGTGGAGATGCCCCTGCGCATCGCGGGCGCGCCGGCTGCCGAACGCCGCGCGCGGGCGGAAGGGCTGCTTGAGCGAGTCGGCCTGGCCGACCGGGCGTCGCACCGGCCGTCGGCGTTGTCAGGCGGCGAACAGCAGCGCGTGGCGATCGCCAGGGCCCTGGTGTCGCGCCCTACGGTGCTTCTGGCCGACGAGCCGACTGGAAACCTCGATGAGGCCACGGCAGCCGACCTGCACCGGCTGATTCGCGACATGCACGCCGAACACGGCCTGACCTCACTCATCGCCACTCACAATCCGCTGCTCGCGGCGGCCTGCGATCGCATCCTCCGGCTCGAGGCCGGGCGGCTGAGCCCTGCCTGATCCACCGTATAATTAAGCCTGTGTTTGAGCGCTACACTGAACGTGCGCGGCGGGTGCTGTTTTTCGCCCGCTACGAAGCCACGCAACTGGGCAGTCACTCGATCGAGACCGAGCACCTGTTGCTCGGCCTGATTCGAGAAGGCAAAGGGCTGACCAGCCGGATCTTTGCGCGCTCACATCTGTCCCTGGAGAGCATTCGCAAGGAAATCGAAACCCGCACCACGTTCCGCGAGAAGGTCTCGACGTCGGTGGACATTCCGTTCAGTACGGAGACGAGGCGCGTCCTGCAGTATTCAGCCGACGAAGCCGACCGGTTGCTGCACACGTACGTCGGCACCGAGCACATCCTGCTGGGGTTGCTGCGCGAAGAGCGCTCCGTGGCGTCGTCGATCCTGCATGAAAAGGGCATGCGGCTGGTGAGTGTGCGCGACGACATCGTGCAGTTGCTCAACGAAAAAACCACGCCGGTGCGACCGAAAGAAACGCCGCTGCTCGCCGAATTCAGTCGCGACCTGACGGACGCCGCCGCGCGCCGTCAACTCGATCCGCTGGTGGGACGCGGGCTTGAACTGGAGCGCGTTCAGCAGGTGTTGTGCCGCCGCACCAAAAACAACGTCGTCTTGATCGGCGAGCCCGGCGTGGGCAAAACCGCCATCGTCGAAGGCCTGGCGCAGAAGATTGTGGACGGCGAGGCGCCGCATTTTCTTGCCGACAAGCGCGTACTGGCCCTGGACCTGTCGTTGATTGTGGCGGGCACGAAGTACCGGGGGCAGTTCGAAGAGCGCCTCAAGGCGATCATGAAGGAACTGATCGACAACCCGAACATCATCGTGTTCATCGACGAGTTGCACACGCTGGTGGGGGCGGGCTCTGCGGAAGGATCTCTGGACGCGGCCAACATCCTCAAGCCGGCGCTGTCGCGCGGCCAGATTCGCTGCGTGGGCGCCACGACGCCGGCCGAGTACCGCAAGTACATCGAAAAAGACCGGTCGCTTGAACGGCGGTTCCAGGCGGTGAAGGTGGACCCGCCCACCGAAGAAGAATCGTTGCAGGTAATGCTCGGCGTGAAGGACCGTTACGAGGCGTTCCACCACGTGGAATACACCCCCGAGGCGCTCGAAGCGGCCGTCTATCAGTCCAGCCGCTACATTACCGATCGATTCCTGCCCGACAAGGCCATCGACCTGATCGATGAGGCGGGCGCCCGGGTCAAGTTGCGCGAAGCCCGGCTGCGCCAGGAAGCCGGCGCGTACACCCGGCAGGTCGTGGTGCCAGTGCCACTAGCCGACGCCGAGGAAGACCTGGGGATCGACGACAACGCCGTGGCCATGGTGCGCGAGTCGTTGAGCGTGCATCCGCGCGGCCGCCGCGTGGTGGTGGGCCGCCAGGAGATTGACGAAGTTGTGTCCAAGTGGACCGGCGTGCCGCTGACGTCGATCAACGAAGACGAAGGCGACAAGCTCCTGCGGATGGAAGAGGAACTCCATGGGCGGGTCATCAGCCAGGAGCGCGCGATTTCAGCGCTGTCTCGCGCCATCCGGCGATCACGCGCCGGTTTGAAGAACCCCAACCGGCCGGTGGGGAGCTTTGTGTTTCTTGGTCCCACCGGCGTAGGCAAGACGGAACTGGCGCGCGCACTGGCCGGCTTCCTGTTCGGGTCGGATCAGGCGCTCATCCGCTTCGACATGTCCGAGTACATGGAAAAACACGCTGTGTCGAAGCTCATCGGGTCGCCGCCCGGGTACGTGGGCCACGAAGAGGGCGGCCAACTCACAGAGAAGGTGAAGCGGCACCCGTACTCGGTGGTGCTGCTCGACGAGATCGAGAAGGCACATCCGGACCTCTTCAACATCCTGCTGCAGGTCTTTGAGGACGGGCACCTGACCGATGGGTTGGGCAACCGCATCAACTTCAAGAACACCATCATCATCATGACGTCGAACATCGGGGCCCGCTTCATCCAGAAGAAGGCGTCGATGGGCTTCCAGGCGCAGGACAGCCGCGAAGTGCAGCGGACGGTGACCGAGATGGTGCTGGGTGAGGTCAAAAAGACCTTCAATCCCGAGTTCATCAACCGCGTCGATGAAATCATCGTGTTCGAGCCCTTGTCAGACGATGACCTGAGGCAGATTACGGTGTTGTTGGTGGGGGGCCTCAATAAACACCTGGCGCAGCGGCAGTTGTCGATTTCGCTGGCGCCCGAGGCTGTGGACTGGATTATCGACGTCACGTGCCGCGACCGCACGTACGGTGCCCGTCCGTTGCGGCGGGCGATTCAGCGATACATTGAGGATCCCTTGTCCGAGGAACTGATTCGGGGTCAGTTGCGGACCGGGCACGTTGAGGTCTACCTTGACCAGGGGACGCTGTCGTGGCGGTCCGCGGGTGGATCTGAGACCGGCCGCCCGCTGGCGGCGACCGTCTGAATGGAAAAAGCAATACTCCCGCCCCCGTTTGGGCGGCTTTTGGGCCAGGTGCTGTGTTGACCCTGATCAAGCGTGTGTTTGTGATGTTCGTCCTGATGGTGCTGACCGGCTTTGTGCCGGCATTGGTGCATGGCGCGGCGGCCCAGACGCCGCCGGTGGCCCCGCAGGCCCAGCCGCCCGCCCAGCCGCAGGCGCCGCCGCTACCCCCAACCGATATCGGTCCTGTGCTCCAGAGCATCGAACTCCGGCTCGTTCCCGAAAATGTGTTCACCACGGTGCCGTCCGAGACGTACCTCTACTACGTGCGCACGGAAGCGTCCCGGCCGGTGACGCGCGGCACCTGGGTGCCGTATAACGCGGCGACCGAGGCGTCGCTGCTTGCCGACTTCGATCGCCTGTTCGCCACGCCTTTTGTTGACGACATGAGGATCGAGGTCGTGGACAGCGTCTATCCGAACGGTGTCATCGGCAAGCAGGTGGTGTTCCTGATCGAAGAGCGGCGCCGCATCAAGATTGTGGACTACCCGGGTTCGAAGGAAGTGGCGATTGCGGATATCGAAAGCAAGCTGAAGGAACTGAGCCTCGACCTGCGCCTGGATTCTCCAGTGGATGATGCCGTGGTGCGGCGGGTGGCGGGCGTGGTCAAGACGCTATATGCCGAAAAGGGCTATCAGTTTGCCACCGTGACGCCGACCACGAAGCCCGTGGCGGGCGGGCCGAGGCTGGTGCACCTGTCGTTCACCATCGAGCAGGGCCCGAAGGTCAGGATTCGCGAGGTGGTGTTCGACGGCAACAACGAGGTGAGCGACGGCGCCCTGCGCAAGCGGATGAAGGTCAACAAGGCGCGCGGACTACTGGGCTTCATTAGCGGCGGCGGAACCTATCAGGACGCCAAGTTTGCCGAGGATGCGGAAGCGCTCGAGGCCTATTTCCGTGAACAGGGGTACGTGTTCGCCAAGGTGGGGCAGCCGCAGATCGAGCCGATTGAAGACTCGGCTGATGGCAAGAGCCGGTGGGTGCGACTCCGGATACCCGTGGATGAACGTGCGCGGTACCGCGTCAAGTCGGTGTCGGTGGCGGGCAACGAGAACGTGCCGACGGCCGCCATTCTCTCGGTGTTCGACAAGCTGAAGGTGGGCGACTACTACTCGGAGAAACCCATCCGCAAAGGTTACGAGAAGCTCCAGGAGTTCTACGGAAGTGCGGGATTCTGGGAATTCACCATGAATCCTGATGTGACGCCGAACGACCGGAATATGGACACCGGAGAACCCATCGCCGGGTTCCAGGGCACGCCCGAAGTGGACTTGGTCATCAAGATTCAGGAAGGCGTGCGTTACTTCCTCAACCGGTTGACGTTCCTGGGCAACACGACCACGCGCGACTCGGTGATTCGCCGCGAGATGCGGCTGGTGGAAGGCGGCGTGTTCAACATGGAGTCGCTGAAGTTCAGCGTACGGCGGCTGAACCAGTTGGGATACTTCAAGCCGCTCGAGAGCGAGGACTCGGTCAAGATCGAAAAGACCCCGAACGCCGATGGCAAGGTGGACGTGCGGCTCAAGTTCGAAGAGCAGAACCGCAACCAGTTGAGCTTTGGCGCCGGCATCTCGCAGTTCGAGGGCTTTTTCGGGCAACTGGGCTTCCAGACATCCAACCTGATGGGCCGCGGTGAGACGCTGTCGATTTCAGCGCAAAAGGGTTCGCAGGCGCGCAACTACCAGATCGCGTTCACCGAGCCGTTCCTGTTCGACCGCCCGATTACAGCCGGCATCGACTTGTATTCGCGCCAGGTGAACTACCTCTTCCAGTTCACGCAAGGATCGACTGGCGCAAACATCCTCTTTGGGTTCCCGGTGAAGAGCTGGTCGCGGTTCTTCATCGGCTACAGCCTGGAGAACGTGTCAGTGTCGAACATCTCCGACATCTACAAGGACCCGGCCGTGCTGGCGGGGAATCCGCTGCTGAGTGACTCGCTGCTCATCAACTCGAACGGCAAGCGGGTGATCAGCAAGATTTCACCCAGCATCATGTACAACACGATCAACGAGCCCATCTTCCCGAGCAGCGGCACCAAATACACGGCGGCGTTCGACATCGCGGGCCTGGGCGGCGACACCTCGTTCCTGCGCGGACGCCTTGAAGGCACCTGGTACCTGCCGGTCACGCCCCGGACGTCGTTCGGGTTCCGTCTGCAGGGTGAATACGTCAGGCCCTATGGCGACACCAAGACGCTGCCGATCTTCGAGAAGCTCGTGCTCGGTGGCGAGTACAGCATTCGCGGGTTCGACCTGCGCAGCGTCGGCACACGTGACGCGCGCTCGGGCCTGGTGCTGGGCGGCAACAAGACGCTGCTCTTCAACGGCGAATATATGATCCGCGTTGGTGGGCCGGTGCGCCTCGTGTTTTTTTATGACGCCGGGCAGGTGCGCGACATCGGCGAGCGGTTCGTCTGGAAGGAAACCGTGTTCGAGACCGTGCCGCCCACGCCGCCCCTGCTGGCCGACCCAGGACAGACTGTGGAACTGACGCCAGCAGGGCAGGTGCCGGCCACGCCGTCGCTAAGCGAGATTGGCAGGAGCTACGCGTTCAAGACGTCAATGGGCAGCGAGATCCGCTTCTTCATGCCGGTGCTGAACGTGCCGTTCCGGCTGATCTTTGCGTACAACCCGCAGCGTGGCCGGGTGTTCAACAACAACCTGCGGCCGCAGCCGAAGTTCACCTTCCGGTTTGCCGTGGGAACGACGTTCTAAAACGACGAAAGGACCTGCTGAGGTGTAACCTCAGCAGGTCCTGAATGTCTTAGAAATGTACGACCGAGACCGTGAATTTCACGGGGGTGGTGACGCCGCCGACGTCGTAGACGCGCAGGCACAACCGTCCCGGGCCGCCCACCGTGCCGGTCAGGGTGGCGAATTGGAAGGCGCTGTCGTTGGAGATCACCGTCTGGCACCCCAGGCCGTTCCAGGTACCCATCGCGAAGCCGATGGGCTCGATGACGGGAACGAGGGCGGCCATCGTGGCGGTGGCCGTGCCGGCCGCCAGGGCCTCAAACGGGAAGGTCACGGCGCCGTTACGGGAGAGCGTGCCCGTAAAGGTCTCGGTAAACGCCACCGGATTGGGCGTGGTGGGCGTCGGGGCGACCGGTCCGGGGTCGTCACAGGCCGTCGCGGTCGCTGTGAGCGTCAGAATAGCGAGGCTTCGGGCCAGGAAAGTTCGGGTCAGGAATGGGCGTCTGAGCACGGCACGGCGCATGGCGTCTAGTGTACTCGGACTGGCCTCGGCGGCACGTTCTACGTTATCGTTTCTTTTGGAAAGGTGTAGGTATAGACCACTCATGAGTAGACAGACGATCACTATGGCCCTCTTGGCCGTTCTTGTGGCGGGCAACGCCCTGGCCCAGACAGCCCCTCCCGTACAGAATCCCCCGGCGCAGAACCCGCCGGCCACGGCCAAACCACCGGCCACCGCGGTCCCAGCGCCAGCGCCGCCCGTGCAGCCGCCGTTCCCCGTGGAGTCCAAGATTGGCTTCGTCGACCTTCAGTCGGTCGTCGCCCAGTCGATTCTGGGCAAGTCCGGCTCCCTGCAGTACGAGGCGCTTGGCAAGAAGCTGGAAGGCGAACTGACCGGGCTTCAGACCAAATTGAAGGATGCCCAGACCCGGCAGCAGACGCAGTCCGCCCTCCTGAGCGAAGTGGCTGCGGCCACGCTGGCGAAGGACATCGATCGGCTCACGCGCGAGCTGACCTTCAAACAGCAGGAAGCCCAGTCCGAACTGCAGACGCTGCAGCAGGACCTCCTGGGCGACTTCGAGAAGAAGGTCATGCCGATTCTCGAGAGCCTCGCCAAGGAGCGCAACCTCCACATCGTGTTCAATGTGGAAAACAGCGGCGCGGTCTACGTGTTCCCGGGACTCAACCTCTCGCCGGAACTCGTCAAGCGCGTCGACGCCCAGTACTCGGCGAAGAAATAAGGCCATCAGTCCTTTGGGTCGGGTCGTCGGGTGCCGCCCGATTACCCGACCCGATTCCCGATTCAAGAATCCCCGATTCCCGATGTTTTCCCACGTCCTCGACCGCCTGTCCTATCGCTACCCTTCAGTGCTGGTTGACGGCGTGTTGTCGCATGAACCGGGCGTGCGGATGGTGGCCGTCAAGAACGTCACCGTCAACGAAGAATTTTTTCAGGGACACTTTCCCGGCACGCCCCTGATGCCCGGCGTGCTCTTGATCGAGTCGCTCGCTCAAGTCGCCACGCTGCTTCTGGCCGACACCCTGCCGGGCCGCGCCGACCGTATCGCGCTTCGCAGCGTAGACGATGTGAAATTCCGCAAGCAGGTGGTGCCGGGAGACCGGCTCGAACTCGACGTGAAGCTCGGGGCGCGGCGAGGGCCGTTGGTGCGTGCTGAAGCCATTGCGACGAAGAACGGGCAGGTCGTGGCTGAGGCCAGGCTCCTGTTGGTTGTTGAAGCCGAAGTGCCGGTACGAGAAGCCGACATCCATCCCACGGCCGTCATTCATCCAGGCGCCGTCATCGGCGAAGGCACGGTGGTCGGGCCGTACGCCATCATCGGCCCACGCGTGACCTTGGGCAACCACTGCCGGATCGGCGCATCGACCGTCATCGACGGGTGGACGGAGATTGGCGACGATACCGAGATCTTCCCTCTGGCCTCGATTGGCCTTGCCCCGCAGGACCTGAAGTTCAAGGGCGAGCCCACGAGGCTCACGATTGGCACCAACAACGTCTTCCGTGAGTTTGTGACCATTCACCGGGGCACGGCTGGTGGCGGTGGCGTCACGACCATCGGCGACCACAACCTCTTCATGGCCTACGCCCATGTCGCCCATGACTGCCACGTCGGCAACCACACCATTTTCGGTAACGGCGCCACGCTGGGCGGCCACGTGACTGTTGAGGACTTCGTCACGATCAGCGCCTTCTCCGGCGTGCATCAGTTCTGCCGCATCGGCAAGTTTGCGTTCATCGGCGGCTATACGGTGGTGACCCGCAACGCGCTGCCGTACGCCAAGACCGTGGGCAACCGCGCCCGCATCTATGGCCTGAACTCGATTGGCCTGGAACGTCGGGGCTTCTCGCGCGAGCTGATTGGCAAGCTGCGCCGCGCGTATCGCCACCTCATCCAGCACAACACCAGCCGCGCCATCGAGTTGATCGAGGGCGACCCCACATTGGCCGCGCCCGAAGTGGCGTTCCTGGTGGAGTTCATCCGGCACGCCGGGTCGCGCGGGGTTATTCTCCGGCGGCCATCCCGCCGGGCCGGCGACGAGACCGGCGGAGAGTAAGATCTCCTGTACATGCCGCTGGGCCTGATCGCGGGGAACGGAACGTTTCCTTTTTTGATTCTCAGAGCCGCCCGCCAGCTGGGCCACGAGGTCGTGGTCGTGGCGGTGGAGGGCGAGGCCTTTCCGGCGCTTGAAGACCTGGGTCGTGAGCTGGGCGGCGTGCAGCACTCGTGGGTGGCGCTCGGCCATCTGGGCACCTGCATCAAGACGCTGCAGCATGCCGGCGTCACTCAAGCCATCATGGCGGGCCAGGTCAAACACACGAAGCTGTTTGGCGGCGTGTTGCCGGACCTGACCATGCTGTCGGTGCTGGCGCGGCTCAAGTCCAAGAACACCGACGCGTTGATTGCCGCCATCGCCGATGTGTTGCTCAAACACGGCATCACCTTGATGGACTCGACAGAACTGCTGGCAGGCTTGCTCGCGTCACCCGGTGTGCTCACGACCGCGCAGCCGACAGAATCCATGCAGGCGGACTTCACGTTTGGCTACTCGGTGGCTGACGCCGTCGCCGGCCTCGACGTCGGCCAGACCATCGTCGTCAAAGACCGCGCGGTGGTGGCGGTTGAAGCGATGGAAGGGACCGATGCGGCGATCGCACGAGCCGGGGCGCTGGCCGGCGCCGGAACGCGCGTGGTGAAGGTGGCCAAGCCGAAGCAGGACATGCGCTTCGACGTGCCGGTGGTGGGCGTGGCCACCATTCGCGCCATGCAGGCCGCCGGCGCCGACGCGTTGTCCATTGATGCCGGCCGGACACTGGTGCTGGATGGCCCGGCATTCCTTTCGGCCGCAAACGACGCGGGCGTGGTGGTGGTGGGCCGGCCGCAGGGGGCGAAATGAGTGCGGATGTGCGGATCGGGGTTGTGGGCGTGGGGCACCTTGGGCGTCACCACGCGCGCCTGCTGGCGGCGGCCTCCGGCGCGCGCCTGATGGGCGTGGCCGATGTGTCGGCAGAGCGGGGAGCCGCCGCGGCGTCCGCACAGGGCGTGGAGGCGTTTGCCGACTACCGCGACCTCATCGGCCGCGTTGACGCCGTCAGCATCGCGGTGCCGACTGTTGATCACTGTCGAGTGGCGCGCGATTTTCTCGAGGCGGGCGTTCACGTGCTCGTCGAGAAACCCATGACCGCCACACTTGCCGAGGCCGAGGAGTTGATCGCGCTGGCGGACCGTGTGGGGCGTCGGCTCGCAGTCGGCCACACCGAGCGGTTCAACCCAGCCGTGGCTGCGGCAATTCCTTTGATCTCCGCGCCTCGATTCATCGAGGTGCATCGGCTGAGCGGTTTTCCCGACCGCAGTCTCGACATCGACGTGGTCTTCGACGTGATGATTCACGACCTGGATATTGTGTTGGCCATCGACCACACCGAGGTCACCGCCGTTGAGGCCGTGGGCGTGCCGGTGCTTTCGCACAAGGTGGACATTGCAAACGCGCGTCTGAAGTTCGCCTCCGGATGCACCGTGAACTTGACCGCGAGTCGCATCAGCCGCGACCGCGTCCGAAAAGTCCGCTTCTTTCAGCGCGACCTGTATGTCTCGGTGGACTACGGGGAGCAGGAACTCGAGGCGTATCGCATTGTTCCTCGGCCCGGTGAACGGCCAGCCATTGAAGGGGGCGCAGTGCCCGTGGAAAAGGGCGAGCCGCTCGGGAGAGAATTACAGGATTTCGTGGACGCCATTCGAGAAGACCGCGCGCCTCGTGTGACCGGGCAGGACGGGTTTCGTGCCCTGGTGCTGGCCACACGCGTGGCGGCCGCCATCGAGGCGAATGAAAGGGAGCCCGGCGCTCGCGTGCCGGAGTAGTGAACATGTTGCAGGATCTGGAATCCAAGGCCTCGTCAGGCGAATCGTTTTCCCACGAGGAGGCCGAACGTGTGTTGGCCTGTGCCGACCTGGTGAGTGTGGGCACGCTTGGCGAGCTCGCGCGCCGGGCCCGCCACGGCGACGTTGTCACGTACGGCCACGTGCTTGAGGTGGAAGGCGACGCGGCGCCGTCGGAGCTGGGCGACGCCCGCGAGGTGCGCATCACGACGCGGCCTGCGTCTTTGGCGGCGGGTTGCGCGTTGGTGCGCGCGGTTGTGGCGGCTGCAGGCGAGATTCCGGTCACTGGGTTTGCGGCTACAGAGCTTCTGGACCTTGCCGGCGGCGATCATCTGGCCCTGGCCGAGGCCGCCCGTGAACTTCGCGAAGCCGGTCTGACCGGCGTGGCCTATTTCCCGGTGGACAGGTTTGAGGAACCGGCCGAACTGGTGCGGGCGCTTCGGCATGGTGGACTGGAAGTCTCGCGCGCAACCGTGGACCGCGCGAGTAGCCTCTCTGAACGTCTGGTCTGCATCGAACGGGTAGCCGCGCTTCAGCGTGAGGTCGGCGGGTTGCTCGCGTTTGCGCCGCTGCCGCGGTTCGACGAGGTCGAAGCGCCGTCCACCGGATACGACGATGTGCGGACGATTGCGGTGGCGCGACTGGTGTGCGGCGAGGTGCCGTCCATTCAGGTGGACTGGGTGATGTACGGACCCAAACTCGCCCAGGTGGCCATCGCCTATGGCGCCAACGACATCGACAACGTGCCCGCCACCGATACCCTGGGTCTGGGCCATCGCAGGAGTCCGCGCACCGACATCGCACGCCAGATCGCGGCGGCGTTCGCGACCCCGTCGGCCAGGAACAGCCGATTCGAACAGGTGCCGTGAGTGTCGAAGATCCGTCTTGGATCGGTCAACTATCTCAACTGTCGGCCGCTGGTGCATGAACTCGGCGGTGACGCCGATCCGCTGTTTTCGCTGCGCTTCGACCCGCCCGCCGAGTGCGCTTCGCTGCTGTCATCGGGAGAGATCGACCTCGGGTTGATTCCCACGATCGCGTACGCCGATCGGCCCGCAGATCTCGTGGTGCCGGGTGTGTCGATTGCGTCAGAGGGCCCGGTGGCGTCCGTGGCCCTCTTCACAAAGAAGCCGGTGACCGAGATTCGCACGATCGCGCTCGATACCAGTTCCCGCACCTCCGTGGCGCTCACGCGCATCCTGTGCGCGCGACGATTCGGCATCGCGCCCACGTTCGTGCGCCAGGCACCGGATCTGGAATCGATGCTCGCGAGCCACGACGCGGCGCTGCTGATTGGCGACCCGGCGTTGTTTGTGGACCACCGCGCACTTGGCGCCGAGAAGATCGATCTGGGCCAGGCGTGGACCGAGATGACGGGGCTGCCGTTTGTGTGGGCATTCTGGGCCGGGCGCGCCGACAGTCTTCCGCCGCACGCGGTCAGGCGAATGCAGGCGGCCAAAGAGGCCGGAGTGCTGGTCTGCGACGCGCTGGCGGACGCCTACACGGCGGACCGGCCGCCCTATCAGGCCATCGCCCGTCAGTATCTGCGCGAACACATCCTTTTCGACCTGACCGACCGCATGCTCCAGGGCCTGCAGACGTACTACCGCGAGGCAGCAGCCGTGGGGCTGATCAGGTCGGCTGTCGAGCCGCGGTTCTTCGCCTCGGCCGCGTTGGCCACGACGGATCGGTGATGGCGGCCGACGGTCCTCGCCGGCCCGCTATCATCTTCATCTTCATCACTGTCGTCCTCGACGTCCTGGCCCTCGGGATCGTCATTCCGGTGTTGCCCCTGCTCGTTGAGGAGTTCCTGGGCGGGGACACCTCGCGCGCGGCCACCATGTTCGGATTGTTCGGGACGGCGTGGGCGTTGATGCAGTTTGTGTTCGCACCTATCCTCGGCGCGTTGTCGGACCGCTGGGGCCGGCGGCCGGTCATCCTCATGTCATGTGCGGGCCTGGGGCTCGACTACGTCCTGATGGCGTTGGCACCGAGCCTGACGTGGCTCTTTGTCGGGCGCGTCATCTCGGGAATCACGGCCGCCAGTTTTTCCACCGCAGGCGCCTACATTGCCGACGTGACGCCGGTGGAGAAGCGGGCCGCCGGCTTCGGCATGATCGGCGCTGCCTTCGGACTGGGGTTTGTCCTTGGGCCGGCCATGGGCGGCATACTGGGCGCCGTGGATCCGCGGCTGCCGTTCTGGGCAGCGGCCGCGCTGGCGCTGGCTAATGCCGCGTACGGCTACTTCGTGTTACCCGAGTCTCTGCCGCCTGACGCTCGGAAGTCGTTTTCGTGGGCGCGCGTCAATCCGCTGGGGTCGTTGCGCCTGCTCAGGTCGCACAAGGAACTGTTCGGCATCGCCACCGTCACGGTGTTTTACCACCTGGCGCACCACGTGTTGCCCAGCGTGTTCGTGTTGTATGGCGCGTACCGGTATGGCTGGGACGCGCGCGCCACGGGGCTGACCCTTGCCGTGGTCGGCGTGGTCAGCGTCATTGTGCAGGGCGGTCTGGTGCGGCCGCTGGTCGCCCGATTCGGCGAGCGGGCGATGCTGTTGACGGGACTCGCGTGCGGGGCGGTGGGGTTTGTCGTGTACGGCCTGGCCGAGACGGGCTCTGTCTTCTGGCTCGGCATTCCTGTTTTTGGGTTGATGGGCTTGTATGGTCCGTCGGCACAGGGCCTGATGACTCGCCACGTTCAGCCGTCGGAGCAGGGGCAGCTGCAGGGCATCAACAGCAGCTTCATGGGGTTGACCGGCATCATCGGTCCCGGGCTGTTCACGCTCACGTTCGCGGCGTTCATTGGCCCGTATGCGAGCTGGCACTTGCCGGGCGCCCCATTTCTGCTGGCCGCCGTCCTGATGGTGGTTGCGTTCGCGATCGGCTGGCGGGTGACGAAGGACGCCTGACGCCGCCCTGTGCGGGCGAGGCCCAGGGCGGCGCGGTTGAAGTAGCATTTGAGAAGGCTTTTTGATGACTGTAGCGGCCATTGCTGACAAGTTGCGCGCGGGCGAGCGGCTGACCCGCGACGAGGCGCTGGAGTTCTACCTTCACGCGCCTACATCCCTGCTTGGTGGGCTCGCGGATCAGGCGCGTGCACGCCGGCATCCGAAAGGCGTGGTCACGTACATCATTGACCGCAACGTCAACTATACGAACGTCTGTGTGGCGCGCTGTAAGTTCTGCGCGTTTTACCGGCCCGTCGGATCGTCGGAAGGCTACACGCTCGGGTTCGATGAGATCTTCCGGAAGATTGAAGAGACCATCGCGCTGGGCGGCGGGCAACTGTTGCTGCAGGGCGGACACAATCCCGACGTTCCGCTGGGATGGTACGAAGATCTGTTTCGCCAGGTGAAGAGCCGGTACCCGGAGTTCCGACTGCACGCGTTGTCTCCGCCAGAAGTGATTCACATTTCGCGACTGTCGGGGCTGCCCACTGCGGAGGTCATCGATCGGCTGATCGCGGCGGGTCTCGACAGTGTGCCTGGTGGCGGCGCCGAGATTCTGGTGGATCGCGTGCGCAAAATTCTGAATTGCTACACCAAGGCCACTGCCGATGAGTGGCTGGGTGTCATGCGCGAGGCGCACCGCGCCGGGCTTCGCACGACCGCCACGATGATGTATGGCACGGTGGAAACGGTGGAGGAGCGGCTGGAGCATCTGTTCCGCCTGAGGGACCTGCAGGATGAGACCGGCGGGTTCACCGCGTTCATCGCGTGGAGTTACCAGCCCGAGCACACCGAACTGGGGGGAACCGAAGCGACCGGCATCGACTATCTGCGGACTCTGGCGTTGTCGCGCCTCGTGCTCGACAACTTCGACAACCTGCAGTCGTCGTGGGTCACACAGGGCGGCAAGGTGGGCCAGCTGAGCCTGGCGTACGGCGCCAACGACATGGGATCGGTGATGATCGAGGAAAACGTCGTGCGCGCGGCCGGCGCCGAGTATTGCATGGACGAGTTTGAAGTGGTGCGCAACATCGAAAGCGCCGGCTTCGTGGCCAAGCGGCGCAACATGCACTATGACGTCCTGGGCGGGCCCGTCTTTCGGCAGCGCGACGTGCCGCGCATGACGGCGCTTGCTGTGGCGCGAGAGGATGGGCGCGCCGGCGAAGCGCCCGACCTGCGCGACTATGAAGCCCGGTCGGCGGCAGGCAAACGCGCAAGACAATGAGCCAGTGGGCCAATGAGGCACAGAGCCAATTGGCTCATTAACAAATGACCTCCTACCGCGCGAGTTGGGTGCTTCCGATCAGTGCCCCGCCAATCCGTCATGGCTGGGTCTTGGTGGAGGATGGGCGCGTGAGCGACATCGGAGCCGGGCGCGCGCCGAGTCCCGTCGAGGAATTGGGCGACGTCGCGTTGCTCCCGGGCCTGGTCAACGCGCACACCCACCTGGAACTGAGCTGGATGGCCGGGCTGGTGCCGCCGGCGGGTTCCATGGACGAGTGGATCAAGACACTCCTCCGCGTGCGGCGCACCGGGCCGGTGGGGGGAGGCGAAGCGGTCGTGGCTGCCATGACTCGTTCGGTGGGCGACATGCTCGACACGGGCACGGCCCTGGTGGGCGACATCTCGAATTCGCTGGCGTCGGTGCCCGTCTTCGCCGAGCGGAAGCTGGCCTGCGTTGTCTTCCACGAAATCCTCGGCTTCAACCCCACGGACCCCGTTGGAATGGTGCGCGCCGCAAATGCGCTCGCCCAGAAAAGACGTCGGGTGTCTTTTTCGTCGAAAAAGACACCCGACGTCTTTTTTGCGGTCGTCGGGCATGCGCCCTACTCAACGGCGCCCGCGCTCTTCGCAGAAATTGCCGCCCAGCACCAGGGACCGGTGCCCCTCTCTGTGCACATCGCCGAATCGGCCGAAGAAGTGGAGTTCCTCCACACCGGCGAGGGACCAATGCGCACGCTGCTCGAAACGCTGGGTGTCTGGACAGGGGCATGGCAAGTGCCCCGCTGCGGCCCTCTGGAGTTCCTCAAGCGACTCGGGTACCTCAAGCCAGGCACGCTGCTGGTCCATGGCGTCCACCTGACCTTTCGCGAGCTCGAACAGGCACGCGACGCGGAGGCCGTCATCGTGACCTGCCCGCGGAGCAACACGTGGGTTGGCGGGGGGGTGCCGCCCATCGCCCGGTTCTATGGCGCGGGCGTGCCCGTGGCCATCGGCACCGACAGCCTCGCGTCCACCGATACGCTCAACATGTTCGACGAATTGGCCGCACTGCGCCGGCTGGCGCCCGAGGTGGACGCCGCGCGATTGCTCGACAGCGCGACTCGCGTGGGCGCGGAGGCCCTGGGATTCGGCCAGCACTACGGCACCCTCAGCCCGGGACGTCAGGCCCAGCTGGTGTCCGTCGCGCTGCCGGCCGGCGTCCGGGCCCGTCCTGAGGATGTGGAAGAATACTTGGTGAGTGGAGTGTCGGCCGCTGACGTCACACGGCTGAACGTTCCGTCCCACTAAATGTTTGATCGCCTCCGCACCTACGCATCGTTCGTCCGCATCAGTCACTCGGTATTCGCGTTGCCGTTTGCGCTGGTGGGGGCGCTGCTGGCCACCCAAGTCGAGCCCTGGAGCTGGACCCGCGGCCTGTGGATTGTTGCGTGCATGGTGACCGCGCGCAGCGCCGCCATGGGCTTCAACCGGCTCGCCGACGTTGCGTATGACGCGCGCAATCCCCGCACGGCGATGCGGGAACTGCCACAGGGACGGATGAGCCGCCGCGAAGCCATCGTCTTTGTCGTCGTCTCATCCGCCGCCTTCGTCTATGCGTCCTCCCACCTGGGCTGGATCTGCTTCGCGCTCTCGCCCGTCGCGCTCGCCATTGTGTTCTTCTACTCGTTTGCCAAGCGTTTCACGTCGTATGCGCAGCTGTTTCTTGGGCTGGCCATGGCTGTGGCGCCGGTCGGTGGCTGGCTGGCCGCCGGGGGCAGAGAAGGCTGGGAGCCCTGGCTGCTGGGACTGGCCATCGGCGCGTGGGTGGGCGGCTTCGACGTGCTGTACGCCTGCCAGGACGTGGAGGTGGATCGGCGGGAGGGGTTGCACTCCATTCCCGTCCGGTTCGGCATCGCCCGCGCGCTCACCATCTCGCGGTTCATGCACGTGGTGGCGGTGGTGACGCTCGCCGCGCTTGGCGTGGTGGCTGACCTGGGAACGGTCTATATGGCGGGCGTCGTCGGTGTCGCCGCCCTGCTCATCTACGAGCAGTCGCTTGTGCGCCAGGACGATCTCTCGAAGGTCAAGCTGGCCTTTGACCTCAATGGCTGGGTCGGGTTGCTGTATCTGGCCACCACCGCGGCGGATTTGTTTTTATGACCTCAGCACACGCCAGCCCTCGGCCTCACATCGCCGTGGGCGTCACCGGCGCCAGCGGCGCCATCTACGCCGTGCGCACAATCGCGGCGCTCCTTGAAGCCGGCTGCCATCTGGAGATCGTGTTTTCCGACTACGGCAAACGCCTGCTGATGGACGAACTCGGCAGCGACGCGAAAGTTGATCGTCTGCAGGATTTGCTCGAGCGCAAGTATGGTCCCGCCGTACACCAGGGCACGTTTGTGGTGCACAGCAACAAGGACCTTGGCGCGACGCTGGCAAGCGGCAGCCATCGTTGCAGCGGCATGGTCATCGTGCCGTGTTCGATGAAGACACTGGCCGGTGTGGCGCTGGGTTTGTCGCGCAGCCTCATTGAGCGCGCGGCCGACGTGATGCTCAAGGAGCAGCGCAAGCTCATCCTGGTGCCGCGTGAAACGCCCATGAGCCTGCCGGCGCTGCGCCATCAGGTGGCTGCGGCAGAAGCCGGCGCGATGATCCTGCCTGCGATGCCGGCGTTTTACCAGAAGCCCCAGACCATTGACGACCTCGCGGATTTCATCGCGGGCAAGATCCTCAACGGGTTGGGCTTCGACCAGCACCTGTTTGCCCCCTGGAAGGGCGAATAGTGGTTTCCACCTCGCGTGACCCGGCGCGCATTGCCGGGATGTTTGACCGGATTGCGATCCGCTACGACACGCTCAATCGGCTGATCAGCCTCGGCATGGACAAGGGTTGGCGCGCGCGTGGAGTGCGCGAACTCAAACTCACAGGCACCGAACGTGTGCTCGATATGTGCACGGGCACCGCCGACTTCGCGGTGGAGGCCGCGACCTCGACGACGAGTCGCGCACGGCAGGTCATCGGCATCGACTTCGCCGGCGAGATGCTTCGTATCGGTCTTGCCAAGATCCACAAGGCCGGCCTCGCCGATCGCATCCATCTGGTGCGGGGTGACGCCACGAATGTCCCGCTCCCCGATGCCAGCGTTGACGCAGCCATGGTGGGGTTTGGTATCCGGAACGTGGTCGATCGCGAGCGGGCGTTACGCGAGTTTGCCCGTGTGCTCACGCCCGGCGGGCGGCTGGCGGTGCTTGAACCGGGCGCGCCGCGTATTCCCGGCGTGAGAACCCTCCACCTCTGGTATCTCCGGTATCTCCTGCCGTTTGTCGGCCGCCTGCTCTCACGGCATGGCGAGGCATACTCCTACCTCCCCGCCTCGGTGGAGCAGTTCCCCACGCCAGAGGCCTTTGCCACGCTGTTGAAAGACAACGGCTTTGCCTCTGTTCGCACCGTCCCTTTGACCTTCGGCATCGTCTACCTCTATGTAGCGACGAAGGGGCAGGGCGTTTAGATGTATCTGGATTTCGAAGACCACCGGCCGGACACGCCCCATTTGCCGGCGGCCTTCAGCCGGCTGGAGCGGCTGCTGCTCACCACGGTGGCCTATCTCGTGCTGGTCATTGCCTACCTCGTGATGCCGGCCTCCTGGTTCGCGCCGAACGAACTGGTCAACATGACACCGGTTCCGCCAAAAGACGATGTGACGTTTGTGATGATGGAGCCGCTGCGGGATATGCCGGCGCCTCCGAAGGTGACGGCCGAAGCATCAGATATCGATCGGCAGGCCGCGACGCGCGACAAGGCGCCCGTGCCCGCCAACCCAGAGCCGTTCTCGCGGGGCAATACGCCAGAGAAAGTCGAAGGCGCGCCGCCGGTGGAGCCGCCCAGGGGCGCCAATGGCAGCGAGGCAAGCGCCCCACCGCCGCCCGATGCGCCCGTGGTATTGCCGCCGACTGAGACCGTTGCGCGCACGCCTGGCGAGGGGCTCGCGAACTCGCTGCGCAACCTGCAGAAGTACCTGCGCAACGACAATTTCTCGAATGAAAACGGCGGGCAGACCCAGCAGGACGCGCAGATCAGCTTCGATTCGAAGGGTGTGGACTTCGGATGGTGGCTGCGGCGGTTCGTGGCCCAGGTCAAAGGCAACTGGTTCATCCCGCAGGCCGCGATGGTGCTCAAAGGGAAAGTTGTCGTGACACTGATGATCCACCGCAATGGCACTATCTCGGATGTGACGTTGATTGAGTCGTCCGGCCACACGTCGCTCGACGTCTCCGCCGTCAACGCCTTGCGCGGGTCGAACCCCACCGTCGCCCTCCCGGCCGAGTACCCTGAAGACAAAGTGCTCTTCACGGTGACCTTCTTCTACAACACGCGCTGACACAGGTCGATGACGAGCACGCTGGACCCTGGACCCTGGACCCTGGACCCTGGACCGATGAAGCTCGTTGCTGTTGTTGGCCCGACCGCCACCGGCAAGACGGCCCTGGGTGTGGCGCTGGCCGAGGCGATCGACGGCGAGATTGTCTCGTGTGATTCGACGGCTGTCTACCGGGGCATCGACATCGGCACCGACAAGCCGACAACCCGGGAACAGCGGGGCATTCCGCACCATCTGATTGACGTCGTCAACCCCACCGAGACCTATTCGGCCGCGCGGTATGCGATTGATGCGGCTGCGGCCGTGCGCGACATCCGGGCGCGCGGACGCTGGCCCATTCTGGTGGGGGGCACCGGGTTCTATTACCGCGCCCTGGTGCGCGGCCTGTTTCCAGGCCCACCCCGCCACGACGAACTGCGGGGGCGCCTCACGCGCGTGGCCGAACGTCGCGGTGTGGAGTCGCTCCACCGATGGCTGGGCCGCGTTGATCCAGAGTCGGCGCTGCGGATCCAACCGCGCGATCGGATGCGCCTGATTCGCGCTCTGGAGGTCTACCTCCTGACGGGACAGCCCCTCACCGCGCACTTCGCCGCGACACAGTCCGCGTTGCCGGGGTACGACGTGCTCACGCTCGGCGTCGTCGACCCCCGGCCCGACCTGGAGCGACGCGTGGCCGCGCGCGTCGATGCGCAGTTCGGCCGAGGGGTGGTGGCCGAGGTTGAGCGCCTGATCGAATCCGGCGTGCCCGAATCTGCCCACGCGTTCAGCGGCCTGGTGTACCGGCAGCTCATCGAGATGCGGCAGGGTCTGCGCGACGAAGCCGCCACACGGGCGCTCATCGTGCGCGAAAACCTGCACTACGCCCGGCGGCAGTTGATGTGGTTCAAGAAGGAACCTGGCGTACGATGGTTGCCAGGCCCGGGCACCGACCCGGCGGTGCAGGCCGCCGCGCTCGCCCAGGTTCGGGCCTTCATCGCATGATCACTCGCGTCATCCTCATCGTCATGGACTCGGTCGGTTGCGGCGACTTGCCCGACGCCGACCAGTACGGGGACCAGGGCAGCGACACGCTGGGGCATATCGCTGACGCGGTGCCCTTGCGTGTGCCTACCCTGCGGTCTCTTGGACTGGGTCGAGTGGCACGCATCGGCGGGAGCACCCCAGCGCCAATGGGCGCGGCGGGACGGATGGCCGAGGCGTCGCCCGGAAAAGACTCCGTCACTGGCCACTGGGAGCTGATGGGCATCGTGCTCGCTCGTCCGTTTCCCACGTTTCCCCAAGGGTTCTCAAAGGAGATCATCGCCGAGTTCGAGCGGCGAATCGGCCGCACCTCCATCGGCAACGTGGTGGCGTCGGGCACCGAGATCATCGACGCCCTGGGGCCCGAGCACATGCGAACAGGCGCGCCGATCGTTTACACGTCGGCCGACAGCGTCTTCCAGATCGCGGCGCACGAACGCATCGTGCCGATCGACGAACTGTATCGATACTGCGATGAAGCGTTTGACCTCGTGGGGCGGGGCATGGGCGTGGGTCGCGTCATTGCCAGGCCATTCGAGGGCGAGCCCGGCGGTTTCGAGCGCACGTCGAACCGGCGCGACTACGCGCTGGATCCGTTTGAAGACACCCTGCTGGATCGCCTGT
The DNA here is from genome assembly GCA_046594875.1 of Vicinamibacterales bacterium. Classification (GTDB taxonomy): domain Bacteria; phylum Acidobacteriota; class Vicinamibacteria; order Vicinamibacterales; family SCN-69-37; genus SYFT01. The sequence continues at coordinate 95,050 of JBKJQX010000224.1, forward strand.
CCACCGCCGGCCAACCGGTGGTCGGCGTGGGCAAGATCGAAGACTTGTTTGCGGGCCGTGGCCTCACGCGGGCGATTCACACACAGTCGGATGACCACGGCATGGACGTGGTGTTGCAGGAGATCGCGACCACGGATCGCGGCCTGATCTTCGTCAATCTTGTGGACTTCGACACGAAGTACGGGCACCGGAACGACGTGCGCGGGTATGCGGACAACCTGGAGCGCTTCGACGCGCGCCTGGCGCAGCTTCTGCCACAGCTTTCAGCCACCGACCTTCTTATCGTGACCGCCGACCACGGCAACGACCCGGCCACCCCGTCCACGGATCACTCGCGCGAATATGTGCCGCTGCTCGTGGCGGGCGCATCGGTGAAGGCCGGCGTGGACCTGGGCACGCGCACCACATTCGCTGACGTCGGCCAGACGCTGGCGGAAATTTTCGGGTTGGCGCCCATGGACGCTGGCACGAGTTTTCTTGGCGAAATGCGGCGCTTGTCTTCTGTAAGATGACCATTCCCATGTCCACCATTCGCGAACAACTGGAAGCTCTGGAAGATGAAATGCTGGCGCCGCAGGCGGCGCGGAGCCGCGCCAGCAGGGGCCGGCTCCGTCCGGAGGCGCCTGATCCGATTCGGCCCAACTTCCAGCGCGACCGGGATCGGGTGATTCACTCCAAGGCATTCCGCCGTCTCAAGCACAAGACTCAGGTCTTCTTCGCGCCAGAAGGCGACCACTACCGCACGCGGCTGACCCACACGCTGGAGGTCTCGCAGATCGCGCGCAGCATCGCCAAGGTCCTGCGCCTGAATGAAGAACTGACCGAAGCCATCGCGCTTGGTCACGACCTGGGCCATCCGCCGTTTGGCCACGCCGGCGAACGCGTGATCGACAAACTCGTGCCGGGTGGCTTCAGCCATCACGAGCAAAGCCTGCGAATCGTTGACGTGCTCGAGAACGACCGGCAGGGACTCAACCTGTCGTGGGAAGTTCGCGACGGCATTGCCCGGCACTCGAAGGGCAAACACGGGCTGCCCGTCGGCGCGCCACCCGAGCACCGCGCCAGCACCATCGAAGGACAGATCGCGCGCGTGGCGGACATCATCGCGTACGTTAACCACGATATTGACGATGCCGTGCGTGCGGGTGTGCTCGATACACGCGATCTGCCGCAGTCGGCGGTGGCGGTGCTGGGCAGCAGTTCGTCGCAGCGCATCAACTCCATGGTGACCGACGTGGTGACCGAGACGCTCGGTGGTGCCCTCACGGAAATTCGGATGAGCGACCTCGTCCTGCAGGCCACGCTGGAACTGCGCGAGTTCCTGTTCCGGGCCGTCTACGAGAACCCTCGAGCGATGGCCGAGTTCGACAAGGCGGCCGGACTGCTTGGCGGCCTGTGGGACAAGCTCCGGCAGAAGCCCGATCAGTTTCTCGACAAAGCCACAATTGACTCAGAGGGCCTGGACGCGGCCGCCCGCGACTTCCTCGCCGGCATGACCGATCGCTACGCCGTCGCGCTCTTCGAGGATTTGTTCGTGCCGCGTTCCTGGGGCGTCTGACGCCGCCGCCGGGCTTTTGGGCTGGGCGCCTCCGACCCTGGAGCGTCCAAAAGGTCCCGTGGTAGAATCTGGGTTTGCACTACCGGCCTGGGCCGGTAGAGGGAAGTCATGCTGCTCGATATCAGCCGGCTGCGGACCGTGGTGGTGGACGTCAACCGTCGTGTTGAGCCCGAGGCGTTTGCCGACCTGACGGACGATTTCAAGGTGATCGGCCCCACGGAAATTGCGGGGACGGTCCGGCGCGAGAAGGGCACCCACGTGGTGCTGCACTCGCGGGTGACGTCGGCCATGGAGGTGACGTGCAGTCGGTGCCTGGAGCCGTATGTGGTTCCGGTCAGCGCCGACGTCGAAACGCGTTTTGTGCCTCCGGCGGAGTTTGCGAAGGTGACGGCTGAAACGGCCGCGAAAGCGGGGTTGTTGACCGCCGGCGCCGTGGCAGTCGATGACGACGAAGACGTTGAACCCGTTGCCGAGGGGCACGTGGTGGGGTTGGCGGAATATCGCGACGAGGCGATTGACCTGGGCGAAGTGATTCGCGAACAGTTGTACCTCGCGCTGCCGATGAAGCCCTTGTGCCAGGAGTCGTGCAAGGGTTTGTGTCCGGTGTGTGGCGCGAATCGGAATCGCGAGACGTGCCATTGCCAGCAACAGTGGGCAGATCCACGCATGGCCGCGCTAGCCGAGTGGAAAAGCCGTAACGAGAAGACCTGAGGGGTAGAGACCGTGCCGAATCCAAAACGCCGCCATTCCAAATCACGCACTTCCAAGCGTCGTACGCATGACACGTTGGTCACGGTGCAGTCCGCGCGCTGTCCGCAGTGCCAGGAAATGAAACTGCCGCACCAGGTGTGCAAGAACTGCGGCTTCTATAACGGCCGTCAGGTTCGCGCTGTCAAGGAAGATTAGCCCCGAGAGCCTCCAGGCCCGTCGCGTGACTGGTCCGAGAATCGCGGTGGATGCCATGGGGGGCGATTTCGCCCCCCGCGAGGTCATCGCCGGAGCCGTCGTGGCGGCGCGCGATACCGGCGTGTCGGTGATCCTGGTTGGCCCGGCCAGCCAGGTGTCGGCGGAGGCCCACCGCGTCGCCGGGGGCCGCCTTCCCGACTCTTTGTCCATCTTCGACACCCCAGACTTCATCGCGATGGACGCCGCGCCGCGTGAGGCGCTCAGGCGGATGCCCCGGGCGTCGGTCAAAGTGGCAGCCGAGATGGTCTCGCGCGGGGAGGCAGACGGCTTTTACAGCCTGGGGCACACCGGGGCGACCGTGCTGGCCGCGCACGCCGCGTTCGGGATGCTGGAAGGGGCCGAGCGGCCCGCCATTGCGGTGTTGGTGCCGACGCTGGCCGGGTCGGCCGTGTTGCTGGACACCGGCGCCACGCTCGATTGCCGGCCCGTCCACCTGCGGTCGTTTGGCGTGATGGGCGCGGCGTATTCGACGATTGCGCTCGGTATCGAGCGGCCCCGGGTTGGGCTGCTGTCGGTGGGCGAAGAGGCAGGCAAGGGGACCGAATTGGTGCGCGAGGCGCACGGGTTGCTGGCCGCCTCGGGTTTGAACTTTGTCGGCAATCTCGAGGCTCGTGATTTTTTCAGTGGGCGGGCAGACGTGATTGTGTGTGACGGATTCACCGGCAACGTGGCCCTGAAGGTGGGTGAGGGCCTGGTGGACGCGATGGAAGTGCTGCTGAAGAAGGAACTCGCCAAGTCCCTGGCGGCGCGTCTGGGCGGCCGGCTCGCGAAGGCGGCCTTTCTGCGCGTCCGTGATCGCGCGGATTCGGCGGAGTACGGTGGCGCGCCCCTGCTGGGGCTCAGGGGGCTCGCGCTGGTGGGGCATGGACGCTCCGACGCCCGCGCGGTGCGCAACGGCATTGCGACCGCGGCGCGATTGGTTGAGGGGCAGCTGGTGCTGCGGTTGCGCAACGCGCTGGCATGTCCATGAGCGCATTGCGCGACCCTGCGTACGTGTGGTGAAGTAGGCGATGCTGTCATGTTGATGTTGACGGGCCGTGTGGCCCTGGTGACCGGGGCGTCACGCGGAATCGGAAAGGCCATCGCGCTGTCGCTCGCATCGGGCGGTGCCACGGTCATCGCGGCCGCGCGCGGCACCAACGCCCAGGCCACCGTGGACGCCATCGTGGCCTCCGGGGGCGCGGCAGAACTGGCATCCCTCGACGTGACCGACCCCGCCAGCGTGGAACTGGTCACCAGGGACGTGCTCGCGCGGCACGGCCGCATCGACATCCTGGTCAACAATGCCGGTGTCACCCGTGATCAGTTGCTGCTGCGGATGAAGCGGGACGACTGGGACGCGGTCATTGGGGCGAACCTGACAGGCGCATTTACCTGTGTGCAGGCGGTGCTCAAGGCGATGGTCAAGGCCCGCCACGGCCGCATCATCAGCATCACGTCGGTGGTGGGTGAAGCGGGCAACGCCGGGCAGGCGAACTATGCGGCGTCCAAGGCCGGGCTGATTGGGTTGACGAAGGCGCTGGCCCAGGAAGTGGCGTCGCGCGGCATCACCGTGAACGCGGTGGCGCCCGGCATGATCGACACCGACATGACGAAGGCGATTTCCGAGGGCGCGCATGAAGAGTGGGCGAAGAAAATTCCCCTGCAGCGTCTGGGGACGCCCGAGGACATTGCGGCCGCCGTCCGCTTTCTGGCATCGGACGAGGCAGCGTATATTACGGGACACGTACTCGCCGTCAACGGCGGGATGCGCATGTAAGATGGCGTCGGACGCGAGGTGCGTCACGACACGAGGAGGATGAATGGCCGTTGCAGATCAGGTGAAGAAGATCATTGTGGAACAGCTGGGCGTGGATGAGGACGAAGTGACGTCCGATGCGTCGTTTGTGGACGACCTCGGCGCGGATTCCCTCGACACCGTCGAGTTGGTCATGGCCTTCGAAGAGGAGTTCAGCATCGAAATTCCCGACGAGGATGCCGAAAAAATCACGCGCGTCAAGGACGCCGTGAGCTACATCGAAACGCACACGAAGAAGAAGTAGCCATCGGCACGTCTCACCCTGGCGCAGCCCGTTCGGCTGCGCTGTGTGTCAGTGCCTATGGGAGGAAACGTGACGAGACGAGTAGTCATCACCGGCGTCGGCCTGATTTCGTCCGTGGGAATCGGGAACGATGCAAACTGGGAGGCGATGTGCGCCGGCCGGGGCGGGATTGGTCCGATCACCCGCTTTGACGCCACAGGATATTCCGTGCGCATTGGCGGCGAAGTCAAAGGGTTCGACCCGTTGAACTTCGTCGAAAAAAAAGAGGTCAAGAAAATTGACGTCTTCATCCAGTTCGCGATCGCGGCCTCCCAGTTTGCGGTCGACGATGCGAAGCTGCAGATCACGCCGGAGATTGCCGACCAGACCGGGGTGTTCATCGCGTCGGGCATCGGCGGCTTCAGCACGATTCAGTCCGAGCATCTCGAACTGGTCAACGGCGGGCCCCGCCGGGTCTCGCCGTTCTTCATTCCGGCTTCCATCATCAATCTCGCCGCCGGGCACGTCTCGATCCGATTCGGGGCAAAAGGTCCGAACCTGGCCACGTGCACGGCATGCACGGCGTCGGCACACTCGATCGGTGAGTCGTTCGAGATTATTCGACGTGGGGACGCCGACATCATGATCGCGGGCGGGTCCGAGGCCGCCATCACGCCCCTGAGCGTGGCCGGTTTCGCCTCGATGCGCGCCCTCTCCACCCGCAACGACGAGCCGGACAAGGCCTGCCGGCCCTTCGACAAGGACCGCGACGGCTTCATCATCGGGGAAGGCGCCGGTATCCTCATCCTCGAGGAACTCGAGACCGCCAAACGTCGCGGCGCGAACATTTACTGCGAGTTGGCCGGGTACGGCCTGTCGTCGGATGCCTTTCACCTGACCGGCCAGCCGCCAGATGCGGATGGCGCCGTGCGGTCGATGAAGATGGCCATCCGCAAGGCAGGTATCCGCCCCGAACAGGTGGATTACATCAACGCCCACGGCACCTCGACGCCGATCAACGACCCCACCGAGACACTCGCCGTGAAGCGCACGTTCGGCGAGCACGCCTACAAGCTGGCGATCTCGTCCACCAAGTCCATGACCGGGCACCTGCTGGGCGCTGCGGGCGGACTGGAGGCGGGCATCACGGCGCTCGCGATCAAACACCAGATTGCGCCGCCGACGGCAAACCTCGATTCGCCAGACCCGGCCTGTGACCTTGACTACATACCCTTCAAGGCCCGGCCCATGACCATCAATTACGCGTTGTCGAATTCGTTCGGGTTCGGCGGCACCAACGGCACACTCCTGCTCAAGCGGTACGAAGGCGACTGACACACATGAAAATCGCCGTCTGTATCAAGCAAGTGGTGTCGCGTGAGTGGCAGGTCCGCATCAACGATCAAAAGACGTGGGTGCGCGATCAGGACGCTGCCTGGGAACTCAATGAGCCCGACGCGTACGCGCTGGAGGAGGCCCTGCGCCTCAAGGAAAAGCACGGCGGCGAAGTGGTCGTGATTTCCGCAGGGCCCGCTCGCGTGACACAGGTTATCCGCGAGGCGCTGGCCCGCGGCGCCGACCGCGCGATCCACGTTGAGGGTGACCATCTGGCGGTGGCCGACGCCTTCACCGCGGCCGAAGCCCTGGCTGAGGCAGCCAGGACTGAACAGTGTGATCTGATCCTCACCGGCCTGCAGTCCGACGACCAGGGCTTCGCGCAGGTGGGTGTCATCATGGCCGAACGACTCGGCATGTCGCACTCCACGATCATCATGGAAGTGCAGGTGGCCGGCACCACCCTGCGCGTGAAGCGTGAGCTCGAAGGCGGCTGGTTCCAGTGGATGGAGATGCCACTGCCCGCGGTGCTGACGATTCAGAGCGGCATCAATCAGCTGCGGTACGCCACGCTGAAGGGCATCATGGCGGCGAAGAAGAAAGAGCTCAAAACCATGCCTGCGCCGGCGGCGTCGCCCGCGCGCCAACGCATCGTCTCGATCTATGTGCCCGAAAAGACCAAGGCCACCCGCCTGATCGACGGCACGCCGGCCGAGGCCGCGGCCGAACTCGTGCGCGTGCTGCGCGACGACGCCCGAGTGTTTTGATTTGTAGGGCGGGGCTTCAGCCCCGCCATGAGGGAAACATGATTCTCGTCATCGCGGAACAAAAAGACGGCGCCCTCAACCGCGCGTCATGGGAGGCCGTGGTGGCCGCGCAACAGCTGGGTGGGCCCGTCACGATCGTGCTTCCGGGCGCATCGGTGAGCGCAGCGGCCGCCGAACTGGCAGCCGCGGATGTGGCCGGTGTCATTGCGCTTGAACACGATGCGTTGGGCGCGTACACCCCGGATGGTTTTGTGGCGGCCCTCTCGGCGCTCATTGCCGCGCAAGCCCCCTCACACGTGGTGTTGCCTCACACCTACCAGACGCGCGACTTTGCGCCCAAGCTGGCCGCGCGCCTGAACGCGCCTCTGGCGGCCGACTGTGTGGGCCTGAAGCCCGCCACAGACGGCGGCCACACCTACGTGCGCCTCATGTTTCAAGGCAAGGTGAGCGCGGATGTGCAGCTCGTGGGTGACGCGCCCCACGTGGTCACATTCCAGATCGGCGCCTTCCGCGTAGACGCCGTGGCGAAGGGCAGCGCGCCGGCGCCCGTGCGGCAGCTGGCCGCCACCGTGGATGCGTCGGCCATTCGTCAGAAGCCCGAAGCGCCGTTTCGCGAAGCGAAGCAGGCCGTGGACCTGACGCAGGCCGCGCGTATCGTGTCTGTCGGCCGAGGCATCAAGGGCCCCGAACACATCGAACTGGCGAAGCAGCTCGCGGAAGCTCTGGGCGCCGAACTCTCGGCATCGCGTCCAATCTGCGACGCGGGTTGGTTGCCGATGGAGCGACAGGTCGGCAGTTCCGGACAGACCGTGGCGCCGAAACTCTACCTCGCCCTCGGAATCTCCGGCGCCATCCAGCACGTGGTTGGCATGAAGGGCTCCCGCACGATCGTCGCGATCAACAAGGACGCCGAGGCGCCCATCTTCGAAATCGCCGACTACGGCATCGTCGGCGACCTCTTCGAAGTGGTGCCGGCGATCATCGCAGCACTCAAAACGTAAGACAGTCCAGGGTCCAGAGTCCAGAGTCCAGAGTCCCAAAGTGGGTTTGGGGCTTCGAGCGAGTGTCGAGTGGTCAGGAGCCCAATCGGCGCAAGACGAGGTCGAACGACGGCCTCACGGAGCCGTCTGTGAATCGCACACCCGTGCGGGACCAGGGGATTTCATGCGGGTGCGTTTCGTCGAAGTAGTAGGCGGTCGACAATGCGGCAATGCCCCATTCGGTCACAGTGCGGACCTCACCGCGATCGCTCAAGCCGTTGCTATTCCTGTCGTGCCACAGCGCCAGCCCGCGCAGCTCCCGGCCTCGCACCTCTCCGTCCCCATCGTCATCCAATGCGCGGAGGGCGTGGTATCCGTTCTGCCAGAACGCCCAGAACGTGACGTTGCCAAACAGCTGGAGTCCGGACGTGATGCGGCCCGTTGCACGATGGTCATTCACAAGCCACGCCGCGTCCGACGTCAACCACTCCCACCGTGCAGAGCCGTGCCGTCCAGGTCGAAAGCCACGTTGGCCTGATGATCCACAAGATCGGACGCGTGGAGACCGTCGCGAAGCGGAATCGCGATCGGCGTGATCCAGCGAATCCCAGACTCGAGCTTTTTCAGGCGTCCTTGTAACCGCGCGATCTCTTCCGCATCCCTGGTAGCGTCCAGCAGCGGCACCAAGTAGCGGGCCGCCTCTTCAGTCATCCCTCGGCCAGCCCCGACCCCTGGCAATGCAGCCTCGGGCTCGCCGACGAACAGTCCGGGCACGGCCTTCAGCTCGTGCGCCCACGTGGCCTCGACAGCCTTGCGCAACACTGTGATCGCTTCAGCACGCTCACCAGCCTGAATCAGGCTCCAACCAAGTCCGATGAGGGCGACCTTGTTCTCCCGATCGCGAACGAGCACTTCGCGATACACCTTGATTGCCTCGGTCAGATGCCGGCGCGAGGCCGCAAGCAGTTTCGGGTTGCGCGTCTCTTTGACGTCGAACTGAACCCACTCCAGGTCGAAGCCTCCTGGCAGGTCAGCGAACCAGGGGATCCACTTTTCGGGCTCATAGTTGGCGACCGGGATCTCGGTGCGCTTCTCCGCATAGGCCATCGCAAGCACACGGGCCAGGTTGATGCGCACCTCCAGGTCCCGAGGGTGCTGGCGCACTAGGCGTTTGAGGTTTGTGACAAGCCGGTCCACGGGCACGTTTCGCACGTCCATTAACAGGGACTCGGCGGTCAGGGAGGCGGAGGCAACAGCGATCAGAATCCACATGCGGCGCAGCATTCGCACAGTGTCGTCTACCACACCCACCTCCGCAAGGCTACGGCGGGCAAGTGCGGGCAAGCCCCAGGACCCTGGACCCTGGACCCTGGACCCTGGACTACCCCACGCGCAGCGCAGCGAGTATCGCGTCAACGCTCTTCTTCGCATCGCCGTAGAGCATCCGTGTCTTCGGCTTGAAGAACAGCGGATTCTCGACGCCCGCATACCCAGCGCCTTTGCCGCGTTTGAAGACGATGCAGGCCGCCGCTTCCCAGGCGTGAAGCACGGGCATGCCGGCAATGGGGCTGGAAGGGTCATCGAGCGCGCTCGGGTTCACGATGTCGTTGGCGCCGATGACGAGCACGACGTCCGTGGTGGGGAAGTCGTCATTGATCTCGTCCATCTCGAGGACGATGTCGTAGGGCAGATTGGCTTCGGCCAGCAGCACGTTCATGTGGCCCGGGAGACGGCCGGCCACTGGGTGAATGGCGAAGCGCACCGTCTTGCCCGCGGCCCGAAGCACGTCCACAATGTCGCGCACCGGATGTTGCGCCTGCGCCACGGCCATGCCGTAACCCGGTACGATGATCACCGAGTCGGCGGCTTTCAAGAGTTGCACAACCTCGCCGGCAGTGGTGGCGACCAGCTCGCCCTCGACGACCGCACCACCCGCCGGCGCAGCACCTTCCTCCGCGCCGAAGCCTCCGAGGATGACCGAGAGGAACGAGCGGTTCATCGCCTTGCACATGATGTAGCTCAGAATCGCGCCCGAAGAGCCGACGAGTGCGCCGGTGATGATGAGCAGGTCGTTCGCGAGCATGAAGCCTGCCGCCGACGCCGCCCAACCCGAGTAGCTGTTGAGCATCGAGACCACCACTGGCATGTCGGCGCCGCCGATGGCCATCACCAGGTGAATGCCGATGACGCCGGCGATCGCCGTCATGATCAGCAGGTGGGGAAGCGCCTCGTGCCCGCCACGCAGGTACATCGCGCCGAGCCAAACGCACGCGACGATCATGCCGATGTTCAACAGGTGACGGCCGGGCAACATCAACGGCTTACTGCGGATGACGCCCTGCAGCTTGCCCCACGCCACGATCGATCCTGTAAACGTGAGCGACCCGATGAAGACGCCCAGGTACGTCTCCACGTCATGAATCGTTCGTTCAACACCTGTCAGTGCAATGGCAGGCGCCAGGTGGTTGCTGATGCCGACCAGCACCGCGGCCGCACCGACGAAGCTGTGCAGGATGGCCACCAACTGCGGCATGGACGTCATCGCCACGCGCGATGCCACCAGCGCTCCGATGATGGCGGCTAGCGTCAGCGCACCCAGCAGCGTGGGGGACGTGATGATGCCGGCGTGCAGTGCGACGGCGACCATGGCGATCAACATGCCGATGGCGCCGAACTGGTTGCCGCGGCGTGCGGTGCTCGGGTGGGCGAGCCCCTTCAGGCTCAGGATGAACAGAACTGCGGCGGCGATATACGCCGTGACCAATAGCGACGTTGTCATCGGCGGAACATCTTGAGCATGCGGTGGGTCACCAGGAAGCCACCGGAAATATTGAGTGTGGCCAGGAAGATGGCGGCGACGCCGAGCACGCTCGCCGCAGACGTGAGCCCGCCGCCGATCTGCAGCATGCCGCCCACGACGATAATGCCGCTGATGGCGTTGGTGACGCTCATGAGCGGCGTGTGCAAGGCCGGCGTCACGCTCCAAACGACCTGGTAGCCAATGAAACAGGCGAGGACAAACACGGTGAGGTGCGTCAGGAACGACTGTGGCGCGCCCAGGCCAATGCCAAAGAGCACGAGGCCTGCGGCCAGCAGGGGCCACCAACCCCCCGAAGACGATGACTCATCGGCCGAAGCGCCATGCCCGCCTTTGCCGTGGCTCGAAGAGGTCTTTTTCGCTGCTGCAGGCTTGGTTGCCTTCGCGGCAACCGCCGTCGAACCAGAGGCCGAAGCAGAAGCAAGAGTCGCGGGCTTGTCCGCCGTAGCTGAAGCCGAAGGCTTCGGGAGCGAAGGCGGAGGCCACATCAACACCCCGTCCTTCAGCACCGTCATCGGCCGGACGATGTCGTTCTGCTCGTCGATGGTGAATGCGGTCGCGCCGCCCATTTCTTCCAGCAGATGCACGATGTTGGTGGCGTAGAGCGTGGAGGCTTGCTGCGACATACGCGACGGCAGGTCGGTGAAGCCGATGACCGTCACGCCGTTCACATCCACGGCCTGGCCGGGTTGCGTCAGTTCGCAGTTGCCCTGCATCTCGGCCGCAAGGTCCACGACCACCGATCCACGCTTCATTGAGCGGACCATGTCGGCGGTGATGAGGATGGGCGCGCGCTTCCCGGGAATCAGCGCCGTCGTGATGATGACGTCCACCTCTTTGGCCTGCGCCGCGAAGAGGGCCATCTCGGCCGCGATGAATGCCGGGCTCATTTCCCTGGCATAGCCGCCCTGGCCGCTGCCATCTTCGTCGAGTTCCACCTGCAGGAACTCGGCGCCCATGGACGCCACTTGTTCCTTGACGACGGGGCGCGTGTCGAAGGCGCGGACGATGGCGCCGAGGGACCGCGCGGTGCCAATGGCCGCGAGTCCGGCCACTCCGGCGCCGATGATGAGCACCTTGCAGGGCTGAATCTTGCCGGCCGCTGTGGTCTGCCCGCCAAGTGGGCGCTGCAGTGCGGCGACCGCTTCGATGACCGCGCGGTAGCCAGAGAGGTTGCTCGTCGACGAAAGCGCGTCCACCTTCTGCGCGCGGGTCGTGCGCGGAACCTGGTCCATCGCAACGGCGCTGACGCCATGGTCAGCAAGACGGCGGACAAGGTCGGTGTTGTGTGCGGGATACAGGTAACTGATGAGCGTCTGGCTGCGGCCCAGGCGCGCGGCTTCTTCATCAAGCGGCGGTCGCACCTTGACGACGACCGGCGCGCTCCACGCGCCTGAGGGGTCGCCGATGGTCGCGCCCGCCGCCGCATACGCCGCATCGTCAAATCCTGCGGCGAACCCGGCGCCCGATTCGACCGAGACGCTGAAGCCAAGTTGTATGAGTTTGGTGACGGAGTCCGGTGTGGCGGCAACCCGTCGTTCCCCTGGGGCTGTCTCCTTCACGATGCCGACGATCATTCAATGATTGTACTCCGGTGCCCTCGCGCGTGGCGCTCGCAAGTAATATGGTGGGCGTATGCAGTGGGAGGTTTGGGTTTTTCGATTGGTGTTTGCGGGGTTTGTCGCCGGGTTCGCGGCCCAGATGGCCACGCGGTGGCGGTTAATCCAGGCGGCGCCGAACAATTTCACGGTTGATCACCTGGGTGGTCGGATCGACCGATTCATTAGCGAGGTGGTGTTTCAGTCGCGCGTGATCTCCGCCCGCAAGGCCGTCGGCCTTGCGCACCTCGCGGTGTTCTGGGGATTTGTGGCGTTTGGCGGCTTCACCCTGGTGGAGATGTTGCGAGGGCTTGGTGTGGTGGACCTGACGCACACCGCCCCGTTCGCCATCTACAAGAAGGCCCTCATCCCGTTTGCCGCTGGCGTACTGATCGGCATCATCGGCCTCGGCATTCGCCGCGCGTTTGTGCGGCCGGCGGGCCTGGGCGCAACGGTCTCGAAAGAGTCGCTGCTCATCGCGGTGTTTATCGCGCTGCTGATGATCACGTACTTCGTGAGCTTCTTCTACGAGCAAGGGCTGGTCGGACGCGTGAACTGGTGGGTGCACATGCTCATCATTCTGGCGTTCATGGTGCTGGTGCCAAATTCGAAACACCTGCACCTGATCCTTTCTCCGGCCACAGTGTTTTTGAAGTCACCGATTCTTGGCACGGTTCCCAACCTGGATTTCGAGAAGGAGGAAGTTGGGCTGGAGACGGTGAAAGACCTGCCGTCGAAGGCGGTACTCGACGCGTTCACATGCGTGGAATGTGGCCGATGCCAGGACAATTGCCCGGCCTTCGGTACGGGGAAGCGGCTCAATCCGAAGACGCTGATTCTGCAGAACGAAGATGCGCTTCTGGCGGGGGAGCGCGACAAGAAGTTGGTGGACATCTATGACCAGGACGTCTTGTGGCAGTGCACCACCTGCGGCGCTTGTGAGCAGGCGTGCCCAGTGGGAGTGGAGCACCTGCCGACCATCATCGGGGCCAGGCGTGGGCTTGTGTCCAATGGAGAGGCGCCCGAGTTCCTGACGCCGCTGTTCACGAATCTCGAACGCCGGCAGAACATCTGGGGCCTGATGTACGACCAGCGCGCCAAGTTCGTGCAGGCGGCCACACTTGAGACCTTCGACCCCACGAAACACGAATACCTGATCTGGCTCGGATGTGCAGGCGCGTTCGAGGCCGACTACCAGAAGTCCATGCGCTCGTTGTTCGACTTGTTGCGGGCGAAGGGAAAGACGTTCGGCGTATTGTCCAAGGAACGGTGCACGGGCGATGTCGCAAAGCGCACCGGCAACGAATACATGTATCAGGAACTGGCCACGCAAAACATCGCCGACCTGCGGGCGTCAGGCGTGAAGAAGATCGTTACGTCCTGCCCGCATTGCGTCAAGACCATTGGTCACGACTACAAAATGATGGGGTACGAGGTGGAAGCCGTTCACTCGGCATCACTCGTGGAGGAACTGACGCGTGACGTCATGCTCGAATGGCGCGAGCGAGAAAACGTGACGTATCACGACCCGTGTTACCTCGGCCGCTACGCGGATGTGCACGCTGAGCCGCGGGCGTTGCTCGAGCGATTTGGTGCCTCCATCAGCGAGCCGGAACGCCACGGCGACAATCCTTTCTGCTGCGGCGCCGGTGGTGGTTTGTTGTTTGAAGAACACGAATCGGGCAAACGCATCAGCCAGGAGCGGTTTGAACAACTGCAGAACACAGGCGCAGGCACCGTGGTGATGGCCTGCCCGTTCTGTTCAATCATGCTCAAGGGCGCGCAGGCAAGCACCAACGCGCCGGTGCAGGTGGTGGACCTGATGACCTGGGTGGACGGCAAGATGAAGGCGGTCAAGTCCAAATGCGCCCCGGTTGACGCGAGTGCGCAGCAGGCTGAGACACATTGATGGCTGCGACCGAGACGTCGTGGCGGCAGTCGCGACTCAAGCGGGCACAGGTGCGCGCCATTGCGTCCGTCGGGTGGCCGGTCATCGAGGGGTTGGGCGGTACCTACACATGGCGTGTGTGGGGGCAGCAACACCTGGACTGCCTGGACAATGAGGGACTTGCTCCGATCCATGCGTTCTGGCACGGCCGTGTGCTGGCCGCCACGCTCTTCTTTCGCGACCGCGGCATCGTGGTCATCACCAGCGAGAACTTCGATGGCGAGTGGATCGCACGCATCATCGCGAAGTTTGGCTACGGCACCGCCCGCGGCTCGTCATCGCGCGGTGGCGCCCGGGCACTGGTGCAGTTGCGGCGCGACCTTGCGGCCGGCCGGCCCGTCGCGTTCACCGTGGATGGCCCTCGTGGCCCCGCGCGGGTCGCACAGCCGGGAGCCCTGTGGCTGGCCGGCGCCACCGGTCATCCCATCCTGCCGTTTCACATTGAGGCCGATCGAGCCTGGACCACCCGAAGCTGGGACCGCCACCAGATTCCGAAACCCGGCGCCACGCTCAGCGTCGCGATCGGTGAGCCGATGTACGTGGCCGGCACCGATGACGACGTGGTCGAGGCCGCGCGCGCAGAGCTTGAGTCACGCCTCCGCGCCCTTGAACAATCGCTGAAGGCGTAGATGCGTCTGTTTTCATCGCCGCGCTTTTCCGAACATTCGCCACCGCCCGGCCATCCGGAGCGAATCGAACGGGGACAGGTGTTCGAGTTGGTCGCCGAGTCGTTTCGGGGTGGTGGTGGGTTGATAGGGCCGTCGCGGATGGCCACCCGCGAGGAACTCGGCCGGATCCATACAGCTGCGTACCTTGACACGATTGAGTCGCTGGCCGGACGAGCGGCCACACTCGATGCCGACACGTTTACGAGCCCTGAGTCATGGGACGTCGCGCGCCTGGCCGCCGGCGCGGCCATAGACGCGGCTCGCCACGCGTGGGTGACTGGTGAGGCCGCGATGGCGCTGGTACGTCCCCCTGGGCATCACGCCGAACCTGGCAAAGCGATGGGTTTTTGCCTGTATAGCAACATTGCGATCGCCGCCGCGGCTCTACGCGCCGACGGCGTGGAGCGGGTCGCGATCGTGGACTTTGACGTCCACCACGGCAACGGCACGCAGGCGGCCTTCTACGACGACCCGCACGTGTTCTTCGCGTCCAGTCATCAATACCCGTACTGGCCCGGCAGCGGAGCCGCGACCGAGCGGGGCGCGGCTGCAGGCGTTGGCACCACGCTGAATCTGCCTCTACGCGCGGGCGCGACCGATGCGGACGTCCTGCGGGGCTATGAGTCGCATCTACTCCCGTCGCTGGAGGCCTTCGCGCCCCAAGTGCTGCTGATTTCCGCCGGATACGATGCGCACCAGTTGGATCCGCTCGGTGGCCTGCGGATGACCACCGAGGGTTTCCGCACACTCGTCGGGATGCTGGCCGACCTCGGCCGCCGCACCTGCGGTGGCCGAATCATGGCCGTCACCGAGGGCGGCTACCACCTCGACTCCCTCCGCGCCGGCATCGAAGCGACGATCGAGGAGTTGGGTAAAATACCTGAGTGAGTTCATACCGTCCGCAGAGTATCGAGAAGAAGTGGCAGCAGCACTGGGCAGACACCCGTGCGTTTGAGGTGACCGAAGACCCGACCAGGCCGAAGTTCTATTGCCTGGAGATGTTCGCGTACCCGTCCGGACACGCGCATGTGGGCCACGTTCGCAACTACATGATTGGCGACATCATGGCCCGGTCCATGCGGATGCGTGGGTTCAACGTGCTGCACCCCTTCGGCTGGGATGCGTTTGGCCTGCCGGCCGAGAACGCCGCCATCAAGAACAACCTGCACCCGGAACAGTGGACGCTCGACAACATTGCCCACATGAAAGGTCAGTTGCAGCGCCTGGGCATCAGTTACGCGTGGGAGCGCGAACTGGCCACCTGCATGCCCGACTACTACCGGTGGAACCAGTGGCTGTTCACGCGCATGTTCGAGCGTGGCCTGGCCTATCGCCGACGCTCGAATGTGAACTGGTGCGAGAGTTGCCAGACTGTCCTGGCCAACGAACAGGTCGTCGATGGCGGCTGTTGGCGCTGCGGCACGGTGGTCACCCAGCGCGAACTGGAACAGTGGTGCCTGCGCATCACCGCCTACGCCGATGAACTCCTGAAGGCTGCCGAAGGCCTGACCCAGTGGCCCGACAAGGTGCTGACGATGCAGCAGAACTGGATCGGGCGCTCGGAAGGCGCCAAGGTCAAGTTCGAGCAGATCGAAGTCTTCACCACCCGCATCGACACCATCTTCGGCGCGATGTTCGTGATGCTCGCGCCAGAGCATCCGATGGTCGAGCAGTTTGCTGCCGAGTCGGCAGACCCAGCCGCGTTCCGCGCGCACGTCGCAAAGTTCCGTGGGCAGGACAAAACCGCACGGATGAGCGGCGAGGTGGAAAAAGAGGGATTTGATACCGGACGCACGGTGGTGAATCCCTTCACAGGCCAGCCCGTGCCCGTGTGGGTGGCCAACTTCGTGCTCGGCGAATACGGCACGGGTGCCGTCATGGGCGTCCCCGGCCACGACCAGCGCGACTTTGAGTTCGCCCGCAAGTACAACCTGCCCGTGCGCATCGTCGTGCAGCCTGAAGGCGAGTCGCTTGACGCGGAGACCATGACTGCCGCCTACGACGGTGACGGTGTGCTTGTGGAGTCAGGGCCGTGGAATGGCATGGTGTGGCCCGAAGCGAATCGGAAGATGACCGCCGACGCGAAGGTGCGTGGCATCGGCGAAGGCACCGTGCAGTACCGCCTGAAGGACTGGGGCATTTCACGACAGCGGTACTGGGGCACGCCGATTCCGATCATTCACTGTCCGGCGTGTGGGATGGTCGCGGTGCCGGACTCCGACCTGCCGGTGGTGTTGCCCAAGGTCACGGAGTTTACCGGCCGGGGCAGCTCGCCACTCGCGCACGTGCCCGAGTTCGTGAATGTGGCCTGTCCCAAGTGCGGCGGCGCAGCCAGGCGCGAGACCGACACGATGGACACGTTTGTGGACTCGTCGTGGTATTTCTATCGCTTCTGCGATCCGCACAACGATCAGCTGCCGTTCGATCCGGCCAAGGTCGCGTACTGGGGCCCGGTGGATTTCTACAGCGGAGGGGTGGAGCATGCCATCCTCCACCTGATCTATTCGAGGTTCTTCAGCCGGGTCTTCCGCGACGTTGGGCTGGTCACCATCGATGAGCCGTTTACGCGCCTGCTCACGCAGGGCATGGTGCTGAAGGACGGCGCCGTCATGTCCAAGTCCAAGGGCAACGTCGTGGATCCCGACGACATGATCGCGTCGTTTGGTGCCGACGCGCTGCGGCTGTACGTGATGTTCGTCGCGCCTCCCGAGAAGGAAGTGGAATGGACCGATACCGGCCTTGAAGGCGCGTTCCGTTTCCTCAATCGCGTGTGGCGCGTGGTGGTGCATACGTCCGCCGCCGCACGACAAGCTCCCGCCATCTCGGGGCTCGTGTTCGACGAAGCGGAACGGGCGATGCGGCGGAAGACGCACAGTACCATTCGACGCGTCACCCAGGACATCAACCCGCGCGTGCACCTGAACACAGCTGTGGCCGCGCTGATGGAACTGGTGAACGAGCTCTACGCCTTCTGCGAAGTGCGCGGTGCGCGCCCGCTCGGCGTGGATGATGAACCCCCGGCCGTGGTGGAGAGGCCAGAGACCGCAGCCGTGCTGCGCGAGGCGACCGAGGCGCTGGTGCTGATGCTGTCGCCCTTCACGCCGCACATGTGTGAGGAACTCTGGGAGCACCTGGGCCATTCGGACGGTGTGGTGGCGGCCGGGTGGCCGTCGTGCGACGAAGAGGCCGCCCTCGAAGAGTCCATTGAGTTGCCCGTGCAGGTCAACGGCAAGGTGCGGGGACGTATTCTGGTGCCGGTGGATTCGACCGTTGAAGCGAATATCGAGGCGGCACTGGCATCCCCTGGTGTGATGCCCCACCTCCAGGGTAAAACGATCGTGAAAGTGATCCACACCCCGGGCCGGCCGGTGAGTATCGTGGTCAAATGACAGGACAGACTGTGAGGGTGAACATGAGCACGATGAGACGGGGGCTGCTCGGAGTGATGGCCGTGGCCTGCATCGCCGCCTCCGGATGCGGCTACGCGCTGTCGGGCCGCGGTTCGTTCCTGCCGGACTACATCCAGGTGGTGGGCGTGCCTGCGTTCATCAACAAGACATCCGTGTTTGAGATCGATCGCGTGCTGACCGATCGCGTTCGCACGGAGTTTGGCGGACGCGGCAAGTACCGCGTGCAACCGGACACCAACAACGTGGATGCGATCCTTATTGGCACGATCACCAGTGTGCGCACGGCCAACACGTCGTACACGGCCAACAGCCAGGCCGCGCGGGTGCAGCTGATTGTGACTGCGTCATTCGAGTTTCGTGACGTGAGGGACAACAAAGTATTGTGGGCCAACCCTGCGATGACCTACCGCGAGGAGTACGAGCCCTCGAGCGGCTCGGGAGTGACGGGTGCGGATGCGACGGCGTTTTTCGGACAGAACGCCAACGCCATGGAACGCATGGCCCAGAACTTCGCGCGTTCGGTCGTGACCTCGATCCTCGAGGCGTTTTAGGATACACCCGTGCCCAATCTTGACGTGGCCGCCCTCCGCAAGCATCTGGCGGCCAGGACGCTCAGCCGTGTGTATGTCTTCCTCGGTGAAGATGTGAAACTGGTTGATGCGATGGTGGATGCCGTCGAGGCCACGGTGGACGTGGCCGACCGGCCGTTTGCCGTGGACCGGATGTATGCCGGCGAAGCGGGCGGTGCGCCGGTGGATATCGCGGCGTCGTGCCGCAGCCTGCCGATGCTCGGCGATCGCCGTCTCGTGATCGTCATGCGCGCCGAGCGGTTGTTGAAACCCAAGCGTGCCGGAAAGGCGACCGACGAGGAAGAAGAGGTGGATGACGCGCCCACGGATGGGGAGAGCGCCGCGACAGACCTCACACCGCTTGAAGACTACGTGGCCGCCCCTGCCGAGTTTGCGACGCTGGTGTTTGTTGCGACTGAGATCGATCGCACGCGCCGGTTTACCAAGAAACTGATCGAGAAGGCGCAGGTGGTGGAGTTCAAGGGGATCCGCGCCGAGGCACGATCCGGCCCCGCCGGCGCGAATGCCGCGATGGCGCAGGCGCGGACGTTTGTGCAGGATGAGATGACCCGTGAGGGCCGCACCATGGAGCCGGCCGCGGTCGCAATGCTCACCAGACGCTCGGGGGCCGACATCTCCAAGTTGAGAGGCGACATCGAGCGGTTGCTGCTGTTTGTGGCGGGGCGGAAGGCCATTACCGTGGCCGATGTGGAGAGTGTGGCCTCCGACGGCGCGACAGTTCAGGACGACTGGGCCGTGACCAACGCCATCAGCGCCGGTGATGCGGCGCTGGGGTTGAGGGAACTGGCACTGCGCTTCGAGCGAGGCGACTCGCCCCACGGCATCGTGGGGCAGTTGCGGTGGTGGGTGTCGAACCAGTTGGCGTCTGGCGCGCCCGATCGTGTGAAGCCTGCCCTGGATGCGCTGTTGCGCACCGACCTGGCGCTCAAAAGCTCAGGAGGGGAGGACCAGGTGCTGCTTGAGCGCCTGGTGGTGGAACTGACCGGGCGACCGCTTACGCGGTCGCGGTCTTCTTGGTGAGCTTCTTCACGATCCGCGACTTGTAACGGCCGGCCGTGTTGTCGTGGATGATCTTCTTTGCCGACATCTTGTCGATCAGCGAGAAGGTCTTGCTGAGCGAGGCCTTGGCGGCCGCCGTGTCGCCCGAGTCAATGGCCGCGCGGATGGCCTTGAGGCCGCTCCGGAGCTTCGATCGGAGTTCGCGGTTGTGTTCGGTGCGCTTGATGGTCTGGCGATTGGCTTTTACCGCCGATTTGTGTCGAGTGGCCACTGCTGGAAAACCTCACTTATTGGGATCCTGACGTGGACCCGAAACATCGAAGTATACCATTCCTAGCCCCATCCAGACCCCTCGCCGCCCTCCTTGGCCTGGCGCAGGCGCCGTTTCTCACGCTTCCCTGGGGCACTTTCCGGACCCCGGGCCCGCTGCGGGCCGGCCAGTCGGGCCATTTCGAGCATGGCCTTCACCTGCGGTGAGGGCTCGGGCGTCACGTCGTCGTAAAGGGCCCTGGCCAGGGCTTTGGCCATGTGGTGGCTCGCCAGGCCGAGCACGATCACCCGTTGGCGCACCCCGCGCGGCCGAGAAACTTCCACGACATCGCCGAGCCTGAGGGGCCGCTGCGCCTTGGCCGGCTGCCCGTTGACCTCCACCTTGCCGCCCTTGCAGGCCCTCTGCGCCTCCGAGCGCGTCTTGCACAGACACGCGACGTCGAGCCAGACATCTAACCGACACGGGGGCGGGTGTGGATTTGTGGAAAACTCCGGGGACATCACCATTGAGCGTCCCCAGAGTTTTCCACAAATCCACACCCGTCCCCCTATCTGTCGAGATCGGGGAAGAGAGGGGGACGGGTGTCGATCTGTGGAAAACTCGGGAAAAGACGTCGGGTGTCTTTTTCAGTTGTACTCGATAAAAAGACACCCGACGTCTTTTCCCGAGTTTCCCACAGATCGACACCCGTCCCCTTATCATTTGGGTTATGGCCAAGAGACTGCTGCTCGGACTGCTCCTGATCGCAAGTTCTTACGGCGCCACCCCGCAAGCCCAGACGCGCCCGGCATCCGGAATCACATCCCCGGCAGCTGAATTCGGCCACGCCTTTGGCGACGACTACTTCCTGGCCACCTACCGGCAGATGGAGGCGTATTGGCGGAAGCTCGACCGCGAGTCGGACCGGATGGTACTTGAGGACATCGGCAAGACGGCCGAAGGCCGCTCGCAGTTGATGGCCGTGGTCACCTCACCGGCCAATCACAAGAACCTGGCGCGTTACAAAGAGATCTCGCGCCGCCTGGCGCTGGCCGAAAATCTGACCGATGAACAGGCCCGCGCTCTCGCGAAAGAAGGCAAGGCCGTGGTCTGGATTGACGGCGGCCTGCACGCCACTGAGACCCTCGGCGCACAGCAGCTGGGCGAGATGGTCTACCAGATGGTCAGTCGCAACGACGAAGAGACGCTGCGGATATTGGACGACGTGATCATTTTGTTTGTGCATGCGAACCCGGACGGCAACGATCTCGTGGCCGACTGGTACATGCGGGCGTCCGATCCCAACGAGCGCGGCCTGGCGAACTTGCCGCGGCTTTACCAGAAGTACATCGGGCACGACAACAACCGCGACTTCTTCGCGTCCACCCAACCCGAAACCGAGAACATGAACCGCGTGCTCTATCACGAGTGGTTCCCGCAGATTCTCTACAACCACCATCAGAGCGGCCCGGCCGGCACCATCCTGTGGTCGCCGCCGCTGCGCGATCCGTTTAACTACAACCAGGATCCGTTGCTGGTGCTCGGCCTGCAGACGGTCGGACTCGCGCTGCACACGCGCCTGGCGGCTGAAGGGAAGCCGGGCGCCACCATGCGATCGGGCGGCCCGTACGACGGCTGGTGGAACGGCGGTATCCGCAACACGGCCGCGTTTCACAACACCATCGCGATTCTCACGGAGATGATCGGCAGCCCCACGCCGATGCGCGTACCGCTCGTCATGGAGCGGCAGTTGCCCACCAGTGACCTGACGTTTCCCGTGGCGCCGCAGGAATGGCGGTTCAGGCAGTCCATCGACTACTCGGTAGCCTGTAACCGCGGCGTGCTCGACAGCGCATCACGGATGAAGGAGAACTACCTGTACAACCGCTACGTGATGGGGAGGAACTCGATCCGGCGGGGGAGCGAGGATTCGTGGACGCCGCGGCCGCATCGCTACGCGGATGTCGCGCGCGAGTTTGCCTCGAGCCCGGCCGGGGGAGCTGCCGGCGCCGGCAGAGGTGGCGGGCGTGGGGGCGGCACGCCCGAAGCTGATGCCGCGCTTTGGGCCGCGCTGCGCAAGCCGGAATATCGCGACCCCCGCGGCTACATCCTGCCGTCGAACCAGCCGGACTTTCCGACGGCGGTCGAGTTCATCAACGCGCTGCGCGAGGTCGGCATCAAAGTGCATCGAGCCACATCGTCGTTCACTGTGGCAGGAAAGACGTATCCGCCAGGCTCCCTCGTCGTCATGACCAACCAGGCGTTTCGGCCGCATGTGATCGACATGTTCGAGCCACAGGATCATCCCGACAATATCCCGTCGCCCGGCGCACCGCCCACGCCGCCGTACGACAGCGCCGGATGGACGCTGGCCTATCAGATGGGGATCGAGTTCGATCGCGTCCTCGACGGATTCACCGGGCCGTTTGAAGAAGTCAGGGACTGGAACATCACGTTTCTCAAGGGCGCGATGCCGGCATCCCTGGCTGGGGGATACCTGCTGAGCCGCGAGGTTCTGAATTCATTTGCCGCTGTGAATCAGTTGGCCGCCGGCGGCGCTACGGGCGTGTCGGTCACAACCGGGCCGCTGACCGTCGACGGCAAGGTGTTTCCTGTCGGGACGTTCCATGTGGCAGAGGGCCAGCGCGCGAAGCTGCAGGAAGTGCTCGGGCCCCTCGGGATGCATGCGGTGCCCTTTGGCCTGAAGATGAACATCCTGGCGCCCGTCCGCGCACCGCGCGTCGGGTTGTGGGATCAATACGGCGGTTCGATGCCCGCCGGATGGACGCGCTGGATTCTGGAGCAGTTCAAGTTCGACTTCACTCGAGTGTTTGCGCCTCGTCTCGATGCCGGCAACCTCAACGCCGACTTCGACGTGCTGGTGTTTGTGACGGGCGCCATTCCGGGAACTGGCGTCGGTGGAGGGCGCGCGGGTGGCGCGGGCCGGGGAGGGACCGCGGGGCCGGCGCCAAACATTCCCGCGGAGTACCGCGATCAAGTGGGCAGCATCTCGACCGGCATCATTGCGCAGCTCCGGCAGTTTGTCGAAAACGGAGGCCGCATCGTGGCGATTGGTAGTTCGGCGTCGAACCTCGCGCAACATCTTGGTCTGCCCATCGAGAACCACCTGACTGAGCCTGGAACCGCACCGGGCGCGGCGCCGCAGGCACTGCCGCGCACCAAGTACTACGTGCCGGGTTCGGTGTTGGGGGCGCGAGTGGACACGACGAGTCCGTTGGCCGCCGGCATGAAGGAACGTACCGACGTCTTTTTCGACAACAGTCCGGTCTGGAGACTGGCTCCGGACGCCGCCTCGAAGGGCGTGACGCCCGTCGCGTGGTTTGATTCACCGGCACCCCTGCGCAGTGGCTGGGCCTGGGGACAGGCCTATCTCGATAAGGGCGTCATCGCGATAGACGCGCAGGTCGGCAAGGGGCGGGTGTTCCTCTTCGGCCCAGAAATCCTGATGCGCGCGCAGCCACGTGGCACGTTCAAGTTCCTCTTCAACGCGATCTATTGGGGGCAGTGATGTTCATCAGGCGAGTCTTTCAGGTGGTCCTGGCCGGCGCGATCGGCGTTGCGTTGGGCGCCTGCGACCAGCCGAAGCCGCGCACCGACATCGCCGACCTTGGCTTCATCGTCAAAGACATGAACGGCACTGAGGTGAAGCTGTCGGACTACCGGGGCCGGCCGCTGATCGTCAATTTCTGGTTCGTGAATTGCCCGCCGTGCCGGCAGGAAACGCCGGTGTTCGTGGACCTTGTGAAGAAGTACGGCGACAAGGGATTCACGGTGTTGGGACTCTCGGTGCAGGATTCGCCGGAAGCCATGCGCGCCTTCGCTGAAGAGTTCAAGGTCAACTATCCGATGCTCGAAGCGCAGGGCCGCGATGACATCACCGAGGCGTATCGCGCAACGTTTGCGTACCCGGTGTCGTGGTTCGTGAAGCGCGACGGCACGGTGTTCCTGAAACATCTGGGCACCGGCACGCCGGAGTGGTTCGAGACGCAGGTGCTGGCGATTCTTGATGAGAGTGTTCCCCTGTTATGACCACACAAACCCTGCTGTCCTCCGCCTTCGTCGCCATCGCGTTTGCTGCGTGGCCGCTCATCGGGCGTCAGGCCCTGGTGTCCGGGGCCTGGATGGCCACCGTCGTGATGATCGGCTCCGCCATTTCGGTCACGCTGCTGTCATCCACGCAATTGACTGGATGGCCCACGACGCGTGCGTGGTGGATTCTGGGGGCCGCGGCGATCGTGAACGGCCTCGCGGTGGTTGTCTATTCGGCGAGTGTGGCCAATCCGGCCGTTCCGACCGGCCCCTTCATTGTGGTGGTCTCGGTGCTGCAGGTGGCAGCCGTGCCATTTCTTGCCTGGATCATGCCGGCCGGCCAAGCGCCATCCCTGCGGCAGGCTGCGGGTTTTGCCTTCGCCGCCGTTGCGGTCTACCTGCTCGCAAAGAACTGAACGGAGTCCGTCGTTGTCACTTCAGGAAGTCGTCTTGTTTTCCACCGCCATGCTCGCCATCGTCAATCCCCTGGGGTCGGCGGTGCTGTTTGCGGCGTTGGCGGGGAAATTTGATCCCGGCATTCAGCGGCGCATGGCGAATCAAAGCGCGCTGGCGGTCCTCATCATCCTGCTGGTTTGCGCATGGCTCGGCAACTCGATTCTCGGCCTGATGGGTTTGACGACGCCGATGTTGCAGGCGGCGGGCGGCATCATCCTGCTCAACTACGGCCTGCGGATGGTGACGGTGGAGGATGTCAAATTGACACAGAGCGAACGCGACTCCGCCGGCGACATCAGCGAGGAACACTGGAAGGCGCTCGCGGTGGTGCCGCTCGCGATTCCCGGTACCGTGGGCGCAGGCACGATCACCACGGTCATTATTCAGGCCAGCACGTTTGATAGTGCGCGCGACCTGCTGGTGATTTCTGGCGTCTCACTCGGCATAGCGGTGCTGATGTGGATCACGTTCCACTCGGCCGGCCCCATCGCCCGCCGACTGGGCCCGATCGGGATGAACATCATCTCGCGCGTCATGGGCATTCTGGTGACCGCGACCGCCTTCGGGTTGTTGGGCAAAGGGATCGGCGGCCTGCTGCCGGGTCTGGCCAAGTAGGCGAGAAAAAGACGTCGGAGAAAAAGACGTCGGGTGTCTTTTTTTGAAAGTGTCCGTTTCTGCAAAAAGACACCCGACGTCTTTTTCTTCTCACAAAGGCAGCCGACGCCGTTTATTTTGATGTACCAAACGGCCCACCCTTGGCGGGCGCTTGTGTATCGTCGTCGGGGAGGTATGCCCCGGATGCGCAGCCGAATTGATGCGGGATTCACGCTGATCGAATTGCTGGTGGTCGTGGCCATCATCGGCCTTCTGGCGGCCATTGCGGTGCCGAGTCTGTTGCGCGCGCGAATGTCGGGCAACGAGGTCTCGGCGATCAGCGCGCTGCAAGTCATCAACCTCAGCCAACTGCAGTACGCGTCGAGTTGTGGGAACGATGGATACGCCGTGTCGTTTCCGGCCCTGGCGGCCGTACCGCCTGGCGCGACAGAGGCGTTCATTCCTGGCGAACTGGCCGCGCCAGTACCACTCAAAGCCGGCTACACGTTTGCGATGGCTGGCGGCCTTGGCTGGCTGGCCGGCCTGGCCGACTGCAACGGCACCCCAACCACCACGTCCTACTACGCGTCGGCGATCCCGCAGCTGTTTGGGTCCACGGGCGGGTGGTCGTATGCCACAAGCCAGGTCAATACGGTCTGGCGCCTCTTCGCAGGCGTCGCTCCGGCCGAACCCTTTGGCGCGCCGGCCATTGCTATCGGCTGAGCCAATGAGCCAATGAGGCATTGCCCCATTGGCTCATTGGCCCATTGCCTCAATAACGAGCGCGCGCGCGCGTATCAGCAGCGCGGGAACGCCTGAGGCCTCTGTGCCTCCGGCTTCCGCGAAGTCCGGCCGGCCGCCGCCTTTGCCGCCGATGAGCGGCGCCAGGTCCTTGACCAGTTGGCCAGCCTTGACGCGGTCAGTGAGGTCTTTCGTCACCGCCACCAGCAGGTGCACCTTGCCCTCGTTGTCGGCGGCGATGATGACCACGCCGCGCTTGAGCCGGTCCCTCAGCGAGTCGGCCAGGCCGCGAAGCGCGCTTTTCTCAATGCCGGTCACCCGCCGAGCCACAAACTGCGCGTCGCCAATCGTGTCAAAGCCCTCATCGTCGCCCTTGCCGCCGCCCCCGATGGCGAGCTTCATCTTGAGCTGTTCGTTCTCACGGCTCAGGCGCTTTGCATCGGCCTGCAGACGCGCGACGGCATCCGGGGCCTGGTCGGCCGCGACGTTCAATAACTGCAGCGTGCGCGCGAGCACCGCCTGCGTGTGCTGCAGGTGCGCCACGGCGCCTGCGCCCGTCAGGGCTTCGATGCGTCGAACCCCCGCAGCCACGCCCGACTCTTCAGTGATGACAAACGGCCCGATGTCACCCGTGGCGCTCACATGCGTCCCGCCGCACAACTCCGTGCTGAAGCCCTCGATGCCGACGACACGAACCTTGTCTCCGTATTTCTCGCCGAACAGCGCCATGGCGCCGCCCCTGATCGCCTCATCAGTGCTCTTCACGTCCGTTGTGACCGGCGTATTGCGGAAGACCTGGGCCGAAACGATGCGCTCAACGGTGGTGCGTTCCTCGTCGTTCATCGGCGAGAAATGGGCGAAGTCGAAGCGGAGGCGGTCGGGCGCCACGAGCGAGCCGGCCTGCCGCACATGTGTGCCCAGCGTCTGCCGCAGCGCGGCGTGCAACAGGTGGGTGGCGGTGTGGTTGCGCCTGATTGCGTCACGGCGATCGCGGTCAACCACCGCGCGCACCGTGTCGCCCATCTTCAACGAACCGGTCAGCACCACAATCCCGTGCTTGCGCGGACATCCCGACGGCGCCGGTTCGACGCTGACGACGTCGGCGACAAGGCCGTTCTGCGTGAGCAGTTGTCCCGTGTCTGATTCCTGGCCCCCCGCATGGAGGTAAAACGGCGTGCGGTCCAGATGCACCCAGTATTCGCCTCCGGGCGTCGCGACTTCGACTGGCTGATCGGGTTCCTCAGGGCGGCCCGAAGCCGCCAGAATTTCCAACACCGTCGCCGACGGCTCCTCAAGAGCCTCGTATCCCGTAAACGTCTCGACGACAGACGTGAGGCGTGCGGTCACCTCCGCCGGATACGCTGCAACACTTCCGCCCTTGAACTTGGTATTGGCGCGCGCGCGTGCCCGTTGGCCCTGCATGGCCGCGTCCACGGCCTCGCTGTTGATGGCCAGGCCCCGCTGCTCGGCCAAGTCCTGTGCGAAGTCGAGTGGCACACCGAGCGAGTCGTAGAGCCGGAACACCTCGTCGCCGGGCACGACCGTGGCTCCCGATGCCTGCACTCGGTCGAGTAGCGCCTCAAGTTTCGGCAACCCCGTCGTCAGCACCACCTCGAACCGTTCTTCCTCGGCCTTCACGGTCCTGACGATCGACTGCCGCTCGGTGTTCAGGAGCGGGTATGCGCCCCCCATCTCACCGATGACGGAATCAACGAGCGTGTGCAGCGTTGGCCCGGTGAACCCCAGCTTCTTGCCGTGGCGCATGGCGCGCCGCATGATCTTCCGCAACACGTATCCACGCCACTCATTCGACGGCACCACGCCGTCCCCAATCAGGAACGTCATTGCCCGCAAGTGATCGGCGATCACCCGCATCGAGACATCGGGGTGATCGGTCTCGGTGCTGGCGGTGTAGGGCCGGCCCGCGCGCGCCGAGATGGCGGCGAGAATGGACGTGAACAGGTCCGTGTCGTAGTTGGAGAGGTGTCCCTGGATTACCGCCGCGATGCGCTCGAGCCCCATCCCCGTATCAATGGATGGCGCGGGGAGCGGCGTCAGCGTGCCTGCGCGATCGCGCTCAAACTCCATGAACACGTTGTTCCAGATTTCGACGTAACGCTGACAACTGCACTCCACGCCGCGACAGACCGGTTCGGCGCAGGGAATGTCAGGACCCCGGAAATAATGAATCTCCGAGCAGCGTCCACACGGGCCGGTCTCGCCCATCTGCCAGAAGTTTTCCTCCAGCCCCAATTCGGTGATGCGACTTGCCGGAACCAAAGCCGTCCAAAGCTCAAACGCCTCCGTGTCGCGTGGAATGCCGTCGGCGCCCTTGAAGATCGTGGGAAAGAGCCGGTCCTCGGGCAGACCCCAGACTTTGGTCAGCAGATTCCAGGCCAGCGGAATGGCGTCGGCCTTGAAGTAGTCGCCGAACGAAAAATTACCAAGCATTTCGAAGAACGTGTGATGGCGCAGCGACGGCCCGACGTTGTCGAGGTCATTGTGCTTGCCGCTCACGCGCATGCATTTCTGGACGGTGGCCGCCCGCGTGTAGGCCCGCCGGTCTTTGCCAAGAAAAGCATCCTTGAACTGGTTCATGCCGGCGTTGGTGAAGAGCAGCGTCGGATCATCAACCGGCACGAGCGACGAGGACGACACGACCTGGTGGCCGTGCGAGGCGAAATAATCGAGGAAACTCTGGCGGATTTCTCTGGCGGTCATGGCGACACGCCATTGTACAAGGAGCGCGGCGGCCGGGCCCGCTTTCTACGTGTCCACGTCCGGTCCGCGCGACCTGAGCGCACTGGCGATGAGATCGGCGGAGAAGCCGCGGCGCATCAACTGGCCGAAGGTCCGCCGATGTTCGGCCGGGCTGAGACGGGCGGGTAGCCGCTTGCGCTCAAGGAACCGGCGGATGGACGCTGTCTCGTCGGCCACGGGCAGGCCCGCCAGCACCTCGCGGATGAGTCCGCGGTCCACCCCCCGTTGCTCGAGCTCCCGTTCGATGCGGTGCCGGCCACGCCCTTTGAGGTTGGAGGCGACCCTGACAAACGACTCGGCCACGCGGCGGTCATTGACGAACCCCTCGTGCGCGAGGCCGGCAATCGCCGCTGCGACCTCGGGCTCCGGAAATTCCCGATCGAGCAACTTCGTACGCAGTTCGGTTGTGGTGTAGTCGCGCCGGGTCAACAGGCGCAGCGCCGCCACTCGGGCTCGGCTCATGGTGACTGGCTATCGGCTGAACGACCGGCTGCCCGGAGTGATGCCGCGCAGGCGCATTCTGAACTCTTCGACGTTGGTGACCCAGTTCGCCGCTTCTTCCACCGACACAGCCCCGCTCTGGACGAGCGCGAAGATTGACTGGTCGAAGTTCTGCATCCCGTACGCGTGTTCACCCGACGCAATGGCGCCGGCGATGAGCGAGACCTTGTCGATGTCGGCGATGCAGTCGCGGACGTAGGGTGTGGTGACCAGCACCTCGGTGGCCAGCGCGCGGCCCTTGCCGTCGGCACGAGGCAGCAGACGCTGAGAAATTGTCGCCCGCAGCACGCGCGCCAACTGGTTGCGCACCTGCGGCTGTTTGTGGGCCTCGAAGACGGCCACGATGCGGTTGACCGTTTCCGGGGCGTCCAGGGTGTGGAGCGTGGAGAGCACCAGGTGCCCGGTCTCTGCCGCGACCAGCGCGGTTTCGATGGTTTCGGGATCGCGCAACTCGCCCAGAAGGATCACGTCGGGATCCTGCCGCAACGCGCTCAAGAGGCCCCTGGGGTACGACTCCACATCCAGGCCCACTTCACGCTGGCTGATCACCGCCATCATGTCTTCATGGATGAACTCGATCGGGTCCTCGATGGTGAGGATATGCATCGACCGCGATTTGTTGATCGCGGCCACCAGCGCCGCAAGTGTCGTGCTCTTGCCGCTGCCGGTAGCGCCGGTGATGAGCACCAGTCCGCGCGACTCCTGCACCAGCGCCAGCACCGACGCGGGCAGCCCGAGGTCTTCCAGCTTCGGTGGGTTGGAAGGAATTAAACGCAGGGAAATGGCCAGCGTGCCCTTCTGACGGAAGACGCTCGCACGGCATCGGCCGAGTCCCTCGAAGACAAGCGCGGCGTCCACTTCCTGCCTGCGCGTGAGCTTCTCCATCTGCTCGGCGGTCAGCAACTGCCTGGCAGCGCCTTCGATGTCCTCGTGACTGACCAGGGGAAACGTCGTGAGGCGTTCCAGGGTGCCGTGGACGCGGATCAGGGGAAACTGATGGGCGCGCAGGTGGATGTCAGACGCCTGTCGGGCGACCGCGATGGCAACGAGAGGATCGACGGTCATCAATGGTGTGCTCAGCGCGCTGCGGCCACAGGCATATCCACGTAGGTCAGCCATCCGTGACGGTCAGGGACAGCCCCATTAATGTAGTCGAAGAACGCCTGCTGAATCGCCGTGGCGATGGGGCCGCGTTTGCCGGAACCCACCGTGATCTTGTCCACCGAACGGATGGGCGTAATCTCGGCGGCGGTGCCGCAGAAAAAGACCTCGTCAGCCACATAGAGCATCTCGCGCGGCAGATCCTGCTCTTTCACTTCAAAGCCCATGTCCCCGGCCAGGGACATGATGGTGTCACGCGTAATACCCGGCAGGACGGAGGCAGACAGCGGCGGTGTGTAGATGATGTCCCTGTGAATCACAAACAGGTTTTGGCCGCTGCCTTCGCTGAGGTTACCGTCGGGATTGAGTGCGATGCCCTCGCTGTACCCTTCCACCATCGCCTCCATCTTGATGAGGCCCGAGTTTGCGTAGTTGGCCACCGACTTGGCCATCGTGGGAAACGTATTCGGCGCGCTTCGCGTCCAGGAACTGACGCGCACGTCCACGCCGGCTTCAAGGGCATCCGGACCGAGGTAGGCGCCCCATTCCCAGACCAGAATCAACGCTTCGACGGGGCAGGGCAACGGGTTCACACCAAGCGCGTTGTACCCGCGGTAGATCAGGGGACGGATGTAACACGCCGCCAAACCGTTGGCCTTGATTGTGTCGAGCACCGCGGTGGTCAGTTCCGCCTGATCGAGATGGTACGGCATGCGGTAGATGCGCGCCGAATCGTACAGGCGTCGCATGTGGTCATCGAGGCGGAAGCAGGCGGATCCTTTGGGAGTGTTGTAACAGCGGGCGCCTTCAAAAACGCCGGACCCGTAATGAATGATATGCGACGCCACATGCATCGTGGCATCAGCCCAATCCACCAGCGTGCCGTTCATCCATACCTTGCCGGTTCCGCTGAATGCCATGCTGGACTCCTCTATAACCCGCGTTGATTTTATCAGTACGATCTACTGCGTTTCACCACAAAAGGGGCACGACGTGCCACGTGCGGGCAGCGGTTTCCGACACTGCCGGCAGAACCGCGCGACTGGCGCGTCGCGTGTGCGAAGACGCGTGGGCGTGGGACCGGACCGCAAGGGTGCCGGTCGTGATTCCGCGCCCGCGCCGGCAGGGGCTGCGACGGTGGCCACCACCGGCGGCGGCCGCCGCACCAGATCACGGCGGGCGCTCAGCAGGTCGTTGAGCAAATCGTCTGCCTGTTGATACCGCGTCCCCACGTCGGCTGACAGCGCTTTCAGGACGATGTCGTCGATCGCCTTTGGAATGGCGGCGTTGCGCGTGCGCATCGAGGTCACAAGTTCGCCGCGCTTGAGTCTGGGAATGTCGGCAGGGGCTGGGGTGTCGTAGGGCAACGTGCCCGTCAGCATCTGGTAGGCCGTCACGCCAATCGAATAGAGGTCCGACGCAAACACCGCGCGGCCGTCGAACTGTTCGGGCGCCATGTACGGTGGGCTCCCGATCACGGTGGTCCCGTGCGCGGCCAGTTCAATCACGCGCGCCGTCCCGAAGTCGCCGACCTTCACCAGGCCCTTGTCGGTGACAAACACGTTGGCCGGTCGCAGGTCGCGATGCAGCACGTTGTGTTTGTGCGCGTGTTCCACCGCGTTGCAAATCTGCGCCGTGTAGTCGAGCGCGCGCATCATCTCGAGCGGGCCACCCTCGATGATGATCGTCTCCAGCGTATCGCCCGGCACGTATTCCATGACGATGAAGAACACGTTGTCCTGTTTTTCCGCCGTGATCACGGTGACGATGTTCGGATGCCCGAGTGACGCGAGCAGGCGCGGTTCCTTCAGGAGTTCGCCGAAGTCCAGATTCTGGCGATGGGGCACCTTGAGTGCCACCCGCTTGTCGATCCACGTGTCTTCTGCCAGATAAACGGTGGCAAATCCGCCACTGCCCAGGGGCTCGATAACCTTGTACTTGCCCAGCGTCTGACCGCGAAACACCATTGCGGACGTCAGAATACCACCGCGCTGTCTGCAATAGCGCTATTGAGGATTGAGGATTGAGGATCGGGATTGGCTGGATTGCTGATTCTGGATTGACGATGGGAATTGTGGGATTGGGGGATTGAGGAATTGTCGGATTGGGGATGGTGCGATTTCGGGATGGAAATTGTCTGAATTGTGCAGAGTGCGTGGGGGGGGCCGCGGGGCGCTCGCCGCGCGTCCAGCGCGCCGTCAGATTTCGCACAGCCAGCCAGATGAGTTTGAGCGCGGCGTCATCGTTCGGGAATTGGCCGCGTGTCTTGGTGACCTTCCGGATCTGCCGATTCACATTCTCGAGCGCGTTCGTCGTGTAGAGTGTGCGCCGAATGTCGGGCGGGAAGGCGAAGAACGGAAGTGCCGTGCACCCAGGCACGACGCCACGCCGCGAAGACGGTGGGAAAGCGAGCACCCGGCATAGGTCAGGCTGTGCCGCAACAGATGCACGACGCACGTCTGCAGGGTGGTCCGCGGAAAGACCGCCTCAAGAGCCTCCGGGATCCCCTTGAGTCCATCGGTGACCGCAATGAGGATGTCGCGGCAGCCGCGTGTCTGCAGGTCGGCAAACACCTTCATCCAAAACTTGGCGCCTTCGGTCTGCTCGATCCAGATCCCCGGAATGTCGCGCGATCCATCCGGCAGGATCGCGAGGGCCAGATAGACCGCCTTGTTCTGCACGACCGCTTCGTCGCGCATCTTGACGCGCAGCGCATCGAAGAACACCACCGGATACATCGGCTCCAGCGGGCGCGCTTGCCACGCGAGGACTTCCTGCTGCACCGCATCGGTGACGGTGCTGATCAAATCGGGCGACACCTCGACGGCATTACATCTCGTGCAGAAACGCCTGGATGTCGCGCACCGTCAGCCCGCGGGCGTACCGCGCGAGAATCTTGTTGTCGACGCC